>DATILQ010000041.1:0-11434 GCA_035476235.1 Burkholderiales bacterium
CGAGGTCGACATCGCCTTCGTCGGCAAGTACGTCGACCTGCAGGACTCGTACAAGTCGCTCAACGAGGCGCTCAAGCACGCCGGCATCCATACCCGCTCCAAGGTGAACATCCACTACCTCGATTCCGAGGAGCTGGAGAAAGGCGGCGTCGCCCAGCTGGAGAAGATGGACGCGATCCTGGTGCCCGGCGGCTTCGGCAAGCGCGGTACCGAGGGCAAGATGCGCGCCATCCGCTACGCGCGCGAGAACGGCATTCCGTACCTCGGCATCTGCCTGGGCATGCAGCTGGCGACGATCGAGTTCGCGCGCAATGTCTGCGGCCTGGCCGGCGCCAACAGCACGGAGTTCGACCCGGACACGCCGCACCCGGTGGTGGCGCTGATCACCGAGTGGCTCGACCGCACCGGCCGCATCGAGAGGAGGACCGACAAGTCCGACTTGGGCGGCACGATGCGCCTGGGCGCGCAGCGCTGCCCGGTCGAGCCGGGCACCCTCGCGGCTTCAATTTATGGCCTGGAAGTAAACGAGAGACATCGTCACCGCTACGAGGTCAACAACATCTACGTGCCGCAGCTCGAGGCGAAGGGCTACAAGGTGTCGGCCCGCACGCCGAGCGAGAAGCTGCCGGAGATGATGGAAATCCCCGGCCATCCGTTCTTCGTCGGCGTGCAGTTCCACCCGGAGTTCACCTCGACGCCGCGGGCCGGCCACCCCCTGTTCAAGGCTTTCGTTGCCGCCGCACTCAAGCACCGCGCCAGCGCGAAGCGTCCGGGCGGCACGCTGTCGGTCGTCGCGGCGTGAAACTCTGTGGTTTCGAAGTCGGTTTGGATAAACCGCTTTTTCTCATCGCGGGTCCCTGCGTCGTCGAGTCGCGCCAGCTGCAGATCGACACCGCCGGGCGCCTCAAGGAGATCTGCCGGCCGCTCGGCATTGCGCTGGTCTTCAAGTCGTCGTACGACAAGGCGAACCGCAGCTCGGGGCAGTCGTTTCGCGGCCTGGGCATGGAGGCCGGTCTGAAGATACTTGCGGATGTGAAGAGCCAGATCGGCATTCCCGTATTGACCGACGTGCATACCGAGGCGGAGGTGAAACCGGCCGCCGCAGTGGTCGACGTGCTGCAGACCCCGGCGTTCCTCTGCCGCCAGACGGATTTCATCCATGCCGTGGCTTCGGCCGGCCGGCCGGTGAACATCAAGAAAGGCCAGTTCCTCTCGCCGCAGGAGATGAAGAACGTCGTCGACAAAGCACGAGAAGCTTCCAAACAAGAAAATATTCTCGTCTGCGAGCGAGGCTTCTCCTTCGGCTACGGCAACCTGGTTTCCGACATGCGCTCGCTCGCCATCATGCGCGACACCGGCTGCCCGGTGGTATTCGACGCCACCCATTCAGTGCAGCTGCCCGGCGGGCAGGGCGCCGCTTCGGGCGGCGAGCGCGAGTTCATCCCGGTGCTGGCACGCGCCGCGGTGGCCGCCGGCATCGCCGGGCTGTTCATGGAGACGCATCCCCAGCCGGAGAAGGCGCTCTCCGACGGGCCGAACGCCTGGCCTCTGGGCCTGATGCAGGGCCTGCTCGAGACGCTGGTCGAGATCGATCGAATGGTGAAAAGGAAGGGCTTTGCGGAGGAGAAGGTGAAAAAGACATGAGCTCCATCGTCGACGTAGTCGCAAGGGAAATTCTCGACTCGCGGGGCAACCCGACGATCGAGGCGGACGTGCTGCTCGAGTCGGGGGTGATGGGCCGCGCCGCGGTGCCTGCGGGCGCCTCGACCGGCAGCCGCGAGGCGGTCGAGCTGCGCGACGGCGACCGGCAGCGCTACGGCGGCAAGGGCGTGCTGAAGGCAGTCGAGAACGTCAACACGGAAATTTCCGAGACCATCGTCGGGCTCGATGCCTCCGAGCAGGCGTTCATCGACAAGACGCTGATCGAGCTCGACGGCAGCGAGAACAAGTCCCGCCTCGGCGCGAATGCGCTTCTCGCCGTGTCGATGGCGACCGCCCGGGCGGCGGCCGAAGAGTCGGGCCTGCCGCTGTACCGCTACCTCGGCGGCTCCGGCGCGATGCGCATGCCGGTGCCGATGATGAACGTGATCAACGGCGGCGCGCACGCCAACAACAACCTCGACCTGCAGGAGTTCATGATCGTTCCGGTGGGCTTCCAGTCTTTCCGGGAGGCGCTGCGCTGCGGAGCGGAGATTTTTCAAAAGCTGAAATCGCTGGTCTCTGCGCGAGGCCTGTCCACCGCGGTTGGCGACGAGGGCGGCTTCGCGCCCGAGCTGCCGACGCACGCGGCGGCGATCGAGCTGATCGTCGAGGCCATCGGCAGCGCGGGCTACGGCGCGGGCCGCGACGTGATGCTGGCGCTCGACTGCGCGGCGAGCGAGTTCTTCCGCGACGGCCGCTACCTCCTCGAATCGGAAAAGAAGAACTTCACCGCGGGGGAGTTCAGCGACTACCTGGCCGGGCTCGCCGAGCGCTACCCGATCGTGTCGATCGAGGACGGCATGGCCGAGAATGACTGGGAAGGCTGGAAGATCCTCAGCACGCGCCTGGGCAGGAAGCTGCAGCTGGTCGGCGACGACCTGTTCGTCACCGATACGCGGCTGCTGCGCGAGGGCATCCGGCAGGGCGTCGCCAACTCGATCCTCATCAAGCTCAACCAGATCGGCACGCTCACCGAGACGTTCTCGGCGATCGAGCTCGCCAAGCGCGCCGCCTACGCCACCGTCATCTCGCACCGCTCGGGGGAGACCGAGGACACCACCATCGCCGACATCGCCGTCGGAACGAATGCGCTGCAGATCAAGACCGGGTCGCTGTCGCGCTCCGAGCGCGTCGCGAAGTACAACCAGCTGCTGCGCATCGAGGAAGACCTCGGCGACTCGGTCTCCTACCCCGGCCGGGAGGCGTTCGCCCACCTCAGATGAGACTCCTCGCCGGCATCCTCGGTGCGCTGATCGTGCTGATCCAGTACCCGCTGTGGCTGGGCAAGGGCGGCTGGCTGACCGCGTGGCGCCTGGAGAGCCGGCTGGAAGTCGAAAGGGCGAGGAATCTTCAGCTGGAGGGCCGCAACGCGGTGCTCACCGCCGAGGTTCGCGACCTGAAGCAGGGCACCGAGGCGATCGAAGAGCGCGCGCGCGCGGAGCTCGGTCTGATCCGCGGCGACGAGGTGTTCTTCCAGATTGAAGATCAATCCGCGGCGTCGGGCTCGAAGAAGAGCCACTGAGCCTCCTTTGGCGGACATGGATTTATACTAGTTGAAGGAGGCGGTCCATGAAACTCTCAGCCCAACAGCTCCAGCAGTTCGACGCCGACGGCTATCTGTTCTTCCCGGGCCTGTTCACGCCCGAAGAGATCAAGGTCCTGACCGACGAGGTTCCGGCGCTCTACGCGCAGCGGCGCCCTGAGAACGTGCGCGAGAAAAGCGGCGACGTCGTGCGCACCAATTTTGCCGCGCACCTGTACAGCTACCCGTTCGCCAAGCTCGCGCGCCATCCCCGCATGGTCGAGCCGATCAGGCAGCTGTTCGGCGAAGACGTGTACATGCACCAGTTCAAGATCAACGGCAAGGCGGCCTTCGACGGCGATGTCTGGCAATGGCACCAGGATTACGGCACCTGGGTCAACGACGACCAGATGCCGGAGGCGCGCGCAATGAACGTGGCGATCTTCCTGGACGAGGTGAACGAGTTCAACGGCGCGCTGATGCTCATCCCGGGCAGCCACAAGCTGGGCGTGCTCGACGCCGCGCACGACACCTCGACCACCAGCTATCCGCTGTGGACCATCAATCACGACACCATCGCCAAGCTCGTGGCGCGCGGCGGCCTCGTGGCGCCGAAAGGCCGCGCCGGCTCGATGATCCTGTTCCACGGCTGCCTGGTGCATGCCTCGAGCTCGAACCTGTCGCCGTGGAACCGCGTCAGCGTCTATCTGTCGCTCTGCGCGGTGTCGAACCACATCCGGCGGTTCAAGCGGCCAGGCTACATCGCGCACCGCGACTTCACGCCGCTGCAGTGCCTGCCGGACGATTGCCTGCTGAAGCCCTACGACGTTCCGCTGCCCTGGAAGGACGGCACGCCGCAGGAAGAGCTGCAAGGCGTTCTCAAAGCGGCGTAACGACTAATCAGCGACTAATCAGGGACAGACCACCATTTTTCGCATGTCGAAAAAACGTGGTCTGTCCCTGTTTTTGGAGTTGACGTGAATCTCTACGCGAAACTGAAGCAAAGAGAGCAGAACCCTCTTCGCATCGGCGTCATCGGCGCCGGAAAGTTCGGCGCCATGTACATCGCGCAGGTGCCGCGAACCCCCGGAGTGCATCTTGTCGGCATCGCCGACCTGTCGCCTGCCAGCGCGAAGGAAAATTTGCAACGCGTCGGCTGGGAGCCCTCGCGGTACAGCGCTCCTTCCCTGGAGAAAGCGCTCAAGGAAAACCGCACCCATGTGTCGGACGACTGGCAGGCGCTGGTCGCGCATCCCGGAGTCGACATCATTATCGAATCGACCGGCAACCCGCTCGCCGCGGTCGAGCACGCGCTCGCCGCGTTCAGGAGCGGCAAGCACGTCGTGATGGTGACGGTCGAGGCCGACGCCTTCTGCGGGCCGCTGCTCGCGAAGAAGGCGGCGGAGGCAGGCGTCGTCTACAGCCTTGCCTATGGCGACCAGCCGGCGATCATCTGCGATCTCGTCGACTGGGCGCGAGCCGCCGGCTTTCCGGTGGTGGCGGCGGGGCGCGGGCACAAGTGGCTGCCGCATTTCGCGCAGTCGACGCCCGAGACGGTATGGGGCCATTACGGGCTCACGCCGGAGCAGGCGAAGCTTGGCGGCCTCAACCCGAAGATGTTCAATTCCTTCCTCGACGGCTCGAAGCCCTCCTTGGAGACCACCGCGGTGTGCAACGCGACCGGCCTCACGCCTGCGCCCGAGGGGCTGCTTTACCCGCCCGGGTCGGTCGATGAGATTCCTGCGCTGATGCGACCCCGGCAGGAAGGCGGAGTGCTTCACCACAAGGGGCAGGTCGAAGTCATCTCCTCGTTACGAAGGGACGGCGCGGAAATCCCCTACGACATCCGCTTTGGCGTGTTCGTGGTGTTCGAAGGCGAAAGCGAGTACATCCGGCGCTGCTTCATGGAGTACGGGGTGAAAACAGACGCCTCGGGGCGCTACGCCTGCATGTACAAGCGCTGGCACCTGATCGGCCTCGAGGTGGGAATTTCGGTAGCGTCGGTCGGCTTGCGCGGCGAGCCGACCGGCTGCCCCACCGGCTGGCGGGCCGACGCCGTCGCGGTGGCCAAGAAAAACCTGCTTGCCGGCGAAATTCTCGACGGCGAGGGCGGCTATACCGTGGTCGGCCGATTGATGCCGGCGGCGGGTTCGCTCGCGCAGGGCTGCCTGCCGCTCGGCCTGGCGCACGGCTGCAAGCTGCTGCGGCCGGTCGCCGCGGGTCAGCCGCTCAGGTGGAGCGACGTGGCGATCGACGCAGCCTCGAGCGCCGTGCGCGCGCGCCGCGAGATGGAGCAGGCTTTCGGCGCTCCGGTCCGGAACGCCGCTTGAGGTACTCGTAAGCCCGGGTGTGGTCGGCTTGCGCCGGCAGGCAACGCTCCGCGTCGCGCCATAATTTCAGAGTTTCCCGCAGATAAGGCGCATCGATCCCGAGGTCGCGCGCGAGGCGCGCGGCGATGCCGACGTCCTTCACCATCAGCGCCAGCCTGAACCCGGAGGCGAAGGCCCCGGTCAGCACCTGTTGCGGGATCTTGCGCTCGGTGGCGCTGTTGCGCCCGGTGGAAGCGTTGATCGCCTCCAGCATCGGCTTCGGATCCAGGCCGTACGCGCGCGCGACGAGCAGCGCCTCGAACCCGGCCAGCGTGCCCGCGGCGCCCAGGTAATTGTTCAGCGCCTTCACCGCGTGGCCGGCGCCGAGCGGCCCGACGTGGAATACGCGGTCGCCCATCTTTTGAAGAAGGGGAGTTATCCGTTTCAGCGTCGCGGCGTCACCGCCGGCCATGATGGTGAGCGTGCCGTCGATCGCCTTCGGCACCGCGCCCGACACCGGCGCATCGACCAGCTCGATGCCGCGCGCGGCGAGCACCGTGCCGAGCGCGCGCGTGGCGGCCGGATCCGACGAGCTCATATCGACGACCACCGCGCCGCTGCTCAGAGCGGGGAGCGCCTCGAGCACGGCTTCGCGCACCGCCTTGCCGTCGGGCAGCATGGTGATCATGAGCTCCGCGCCGGCGGCCGCGTCCCGCACGGAAGAAGAGCTGCCGGTGCCGTTCAGGTCGAAGGAGCGCACGGCGAAGCCCTCCTTCGCCAGATTGGCCGCCATGGGTTGCCCCATGCGGCCGAGCCCGATGAAAGCTACTGTTCTCACGCCTTGCGGTCTTTGAACACTTCCCTGGCGCAGCGGAATGCCACCACGGCGGCGGGCACGCCGCAGTAGATCGCGGTCTGCAGCAGAACCTCCTTGATCTCGGCCTTCGTCAAGCCGTTGTTCAGGGCGCCGTTGAGATGGAGCTTCAGCTCATGCTCCTTGCCGAGCGCGGTCAGCATGCCGAGGTTGAGCACCGAGCGCATCTTGCGCGGCAGCCCGGGCCGGTTCCAGACGTCGTTCCAGCAGTAGGTGTTGAGCAGCTCGGTGAACTCGCGGTTGAAGTCGTCAACCCCGGCCATCGCCTTGTCGACCCACTCCGCGCCGAGCACGTCGCGACGCGTTTTCAGGCCGGCGTCGTAGCGCTGCTTGTGGTCTCGCTTGTCCATTTTGCCTCCGTGAGATGATGGATTTCCCGGCCTGGCGGCGCTCGGGCAGGTGCGCGACCACGGTTTCGAGCCATGCCTGGTCGTCGGTCAGGGTGCGCAGCTCGGCGAGCGCCTCGCCCTGGGTCTGGCGCCAGCGCTCGACGACCCGCGGCTCGCTCTCCTTCTGGTGCGAGAACTCCAGGCGGATGCCGTTCGGGTCGAACACGTAGATCGACCAGGTGTCGCAGCCGATATCGACCGGGCCGAGATAGCGCAGCTTCGCGTTCTCCAGGTTGTTTCTAAGCTGCCTGAATTTTTCTTCGCTGACGGCGAAGGACACATGCTGCATCGCGCCGATCGCGTCGCGGTCGCCTTTCGGCTTCGCGCCTTTCGGCATCTCGAAGAAGGCGAGCAGCGAATCGCCGCCCGCATCGAGAAAGTAGTGGCGGATGTTCTCGAACGGCGGGTTGCCGCGGTTGCCGGGGCCGGTCCCCAGGCCCGGCGGGACCTTGAGCGCGTGCACCAGCGGCATGCCGAGGACGCGCAGGTAGAAATCCAGCGTCATCTTCATGTCGTCGGTGTTCAGCGCAAGGTGGTGCACCCCGCGGGAAAGGGGCTTTGACATCGAGCCGGCATGGTACCTAGAATTCACACCTCGGGGGCGTAGCAGACTCCCCGCGTAAGACGCCTACCGCGTCCAAGCTCTGCCAAGGAGAGCACATGGGCGCACGCCATTTTCACTCCCTCCGCTTTTACTCCCTTAAATGGCCGCTCGCCCTACTTTTGGCGACGGGGGTCTTCATGCATTCTTCCTACGCGGAAACCATCAGCTTCGATACGGACGCGGTCGGGTCGCTTCCCGATTCGTGGGTGGAGGGCGTCACCGGCCGCGGCACGCCGCGCTGGACGGTCGAGAGCGACGCTTCGGCGCCGAGCAAGCCGAACGTCCTGAAGCAGTCGGGCGCGGGAACCTTTCCCTGGTGCGTTCGGCACAAGACTTCCATCGAGGACGGGTTCGTGGAGGTGAAGTTCAAGGCCCTCGCCGGGACCGAGGATCGGGCGGGCGGGGTGGTCTGGCGCTGGAAGGACGGCGACAACTACTACGTCGCGCGCGCGAATGCGCTGGAGAACAACGTATCGCTCTACTACACCGAGGCCGGACGCCGCCGCACCCTGAAGTACGTCGATGCCCCGGTGCCGGCGAATAAATGGCACACCCTGCGGGTGGAATTCTCCGGGCGGCGAATTCGCGTGGCGTTGAACGGCAAGACGTACATCGAATTCGACGACCACCACATTGCCGGGCCGGGCGCCGTCGGCATGTGGACCAAGGCGGACAGCGTCACTGCCTTCGACGACTTCAGCTACGGCTCGAAATAATGATGATTCGCCGCGTGCTCGCGGCGCGGGCGCTGCGCGCCTTCGCCGACGGCTTCATCGCCGTGCTGCTGCCCGCCTACCTGCTGGGGCTCGGCCTTGGCCAGCTCGAAGTCGGGTTCGTCAGCACCGCGACGCTGCTCGGCTCGGCCCTGGCGACGCTCGCGGTCGGGCGCTGGGGGCATCGCTTTTCCATCCGCCGTCTGCTGCTCGGCACCTCGCTTCTCATGGCGGCGACGGGGCTGGCTTTCGCGGGCCTTTCTTCCCTGTGGCCGCTGCTCCTCGTGGCGTTCGTCGGCACGCTCAACCCGAGCAGCGGCGACGTGAGCGTCTTTTTGCCGCTCGACCACACGCTGCTCGCCGCCGCAGCGCCGGCGGATGCGCGCACGTCGGTGTTCGCCCGCTACAGCTTCGCCGGCTCGCTGTTCGGCGCCGTCGGCGCGCTCGCCGCGGCGGTGCCGGAATGGCTCGCCGCGCGCGGCGCCTTGTCGATGCTCGAAGCTCTGCGGGCGATGTTCGTGCTCTACGGCGCGGTCGGCATCGCGGTATGGGCCTTGTATCTGCGACTTCCCGACGCGCACGTAGAGGAAACAAAACCCGCAACAGCACTCGGCCCGTCGCGCAGCATCGTGTGGCGGCTTGCCGGCCTGTTCAGCCTGGACTCGTTCGCCGGCGGCCTGATCGTGAACTCGCTGCTTGCGCTGTGGCTGTTCGAGCGCTTCGGCATGTCGCTGACCGCCGCGGGGGCTTTCTTCTTCTGGACCGGCTTGCTCAGCGCAGCGTCGCAGCTCGCGGCGCCGCGAATCGCGCGGCGCATTGGGCTCGTCAACACCATGGTGTTCACGCATATCCCGGCGAACCTGTGCCTGATCGGCGCTGCGCTCGCGCCCACGCTCGAGCTCGCGCTCGGGCTGCTGCTTGCGCGCAGCGCGCTCTCGCAGATGGACGTCCCCGCGCGCAGCGCTTTCGTGATGACGGTGGTTACGCCCGAGGAACGCCCCGCGGCGGCGAGCTTCACCGCGGTGCCGCGCAGCCTCGCCTCCGCGCTCAGTCCGTCGTTGACCGGCGCCATGTTCGCTGCCGGAGCCATGGCCGCTCCCCTAGTGATCTGCGGCATTCTGAAGACCGCCTACGACCTCGCGCTGTTCGCGGCCTTCCGCCGCGCGGAGCCTCGCGCCTAGTGCTCGTGCCTGTGATGCAGGTCGGGGTAGTGCGGGTGGCTGTGCACCATGGGCGAGTGGCGATGCGGATGGCTGTGGGGCTCGCCGCCGTCCAAACCGAAATCGTGTTCGTGCTGATGATGCTCATCGTGCACGTGGACATGGGCATGCTCGAGCGGCCCGTGGACGTGCCGGTGCTCGTGCCGCTCAGTGACATGGAGCCACACGCCGAGCGCCATCAACGTCGCGGCGACCCAGAACGGCACCGTGGCGTGCTCGCCTAGCACCGCGAGGGCGACCGCGGCTCCGAAGAAAGGCGCGATGGAAAAGTACGCCGATGTGCGTGCGGTGCCGAGCCCGCGCAGCGCGACGATGAAGAGCGCAAGGCTGATGCCATAACCGAAGAGACCCACCACGCCGGCTGCGGCGATCGCACCTGCCCGCGGCAACACCGCGCCCTGGGCCAATGCCAAGGCAAGATTGGCGGCGCCGGCGATCAACCCTTTGAGGCAGGCGATCGTCGCCGCATCGCCGCCGGAGACGCGCCGCGTGAAGTTGTTGTCGAGCGCCCATCCGAGGCAAGCCCCCGCAACGAGCAGCGGTCCCGCGATGCCGCCGCCACGCGGCGCCTGTTCCCATGAAAGCACCACGCCGCCAGCCACGATCGCCAGCATGCCGATCAGCACGCGCCGGTCGACGTTTTCACGAAAGGCAATCCAGGCGATCGCTGCCGTGAGCGCGGCTTCCAGATTGAGCAGCAGGGACGCCGTTGCGCCATCGGTGCGCGCGAGGCCGAACATGAGCAACGCCGGCGCGATGACGCCGCCCGTGACGATGGCGGCGCCCAGCCAGGGCCATTCGGACCGAGCCAGCACGGCGCGGTTCGCGGCAGGCCTCACTGCGATCCACGCGAGAAGCCCCAGTCCGCTGCCGAGATACAAAAGCCCGGCGAGCAGCAGCGGCGGCAATTCGCCTAGCAATAGTTTGGCGAACGGTGTGCTGGCGCCGAACAGCGCCGCCGAGATCAGCGCATACGCGATTGCGGCTACCGGCATCTCACCGGGATGCCCTGCGCCTGGCGGCGCCCGTCGCGCTCGCAGCTCGCTCGCCGCACGTAACGCTCCTCGCCGCGCCA
Organism: Burkholderiales bacterium; assembly: GCA_035476235.1. Lineage (GTDB taxonomy): Bacteria > Pseudomonadota > Gammaproteobacteria > Burkholderiales > SG8-39 > SCGC-AG-212-J23. The sequence continues at coordinate 10,408 of DATILQ010000041.1, forward strand.
ATCGACGATCCCGCGGCAACTGTTTTCGAGCGAACACAGCATCTCATCTACCTGCTGAACGCATGAGTGGTGCATCGAGCAGCCGGTGAAAGTGCTGGTGCGCACGAATTCGATACTGTTATCGTCTGCGCGCACGACCTTGATGACTTCCTCTTGATCGTAAAGCAGATCGATCAGCTCGAAGCCCTTGTCCGATTTGCGGATCTGCTTTGCTGCGGGATAGGTCTGCTGCGGATCCAGCGTGTTCCACCGGCCATACGCGTAAGACGGAGGGGCAGCGCGGTCAAACAGAATGCGACGGGCCGCGTCTTGCCAGAATCCTTCTATGGTTTGGGCGTGGGCAGCGAACGCCACCATGAAGAAAAGTGCAAGAGCAGCAAGCGTTCTCATGGCGACGCCGGTTTCTTCTCTGCTCTTGTCATCCGGTGTAGACGGGCGCGGGCTGGCTGAAATAGCTGTCGAGCAGGTGATAGACCAGCCGCCAGTTCTTCGAGCGCGTGCTGGTGTGCGCGATGCCCGGCATGACGACGAGCTGCTTGTCCGGGTTAGGCAGCTTGGCGAAGAAACTGGACAGGTCCTGGAATGAAGCGATGCCGTCCCACTGTCCCCGCATGATGAGCGTCGGCACCGTAATGCGCTCCGGGTCGAGCACCGGCAGATTCGCCGACATATCGATATAGGTGCCGGTCGGCACGGAGGTGTCGAGGGCCAGCACCGCATCGGCGAATGCCTCCACGACCGTCAGGTCGCTCGTGCCGGGGTGGTCGCGCGTGAAGATGCTGCGCACGAAATCGCGGTCGATCGGCCTGCGGTTGCCCGCGCGGAGCTGCGGCAGGCGCTTGCGGCGCTCCGCTAGCGTCGGGCTGCCTTCGCCGGTCCACACCAGCGCATCGAGCGCTACCCGCTGCACGCGCTCGGGATGGCGCTGCGCGAAAAGCCCCGCCCTCAGCGCGCCCGAAGAGGAACCGTAAAGAAGAACCTTCGAGGAATTCGCATTCTTCGCGATGTACTCTGCTGCCGCAGCCAC
>DATILQ010000042.1:0-11281 GCA_035476235.1 Burkholderiales bacterium
AGATCGTCTCGTTGCTGGTGATCGGGTCGACGGTCGCGGTCCGGCCGAACTCGCTGTAGTTGAGCAGGCCGCCGTCGGGGCGCCCGTCGTTCTTCGGCGCGGCGTGCGCGGCGGCGCACGTCGCGAGGGCCAGCAGAGCGAAGCTAAGGAATCGTTTCATGGGAGACCTCCTTGTGTCGCTTCTCAAAGTATCCGTACGTCGCCGGCGCTGCGCTGCTCCATCGAGTACACGCCCTGCATCGCCTCCTGGATCTGGCGCACCACGGGGAACTCCTTGCTCATCTCGAAAAAGATCTCGAGACCCTCGGAGAACTTCTTGATCCGATAGTAGGCCTCGGCCAGACCGGCGAGCATTTCCGGGTCGTTGGCCTCGATCTTGTTCTTGTTGCTCTTGTCGCGCCCGGCCTCCATGTAGGCGATGGCGCGCGCGTAGTCCTTCTTCCGCAGATAGTAGCTGCCGAGCGCGAAGTTGAGCCGCCGGTAGCGCCGTGCATCACCCGCTTCGATCACCTGGCCGGCGCGCGCCAGCACCTTGGCGCACTGGGCCTGGGCGTCGGCGCAGCCGAGCACGATGTCGGCCAGCACCTCCGGGTCGCTGCTGCCCTCCGCCATCGCGGTCCAGGCGCTCTCCGCCTCGGCGCCCCGGCCCTGGCGGTGGGCGATCAGCGCCTGGCGTGCCCGCGCGCGCTCGCGGTACTGCGCCGGCGCCTGCGGCCGGGCGAGGAAGGCCTGCACGAACGCGAGCGCCTCATCGTTGCTGCCCAGAGCGTTCAATGCCTCGGCAAGATAGTATTCCGCGCTCGGCTTCATGCGCGCGTCGGCGGCGGCCTGCTCGAGCTGGCGGCGCGCGAGCTCGCGATAAAGCTGCGCCAGGTCCGTCAGCAGCGCGAGATCGTAGAAGGAGATGCTCTTGGCGGTCCCCTTGGCGGCTTTGAAGCTCTCGACGTAAGAAGCCGTTCCCAGGTCAGCGGCCTGCGCCACGGCGAGCGCCTTGTCGGGGGCGCCGGCCGCGAGATAGATCTCGATGAGATAGCGCCGCGCACGCGGCGACAACTCGCGTGCGTTACCCGCATCGTCCGCCACGCGCCGCAACGATTTCACGTCCACGGCCTGGGCGCGGCCCTGGGCCGCGGCGCGCGCGAGCGTGATTTCCTCCACTCCGCCCGCACGGGCCCACAGGCTGCGTGCCCGTTGGGGGTCACGCTGTGCCCACAAGACGCTGCCGAGGCCGACACTCGCGATCGCCTGATAGCGGCTCTCGATCGCCGGGTCGGCGCGGACCTGCTCGAAGTGCCGCGCCGCCTCGCGGGCGTTTCCGCGCGCGAGCAGCGCCTCGGCGAGGTACAGGCGCGCGTACCGGCTGCGGCCTTCGCTGCTGTAGTTGAGCAGCTTGTCGAGATAGTCCAGCTCGGCAGCAGCGGCGGTGCGCGCTAGTACTTCGTGCAGATCGGCGTTGCGCAGGTAAATCATGCCGAGCACGAGCTGCCCCTGGGGGGCGATATCTCTGACTCCCTCCAGCAGGCGCGCCGCCTGCTCGTAGCGGCGCTTCTCGTAGAGCTTCAGCGCCGCAGCCACCGGATCGTCGGCGCTGTAGGCCGGCAAGCTCACGGCGAGCGCCACGGCGAGCCATCCCATGAACAACATGGCGTCAGTCCCTGAGCTTCGCGACATACACCTGGTCCCACTGGTCGACCTGGGCGCGAAACGCAAGCAGGCCGCCGGGCGAGCAGGTGACGTCATGGTTCATCTTGGTCCCGGTGCGCACGAGCGTGCTGGCGCGGCTGTCGACGTCGGCGATGTAGATCGGGTTGTACGCCTGTCTTTCGTCGCGCACGTACGCGATGCGGCGGCTGTCCGGCAGCCACGCCGGCCCGCGCTCGACGTCCGGGACCACGTCGGTCGCCACCACCCGCGCCGCCAGAGCCTCGCCCTCGGTCGGATCGGACCCGTCAGCGGCAACCACCACGATGGCCCAGACCCTGGGATCGCCGGCCGGGTTGTAGTTCGTGTAGAACGCGAGGCGCTTGCCGTCCGGCGACCACACCGGACGCAGATCATCGTAGCGCCAGGTGCTGAACGGCTTGGGCGGCACCGGCGGGCTGCGTCCCGGCTCGAGCACGTAAATGTCGTGGTTCTCGTTGCTGCCGCGGATGACCGCGAGGCGCTTGCCGTCCGGCGACCACTGCGGATAGAGATAGGGTTGCTCGCCGAGCGTCAGCCGGGTCGTGGTCTTCGCGGCGAGGTCGAGCGAATACACGTCGCCCTTGCCGCTGCGGCCGGAGATGAACGCGATGCGGTCCTGTGCCGGCGACCAGTGCCCGTGCCCGTCCTTCTCCTTGTCGCTCGTGATGCGGGTGATGCGGCCGTCGGCCTCGCGCAGGTATAAATCGTAGTTGCCCTCGCCGCCGTTGCTCATGAACACGAACCGCTTGCCGTCCGGCGACCAGCTGATGCCGGAGTTGTAGCTCGTCGGCTCCACGACCCCCGGGAAAAAGAACTGGCTCTGTCCCGGCGCGGCCGCAGACTGCTGGTGAATGGTCTGCACGATGTCGCCGTTGAGGCGCACGATCACGATCTCCTTGTCGTCACCGCGCGAGCGCTCGAACGCCAGCAGGTCGCCGACGGGCGACCAAACGGGGTTCGAGTCGTTGCGTCCGGCGGCGATGGGAACCAGCGGCCGCACGAACTGCGGCTCGACCCCGGCCGGCTCGGCCTGCTCTTCGGCGAACGCCGGCAGCGCAGCCGCGGCGAACAAGACCAGCAAACAGCGCACGAGTTCACTGTTCCTGGATCTGGTCGCGGTAGCGGCGCGCCGCCTCGCGGGCCTGCACGAAGGTGGGATTGGCCTCGAGCTTTCTCGGGAAGAAGTCGAAGTACTCGCGCCACGCCAGGCTCGCGCTGTTCATCACCGCGGGTTGCTTCGTGATCAGGTACAGCTTGTGGTATGACAGCGCCGTGTAGTAGTAGGTGTCGTGCACCGCTTCGTCGTACTCGGCGCTCGGGAAGAAGCGCGTGTTCTGCCTGGCGGTCTGCAGTGCCTTGATCGCCTTGGCGAACTGGCTGGATGCGGCGTCGCGATCGCTCGTCACCAGGCGGTTGCCTTTCTCGCAATATGCATGGCCGAGGTTGGTGAAGGTGGACGCGAACTGCTTGTAGATGAGCTGCTGGTTCTCCGGCAGCGCCAGCACGGCCTCGAACTCGGCGATCGCGGCGTCGTAGTCCTCCTTGTCGTCGAGGTAGATCTCGCCCAGGCGCCGGTGCGCCTCGGCGTAATCCGGGTGGTCGCGGCCGGTGGCGGCATAGGCCTTGATGGCGCTGTCGATGTCGCCCTTCTGGCGCGCTCGCTCGCCGATCTTGAGGAAATCCTTCTGCAGCACGATGCGGCGCTCGCCGGTGCGGTCTTCCTCCTTCTTGGTGAACTCCATGACCTCGAAGAAGTCGCGGTAGTCCTCGCCGTAGGTCAGGCGCACGCTGTGAAAGCCGAGCGTCACCGGCTTGCCGCCGGCGAGCGGCGTCTTGCCGACCGCCTCGTCGTCGATGTAGACGCTCGCCGCGGACGGCTCGGAGTCGACCCTGAACAGCGCGTTGTTGGCCGCGAGCACGAACTCGCGCGCCTCGCCGCTCTTGTCGACGCTGATCTTCCCGGTGACCTGCTGGTAGCCGTGGCGGTACAGCAGGAGCGCATAGCTGCGGCCGAGCCGCAGGGGGATCTCCGCCTGGCCGTTGGCCCCGGTCGCGCCTTTCCACTCGCCGTTCAGGTAGACATTGGCGCCTGCAAGCGGGTTGACGTCGGTGCCGACGCCGCCCTTCGCGGTGAGCAGGAAGTAGGTGCGCCGATCGCCCTCCTCGCCTTCGCGCCCGGTCCGTCGCACCACGCGATCGCCGATCTGGACCTTCTCGCCTTGCTTGAGCGTGACGACCTCCGCAAGCGAGCTGTTGTCGTCGCCGCGCTTGACCTCGATCCAGCCGGTCTCGCGGTAACCCGACACCTTGCCGCCCTCGCCGAACTTCGGCGTGGTCAGCGCGAACTCGGTGCCGCGCCCGATGCGCCAGTTCCTGCCGAGGTTGATGCGATAGCGGTCCTCCTCCGCACCGATCACCGTGCCCTCGAACGGGAAGCGCTCGATGACGTTGTTCACGATCTCGCGCACCGCACCGTCGATGCCGCGGGCGCTGCGGGCGCGCGCGATCTCCGAGAAAATGACCTTGCCGCCCGCGGTGTGGAATTTCGCCTCGGCCAGGTAGCCGTCGTCGTCCTTGGCGACGCTGCCCATCACGATCATGTCCACGCTCGCGCGCAGCGGCGTGTCCTGCCAGCCCTTGGCGACGATACGTTCGATGCTGAGCTTGCGCTGCTTGACCTCGGCCTGCAGCTTGTCGGCCGGCACTTCGCGGAACCCCGGGAACTTGAAGAGCTGGGTCGCTAGCGCCTGCTCGGCCTGGGCTGCGACCTCCTTCAGGTCCACCCCCGGCGTGTTGCCGACGACGCGGTAGATGCCGATGCGGATCGGCTTGGGCGTGGTCGGGTAGAAGTAGTGCTGCAGGTTGACTTGACCCTCAAGCTTGACCGTGGTCTTCCACGCCGCGGGGATATAGCCGGGCGCCGCGATCGCGATCACGGCCTTCTTGCCCAGCGCGCCGCGGTAGGTATACGTATAGCTGCCTTGCGCGTCGGTTTTGCCGACGGTATTGCCGTCTATGCTCACGCTGAGCCCCGGCATCCCGCTTGCCCGGCCGTACTCGTCGGTCAGCGCCTTGATCGCCACCACGGTCTGGCGGTTGAGCGCGACTTCGATCACCTGGCCCGGCTCGAACCGGTGTACCGCGCGGTAGGCGCTGTAGCCGGTCTTGGCGACGTTGAACTCGGCTCCCTTCGCCGGCTGCTGCCGGTAGACGTAGACGATCTCGCCCTTGTCATCAGTGACGCCCGCCTCCGCTCCCCCGACCGTGACCTTCGCCCCGGGCAGCGGCGCGTCTTTCTCGCTCACGCGAATGGTCACGTAGCGCATGGCCTTGAGATCGGCATCGAGGCGGTACGTGCCGACCTGGCCCTCCTTCTGCAGCTTCACGAGGACCGTCGATTTCCACGGCTCGATGCGGTAGCCGGGCATCTCTTTGCTCACCGTGACGTCGATCTCGGCGCCCGCCTTCTTGCGGATCTGCTTCGCGAGCACGCCCTGGGCGTCGGTGACACCGAGCACCTCGCGGTCCACGACGACCGTCGCCTGTGCCGCCGGCTGACCGTCGATGCGCGCCTTGACCTCGAGGTCGACGCGCTCGCTGCAAGCGCCGAGGAAGAACGCGGCGAGCAGCACGAAAAGAAGACGCAGATTGGTTGCATTCATGGCGATACCTCTGTTTTGGTTATTGCCGGCTCACATCGCGGGTGCCTGGATATTCACCTCGCCGGGATTGATGATCTTGTCCTCGTCGCTGCTCGCGCCCTTGATCGACTTGCGCTTGGCCTCGTCGATCTTGCGCAGCTTGACCTCGAGCTTCTTGCCGAACGAGCCGACCTCGACCGTCTCGGTCTGGGTCTCATAGCCGATGCGGCTCACTTCCACCTTGTAGACGCCGGGCTTGATGCTGTCCTTGGGCGACTCGAATTCACCCTTCTCGTCCACCGACGCCGAGGCCGAGGCCTGGTCGACCGCCGCCTTCGTATTGATCATGTTGACCACCGCGCCCTTCGGGCTCTCGTTCGCAATCGGCTGCGAGCGGCTGTCGACGAGTTGTACTGTGCCGCGGATGTTGGCGGCACAAGCGGACAGCAGCAGCAGGGCCGTCAGGGCAAGCAGTGCTCTCGCGTTCATGATCTGTCTCCGGTTCGCGTCAGGGTCCGCATAGTAAAACCTATTGTTCCGCTATGCATATGTGGCAAATGTCGCCTTTCAGCGACAACTGCCGAAGCGCGGACTATGCTGCGACCTACACTGGAAGCCGAAGCGCCAATCTGATCAGTCGGAGCCCGAATGGCCAAAAGCATTCAGATCGACCGCACCAAGCGCCTCAGCGACGACCCCGGCAAAGGACACAATCGCTGGCACCCGGATATCCCGCCGGTGCTGGAGGCGGACCCTATGGAAGAAGTCGTGATCGAGACTCGCGAGTCGTCGGACGGTCAGATCCGGCCGGGAGTCGTCGCGGCCGACCTTCTCAACATGGATACGAACGTCGTACACCCGCTGACCGGCCCGGTTTACGTCAAAGGTGCAAAACCGGGGGACCTGCTGGAGATCGAGTATCTCGAGATCGTTCCGCAGCGCTACGCCTGGACACGGTTCGTACCAGGCGTGGGCTTTCTGCCCGACCTCTTTGATCACCCGTTTCTGGTGCATTGGGGCTTGACCCGGGAATGGGCAACCTCGCCGTCGTTGCCCGGCGTGCGAATACCGAACGCCGCCTTCATGGGCACTGCCGGCGTCGCGCCGTCACACGAGCAGCTGCGTCGCTGGGCAAGCCGCGAGGCCGAGCTCAAGAACCGAGGCGGAACAGCTTTCCTGGCAGATGCGAGGAGCGCCGTTCCCCCGGACAAGGCGATCGCGGAGCACGGCTTGCGCACCATACCGCCGAGGGAGAACTGCGGGAACGCGGACGTGAAGCAGCTGACCGCGGGCTCCCGATTGTTCATTCCCGTGAACGTGGAAGGCGCCCTGTACTCCGTTGGAGACGGGCATTTCGCGCAGGGCGACTCGGAGTGTTGCGGCACGGCGATAGAAATGGGTGCTACCGTTTCCGTACGCTTTCGCATACACAAGGACGAAGCTGCGCGCAACAACATCGTCTGGCCACGCTTCTCGCACCCGGAGTATTTTGCCAAGCCCGAGTGGGCAACGCCGAGGAAATTCATCGCCACGATGGGCATGCCGGTGCGCGATGACGGCACGAACGAGAGCGGCGACATCACTCTCGCGACGCGCAACGCGGTCATCCAGATGATCAAGCTTCTCCAGGAGCGGGGCTGGACGCGCGAACAAGCGTATGTGATATGCAGCGTCGCCGTCGATCTCAAGGTGAGCAATGTGGTGGATATGCCCAATGCGGTTGTCTCTGCGGTCCTTCCGGAGGGGATCTTTCATGGATAGTCTAGGCGGTGTGCGGATCGGCATCATCGGCGCCGGGGCGATCGGCGGCGCCGTCATCGATCGCTTGCTGACCGTTGGCGTTGCCAAGAACAATTTGATTGCTTGCGAGCCCAAGGACTCGAGGCGCGACGAGATCCGACAGCGCTTCGGAGTAGCCGTCACTCAGGATGCAACGCAAGCGGCCGCTGCTGCCATCGTGCTGCTCGCGGTCCCGCCGCTGGAAATGAAGAAGGTGCTGCGCGCAATCCGTGACGCTCTCAAGCACCGCCCGCTGATCGTTTCGTTCGCAGCGGCGATGCCGCTTACCCTGATTCAAACTTTGCTGCCCGCGGGCACACCCGCGGTGCGCGTCAACCCGAACTCGCCTTCGCTCGTCGGCTCCGGTTTCAACCCCGTCGTGTATGGCAAGAACGCAACCGGCAGCGCGCGCGCGCTGGCAGAGAGCTTCCTGGCGGCGCTCGGGACGAGCTATGAGGTGCCCGACAGCAAGATGAACCTGTACACCGCGCTCACCGCGGTCGGCCCGACTTACTTTCTCCCGGTCTTCGATGCCCTCATTGCGGCGGGCGTCGCAGACGGGCTCAGCCGCGCCGATGCAGTGCAGGCCGCGGTGCAGACGGCGCTCGGAACTGCCGCGATGGTTTCGCGCCGCCCAGAGCCCCCGGAGCAATTGAAGCTCTATACCGGGCTGCGCCCCCTCAAAGACGCAGAAGTACGCGACCTCGTCAGCAAGGCCATCGCGGAGGCCGCGTCACGCATGAACGGACTGGAGCCGCAGATCGCCTCACAGCCGGACAACTAAGTCGATTTCGACAGCGGCGCCGAGGGCGAGGTTCGTGACGCCGACGGTTGTTCGAGCCGGATATTTCCCCGGCTTGAAGTATTCCGTATAGATTTTGTTCACCGCGGGATAGTCGGCAGCGAAGTCTATCAGGTACAGCCGGGCCATCACGACGCGGTCAAAGCTCGTCCCGGCCCCGCGCAGCACATTTTGCAGGTTACGCATTACCTGACGCGCCTGCTCTGCGGTCCCTCCCGGGACCAGCGCGTTGGTCTTCGGATCGACCCCGAGCTGGCCGGTTACGAATAGAAACTCACCTGCGCGCACCGCGTGGCTATACGCTGCGGTGGGTGGGGGCGGTGGGGCGTCAGGAACGTTGATGTAGGTAAGGTCCACTGCGTCTGTTCCTTATCGGTTATAGCGCTCTAAGAATTGACGCGAACGCTCGGTCTTCGGGTTTTCGAAAAATTCCTCTGTGGCTGCAGACTCCACGACGCGACCCTTGTCAAGGAAAAGCACATGGCTTGCCGCTTCTCGCGCGAAATGCATCTCATGCGTGACCACGAGCATCGTCATGCCGTCATCCGCCAGAGCTTTCATTACTGCCAGCACCTCGCCCACCAGCTCGGGATCGAGCGAGCTTGTCACCTCGTCGAATAGCAACACCTCGGGGCGCATGGCCAGCGCGCGTGCGATGGCTACGCGCTGCATCTGACCTCCGGACAGAAAAGCCGGATAGGTGTTGCGCTTGTCGGCCAAGCCGACCTTCTCCAGCAGCTGCTCGGCCTCGGCCACGACTTCGTGCCGGGGCCTGCGCTGCACATGAATAGGACATTCGATGATGTTGCCGAGCGCCGTCATGTGCGGCCAGAGATTGAAGTGCTGGAACACCATGCCGACGCGCATTCGCACGGCAGCGAGCTCGCGATCGGTCATCGGCACGGACGACCCGTCGGGCGCGCGGCGCACCCCGACATGTTCGCCGTGCAGAAAAATCTGGCCCCAGTCCGGCCGCTCGAGCCAATTGATGCAGCGGAGCAGGGTCGATTTTCCGGAGCCGCTCGGGCCCAGTATGCACACGGTCTCGCCCCTCATCACGCGCAGGTCGATTTTGGAGAGCACCTCATGGTCGCCGAAGCGCTTGCCGACGCCGCGAACCTCCACGGCCGGGACCGAGTTCCCGTCAGCCATGCCCGCGCCTTACAAGCGCAGCCGCCCGCTCGCCGCGCCGCACGAGATTTTCGACGCCTCCGCAAAGGACCCAATAAAGGAGGGTTGCCACCAGGAACGACTCGAAAGGTACGAAGTAGTAGGACTGTACCGCGTTCGCTGCGTAAGTGAGCTCCGGCACGGTAATGATGGAAAGAAATGCGGAATCCTTGATGAGCTGGATCATCTGGTTGCCGATGACGGGGCCTACCGAGATCAGAACCTGGGGCAGGATGATGCGGTGGACCAGTGCGAAGCCGTGGTAGCCGAGTGCGCGGGCGGATTCCGTCTGGCCTGCCGGCAGCTGGACCCATCCGGCGCGCAGGATCTCGGCCATGTAGGCCGTGTTGTAGAGAACCAGCGTCCCCAGGCCTGCCCACCATTTGTCGAGCACCACGCCGAAACTCGGCAAGCCGAAGTACACGAGATAGGTAAGAAGCAGGAACGGTATGCAACGTCCGGCGTCCACCAGCCATCGTGCTGCGCGGCTCAGGTATGCGTTTTTCGATATTAGCGGCGGCAGCATGAGCATGCCGAACAGCAGCGAAAGCACCGTCGCCACCGCACACATCCACACCGTGTTGCCCAGACCGGCCGCGAACTGCGGCGCTTCCTGCCAGATAATGTCGAGCCGCAGGTTCATGCGGTGCGCAGGTGCTTGGTCAATCGATGCTCGAGCCAGCGAGCGCCAGCGACCAGGAGAGCAAGCAACGCACCGTAGATGATCGCCGCCAGCACCAGCGGCGGCAACGCCTCGTACGTGACGGCGGAAATCTGCCGCGTCTTTCGGGTCAGCTCGACGACACCGATGACGGCGATCGCCGGGCTCGCCTTCACCAGAAGCGTCATTTCGTTCACGAGCGTAGGCAGGCTCGCGCGCCAGATCTGCGGGAAAACGATTCGCCAGAACGCAACGCGCCGCGTCATGCCGAAGGCCCGGGCCGCTTCAAGCTGACCGCTGGGAAAGTCCCGGATTGCGGCGCGCCAGATCTCGGAATTGAAAGCCGCGGTATTGAGTACAAGCGCCAGAATCGCCGCAGGAAGCGGATTCAGGGCGAACCCGAGCCTTGGCAAACCGAAATAGATCAGCAGGACGAACGTGACCACCGGAACGGCGCGCACGAAGCTCGAGTAGAGAGCGCACGCGCTTCGGATCAGAGGCGCTTGGCCTGTCCGGCCCGCCGCCAGCGCGAGCCCCAGCGGTACGCCGGCGAGAATCGCAAGGCCGGACACAATAACGGTAATCCCTGCTCCGTGGAGAAGGTCCAGGAGCATTGCCAGGCTCGGCATCCGCACCGCTCCTACGAGAGCGAAACGGCTACTTCATCGGACGGTCGCCGGGCAGCAGCGGCTGGTCGGGAAGGTCGAACGTAATCTTGAGATGCTCCGCCTGGAGCTTCTTGAAGTTGCCGTTCTTCTTCTGTTCGGCGAGGAAGGCGTTCAGGAAGGAAGTAACGCCGTTGTTACCCTTCTGCACCGCCCACGCCGCGTAGGATTTCTTGCCCACCCGCCCACCAAGCTCGTAGGTCGCTCCTTTCTCGCTGATCAGAGTGGAGAGTGAAACGATGTTGTGAATCACTGCGTCCAGTCTCTTGTTGGCCAGGTCCTGATAGGCCTCGGAAAAGGCGCCGTATTGGGCAATCTGGCCCAGCTTGCCACCGGTAGTCTTCAGCGCGGCCTCGAGATCGGGCAGCACCTGGAACGACGCGCCGCCCTGCTGCACGCCGAGCGTCTTCCCGCTCAGATCCTTCAGCGCCTTGATCCGATCGTCGCCCTTGCGCTTGACGTAAGCCATGGTCGACTCGGAGATCGGCATCGTGAAATCGAGTGACTTGGCGCGCTCATCGGTGATCACTGCTGCAGACACCGCCGCATCGTATTTCCCCGAGGCAACACCCGGAAGGATCCCTTGCCACGGAAGGATCTCCTGGCGGATCTCGAAGGGCGCGGATTTCCTGAGGATGGCGAGCAGCGCGTGGTCGTAGCCCATGGGCTTGCCATTGACCACGTACTCGAAAGGCGGGTAGTCGTCTTCAGTAGCCACGACCATGTAACCGCGTTTCTTGATCTCCTCCAAACTTGCTGCCGAAGCCGAAGAAATGAAAGAAACGAAAATTGCCGCTGCCAGGCAGATCGTTGTGCGAAATCGATTGGACACGTCCCCTCCCTCAAATGGTGCGATGGCTAGCCCGTGACGGGAGCCTCG
>DATILQ010000043.1:0-10688 GCA_035476235.1 Burkholderiales bacterium
TCTTCGTCGCGAGGAAAAAGCACGTGCAGGGAGGAGCTGTGCTTGGCGACCTCCAGAGCCGCGGCGATGAGCACGCGCCGCTCCGCATCGGACCTGGCGAGCAGCCGCGAACCGCGCACCGGCGTGAACGGGACGGCGCACAGCAGCTTGGGGTAATAGTCGATTCCGTTGCGCTCGTGCGCGTCGGCCCAGGACCAATCGAAGACATACTCGCCGTACGAATGGGACTTCACGAAAAGGGGCATGGCGCCCACCATCGCCCCGGCGCGGCGCAGCAGCAGGATCTGCGGCAGCCACCCGGTGCGGCCGCTCGCGCATCCGGTCTCGATCAGCGCCGACAGGAATTCATGGCGGATGAACGGCTGCTCCCCGGCGAGGGCATTCCATTCCGCCGGATCGATGCCGGCGAGCGAGTCGACGATCTTGACGCTTTCCACAGGTAATTCTACGGGTGCGTCCCGGCGCGATACAATGATCGCTTGCCGCGGAGGACAGGATGAAGAAGATCGAAGCCATCGTGAAACCGTTCAAGCTGGACGAGGTGCGCGAAGCGCTCTCGGAAGTGGGGGTCACTGGACTGACCGTCACCGAGGTGAAGGGATTCGGCCGGCAGAAAGGTCACACCGAGCTGTATCGCGGCGCCGAGTACGTGGTCGATTTCCTGCCCAAGGTGAAAATCGAGGTGGTGGTGCCCAACGGCCAGGTCGAGGACGCGATCGACGCGATCGTCAAGTCGGCGCGCACCGGCAAGATCGGCGACGGCAAGATCTTCGTCACCTCGGTCGAGCACGTGGTGCGCATCCGCACCGGCGAGACCAACGAAGCCGCGGTCTAGCGCGCGTTCCTGAGCAGGACCAGCAGCGCGCCGCTGCCGCCGTGGGCGGCGGGGGCCTGGCTGAAGGCCAGCAGTTCCTCCCGCAGAGGCAGCCATTTCCGCAGCATTGCCTTGAGCACCGGTTCGCGGTTATGCGAGCCCAAGCCCTTGCCGTGCACGATGCGCACGCAGCGCAGGCGCCGTGCCATGCAGCGGCGCAGGAAGTCGTTGACGCTCACGGCCGCTTCCAGGCGGTTCATGCCGTGCAGGTCGAGGTGGTCCTCGACGACCCAGTGGCCGCGGCGCAGCTTGCGCAGCACGTCGCGGGAAAGACCGTCGCGCAGAAAGGCGAGCTCGTCCCCGGATTCGATGGCGTCGTCGAGGGAAAGCGGGCCGCTCAGCGATTCGGCCAGCGCGGCGCGCTCGTCGAGCCGGGTCTGGCGCGGAAACGGCGCCGGGCGCGCGCGGCGCAGGAGCGCGCGCCGGCTGCGCGGGAGAGGTTCCACCCCTTGCAGCGCCCGGCGAAAATCCTCGTCTTCAGGCGGCGAGGCCATCGAGAAATTTCTCCGCGTCGAGAGCGGCCATGCAACCGCTGCCGGCGCTGGTCACGGCCTGGCGATAGACGTGATCCTGCACGTCTCCGGCAGCGAACACTCCCGGGACGCTGGTCGCGGTGGCAAGACCTTCCCGCCCGCCGCGGGTGACGATGTAGCCGCTTTCCATCTCGAGCTGCCCGGCGAAGAGCTCCGTGTTCGGCGTATGCCCGATGGCGACAAACAAGCCTTTCGCGGCGATCTCGCGCCCGGCGCGGCTCTTGAGATTTCTGGCCTTCACGCCGGTCACGCCGCCCTGGTCGCCGATCACTTCCTCGACGATGTTGTCGAGCAGCAGCGAGATCTTGCCCTCCGCGACGCGCTTCATCAGCTTGTCGACCATGATTTTCTCGGCGCGAAATTTTTCGCGGCGGTGGACCAGCACGACATGGCTGCACAGATGCGCCAGGTAGAGCGCCTCCTCGACCGCGGTATTGCCGCCGCCCACCACCACGACGTTCTGGCCCTTGTAGAAAAAGCCGTCGCAGGTCGCGCAGGCCGAAACGCCGCGGCCCATGTACTTCTGCTCCGAGGGCAGCCCCAGGTACTTGGCGGAGGCGCCGGTGGCAATGACCAGCGCGTCGCTGCTATAGGTCGCCGCATCGCCTTGGAGCGAAAACGGCCGGCGACTCAGATCCGCGCGCTGCACATGATCGAAGATCAGCTCCGTCTCGAAGCGCTTGGCGTGCTTCTCGAAGCGGGTCATCAGCTCCGGGCCCTGCACGCCGTCGGCGTCCGCCGGCCAGTTGTCGACGTCCGTCGTGGTCATCAGCTGGCCGCCCTGCGCGATGCCGGTAATGAGCACCGGCCGCAGGTTCGCCCGCGCGGCGTAAACCGCGGCGCTATAGCCCGCCGGCCCCGAGCCGAGGATGAGGAGTCGGGCATGGCGCGTCGGCATTTCCGGAAGATTATCAAGAGAAAGGGTTTTTTACATGTTCTGACGTTCTGCTACCATGTTCGGATACGAAGGGAGGTTCGTTTCGGCCATGCCCACCCCGGTTTCGACGGCGGTCTTGAAGGCGGTGCCGCTGTTCGCCAGCGTTCCCGAAGACCAGTTGCGGATGCTCACGGTCGTGGTCACGCGCAAGAGCGTTTCCCGCTCTACCACCGTCATGGCGGGCGGCGACGCGACCGATTCCCTCTACATCGTGCTTTCGGGGCGGCTCAAGGTGATGATGAGCGACTCCGAGGGCAAGGAAGTGATCCTCGCCATCCTGGGCCCCGGCGAGTTCTTTGGCGAGATGGGCCTGATCGACGACAGCCCGCGCTCGGCGAGCGTGGTGGCGATGGAGTCCTGCGAGCTCCTGTCGGTCACCAAGCGCGACTTCAAGAAGTGCCTGGCCGAGAACTTCGAGATGTCGATGGCGGTCATGCGCGGCTTGGTGCGCCGGCTGCGCGAGGCGGACCGCAAGATCGGCAGCCTCGCGCTGCTGGACGTCTACGGCCGCGTGGCCCGGCTCCTGCTCGACATGTCGGAAACGGTCAACGGCGAGAAGGTGGTGACCAAGCGGCTTCCCAAGCAGGACATCGCCAAGATGATCGGCGCCTCCCGCGAAATGGTGAGCCGGGTGATGAAGGACCTGCAGATGGGCGGTTACATCGAGGTGCGCGGCTCGACCATCGTCCTGCGCGACACCATCATGCTGCCGGAGTAGCCAAGCGGGCGCTCAAACCTCAGGCGCACCCCTTCCCGCAAAGCTCGCGGGCTTGCTGCGCGAAGCCAAGTGGCTGATCCTGGTTGCCGTCGCCGGCTATCTGCTGCTGATCTTCGCCACCTTTCACCGCGGCGATCCGGGCTGGTCGCACAGCGCCACCGACGGCGTCGCGCGCAACGCGGGCGGGGTGGTCGGGGCATTGGTTTCGGATGTCGCGCTCTACCTCTTCGGGCTGTCGGCTTACTGGTGGGTCGCGCTCTGCGTGTACGTCATCGTCTGGGGCTACCGGCGCCTGGACGGAACGCGCCTCATCGACCGTCGTCCGCTCCTCCTCGCACTGGCCGGATTCGCGGTTCTGCTGGTCTCCAGCGCGGCGCTTGAGCGGCTCCGGCTCCACAGCCTGTCGGTAGAGCTGCCGCTGGCGCCGGGCGGCTTGATCGGCAACGTCGTCGGCGCGCTCACCGGTGGCGCCTTCGGCTTCACCGGTGCCACGCTCGTGCTGCTGACGCTCGCCGCCATCGGCTTTAGCCTGTTCACCGGGATTTCCTGGATTGCGGTCGCCGAGGTCGTCGGCTCCGCGCTCGAAGCCGGTTATGCCTTCGCGGTACGTGCCTGGGACCGTCGGCGCGACCGCAAGCTGGGCGCGCGCGCGCGCGAGGAGCGCGACTTTGTCGTCGGCGCCGAGAAGAAGCGCGAGGACGAGCATCCACCCCTGCGCATCGAGCTGCCGCCCGCCGAGATCAAGCAATCCGAGCGGGTGCAGAAAGAGAAGCAGGCGCCGCTGTTCGAAGAGCTTCCGGACACGCCTCTGCCGCCGCTGAAGCTGCTCGACGAGGCGAGGGCCGGCGGCGAGCAGGTGACGCCGGAAACACTGGAGTTCACGTCGCGGCTGATCGAGAAAAAACTGTCGGATTTCGGCGTTGCGGTCAAGGTGATCGCCGCCTACCCCGGCCCGGTGATCACCCGCTACGAGGTCGAGCCGGCCGTCGGCGTCAAGGGCAGCCAGATCGTCAACCTGGTGAAGGACCTCGCCCGCGCCCTGTCGGTGGTCTCGATCCGCGTGGTCGAGACGATTCCCGGCAAGTCCTGCATGGGACTGGAGATTCCCAATCCGCACCGGCAGATGGTGCGCCTGTCCGAGATCCTGAGCTCCGAGGCCTATCACGCGCTGCACTCGCCGCTGGCTCTCGCGCTAGGCAAGGACATCGCGGGAAACCCGGTGGTGGCGGACCTCGCCCGCATGCCGCACCTCCTGGTGGCCGGCACTACCGGCTCGGGCAAATCGGTGGCGCTCAACGCGATGATTCTGTCGCTGCTCTACAAATCCGAGCTGCGCCACGTGCGCCTGATTCTGGTCGACCCGAAGATGCTCGAGCTTTCGGTCTATCAGCACATTCCGCATCTTCTGACGCCGGTCGTCACGGACATGAAGCAGGCGGTCAACGCGCTCGGCTGGTGCGTCGCGGAGATGGACCGCCGCTACAAGCTGATGAACTGGCTGGGGGTACGCAATCTTTCGGGCTTCAACCACAAGGTGGCCGAAGCCGAGAAGCACGCGCGCAGGCTGGAAGATCCGTTGACGCTGGAATCCGGCAACCCGCAGCCGCTGCAGCACCTCCCCTATATCGTCGTGGTGATCGACGAGCTCGCCGACCTCATGATGGTGGTGGGCAAGAAGGTGGAGGAGCTGATCGCACGGCTGGCGCAGAAGGCACGCGCCGCCGGGGTCCACCTGGTGCTCGCCACGCAGCGGCCCTCGGTGGACGTGATCACCGGGCTCATCAAGGCCAACATCCCGACGCGCGTCGCGTTCCAGGTCTCCTCCAAGGTCGATTCGCGCACCATCCTGGACCAGTCCGGCGCCGAAGCGCTGCTCGGTGCCGGGGACATGCTGTATCTGCCTCCGGGAAGCGGCCTGCCGCAGCGCGTGCATGGCGCTTTCGTGGCGGACCACGAAGTGCACAAAGTGGTCTCGCACCTGCGAGCCCTCGCGGCGCCCGAATATCTGGCCGATGTCCTCGAGCCGGCGGCGTGGGACGAGGCAGGCGCTGCAGGGGGCAACGGCGAGCCGACCGGCGAAAAGGACCCGCTCTACGATCAGGCGGTCGAAATCGTCCTGCGCACGCGCCGGCCTTCCATTTCCCTGGTGCAGCGGCACCTGCGCATCGGGTATAACCGCGCTGCGCGCCTGATCGAGGACATGGAGCGCTCGGGCATGGTTTCGCCGATGCAGTCCAACGGCAACCGCGAGGTGCTGGTTCCCGCCAAGGCGGAGTGACCCCGCGCGATGCGGTTCCTGCTTCTCCTCGCGCTCCTCGCGGCGTCCGGCGTTCAGGCGGCCGCCATCGAGCGCTTCAAGAGCTTCGTGCGCACGACGCAGTCGGCGCGCGCCGATTTCGAGCAGAAGGTCTACGACCGCGACCGCAAGCTCGTGCAGGAGGCGAAGGGAAGCTTCGCGCTCCTCAGGCCCGGCCGCTTCCGCTGGGTCTACGACAAGCCGGTGGATCAGCTGATCGTCGGCGACGGCGAACGGGTCTGGATCTACGATCGGGACCTCAAGCAGGCCACGGTGCGCAAGCTGTCGAAGGCTCTGGGCTCGACCCCGGCCGCCCTGCTCGCGGGCAGCGGCGACGTCGAGTCGGCGTTCGAGCTCAGCGACGCCGGCGAGCGCGACGGCCTCGAATGGCTCGAAGCGAAGCCGCGCGACCGCGAAGCGGGGTTCGAGCGCGTCCGCATGGGGCTGGGCAGCGGCGGGATCGAGGCGATGGAGCTGACCGACAACTTCGGTCAGACGACCTTGCTGCGTTTTTTCAACCTGGTGCGCAACCCGAAGGTCGACCCGGCGCAGTTCCGCTTCGTGCCGCCGAAGGACGTCGACGTATTGGGAGATCAGTGAACGATCTTTTCGGCAAGAAGGAGCCGCTTGCCCCGCTTGCCGAAGCCTTGCGCCCGCGCTCGATCGACGAACTCGTCGGCCAGCAGCATCTGCTCGGCCCGGGCAAGCCGCTGCGCCTGGCCTTCGAATCCGGCAAGCCGCATTCCATGATCCTCTGGGGTCCGCCGGGATCCGGCAAGACCACGATCGCGCGCCTCATGGCAACGGCTTTCAACGCCGAGTTCATTGCGATTTCGGCGGTGTTTTCCGGCGTGAAGGAGATCCGCGAGGCGGTGCAGGCAGCCGAGGCCGAGCTTGCGCGCGGCGGCCGCCCCACCATCCTGTTCGTGGACGAGGTCCATCGCTTCAACAAGGCGCAGCAGGACGCGTTCCTGCCCTACGTGGAGCGCGGCCTGATCACCTTTGTCGGCGCGACCACCGAGAACCCTTCCTTCGAAGTCAACAGCGCGCTGCTTTCGAGGGCGACGGTGTACGTGCTCGAGCCTCTTTCCGGGCAGGACCTGGAAATTCTCCTCGTCAGGACCCGCCTCAAGGTGGATGACGAGGCGAAGGCGCGGCTCATCGGTTTCGCAGACGGTGACGCACGTCGTCTGCTCAACGCGGTTGAAATTCTTCTGAACACCGGCGCGGAAACCGTCAACGGCGCCTTCGTCGAGCAGACGCTCGCAAGGAACCTGAGGCGCTTCGACAAGGGCGGCGAGCAGTTCTACGACCAGATCTCGGCGCTGCACAAGTCGGTGCGCGGGTCCGATCCCGACGCTGCCCTGTATTGGATGGTGCGAATGCTCGACGGCGGCGCCGACCCGCTTTACGTCGGCCGCCGCGTCGTGCGCATGGCGGTGGAGGACGTCGGCCTGGCGGACCCGCGCGCGCTGCGCATCGCGCTCGACGCCTGCGAGACCTACGAGCGGCTCGGCAGCCCCGAAGGCGAGCTGGCGCTCGCCGAAGCGGTGATCTACCTCGCGGTGGCGGCAAAATCGAACGCGATCTACGAGGCCTATAATTCGGCGCGCGCTTTCGTCACCGAGGACGGCACCCGGCCGGTGCCCATGCACCTGCGCAACGCGCCGACCCGCCTGATGAAGCAGCTCGGCTACGGCAAGGGCTACCGTTATGCCCACGACGAGGAGGGCGCGTACGCGGCAGGGGAGACTTACCTCCCCGAGGGCATGGAGGCGGTCGACTGGTACCGGCCGACCGACCGGGGCCTGGAAGCAAAGATCCGCGAAAGACTGGAGCAATTGCGCGGCCTCGACCGGGTGGCGGGAAAGAAAAAATGATTGACATCCAGTTGCTGCGCTCCAATCTCGACGGCGTCGCCGCGCAGCTGGCGAGGCGCGGCTACCACCTCGACGTCGCTGCGTTCAAGGCGCTCGAGGATGCGAGAAAGAGCATCCAGACCGCCACCGAACAGCTGCAATCCCGGCGCAACGCGCTCGCCAAGCAGGTCGGCCAGGCCAAGGCGAAGAAGGACGAAGCGCAGGCGGCCACCCTGATGCGGCAGGGGGCCGAGCTCGGCGAAAGGCTCAAGCAGATGGAGGCGGAGAACGCCGCCCTGCAGGCGAGACTGCACGAGTTCGTCTGGCAGATCCCCAATATTCCGCACGAGAGCGTCCCGCTCGGCAGCCGGCCCGAGGACAGCGTGGAGCAGCGCCGCTGGGGCGAGCCGCGAAGCTTCGATTTCCAACCGAAGGACCATGTCGATGTCGGTGCCGGGCTAGACGGCCTGGATTTCGACACCGCGGCGAAGCTTGCCGGATCGCGCTTCGTGGTGATGAGGGGGCAGGTGGCGCGCCTGCACCGCGCGATCGCGCAATTCATGCTCGACGTGCACACGTCGCAGCACGGCTACACCGAGGTCTACACGCCCTACATGGTGAGCGGCGCCTGCGCCGACGGCGTGACGAGCCTCGCCAAGTTCAGGGACGATCTTTTCAAGGTCGAGGGGCGCGACCTCTACCTCATTCCGACTGCGGAGTATTCAGTTACAAATCTCGTGCGCGACGAGATCCTGCCGCTCGAGAGGCTGCCGCTCAGGTACGCCTGCCATTCGCCGTGCTTCCGTTCGGAAGCGGGAGCGGCCGGCAAGGACACCCGCGGCATGATCCGCAATCACCAGTTCGACAAGGTCGAGCTGGTGCAGATCGTGCATCCCGCGAAGTCCTACGAGGCGCACGAGCAGCTCACCGGGCACGCCGAGGCGATCCTGAGGAAGCTCGAGCTGCCTTACCGCGTGGTGACGCTGTGCACCGGGGACATCGGGTTTCCTTCAGCGAAGACCTACGACATCGAGGTCTGGCTGCCGTCGCAGAAGGCGTATCGCGAGATCTCCTCGTGCTCCAACTTCGAGGCGTTCCAGGCGCGCCGCATGCAGGCGAGATTCCGCAACGAGAAAGGCAAGGCCGAGCTGGTGCATACGCTGAACGGCTCGGGCCTCGCCGTCGGGCGCACCCTGGTCGCGATCCTCGAGAACTGCCAGAACGCGGACGGGTCTGTGACCGTGCCGGGCGCCTTGCGCGAGTACATGAGCGGGCAGGAGAGGATCGCGCGCGCCTGATAAAATTCGCGGTTCGTTCGGGCCGCGGAGAGATGCCGGAGTGGTCGAACGGGGCAGACTCGAAATCTGTTGTGCCCTTCGGGGCACCGGGGGTTCGAATCCCTCTCTCTCCGCCATATTCTTTATCTCAGTACGTCGCTCGCCTCCGCGGCGTTGATGAAGCCGTCAGCATCCACCTGGAGCAGAAAGCGCTCTCTTACGAGCTGCTGCGCCGCGGCACGGACCGCGCTGACAAAACCTTCATGGTTCGTGTACCGCTCCTCGAGCGAGAGCCTCGGGTCGCCGCTGGCCAGCCGCTCCGCCTTGGTTCGCGCGAACGGTATGAAAGAGCCGGTCAGGCCGCAAAGGTCCGGGCTGCGATGGCCGGGCGCGCGTATGTTCCAGGCCATCGTCGTGCCCAGCGGCACCCGGATCTGCATTGGCCGGATACCTGCGACGTCTAGGCCATCCTTGTCGGGCTTGGGCACGAACATCTTGTAGCTGGGCCCGAGGACCGGTGGCTGCAGCGTGAGGATTCCACCCGTTTTGCCGAAACTGTGTCCGAAGTCCAGCAGCTCGTACTGGTTCATGACCGTGGGAAAGCTAACGCCGGGAATGGCGGGGAACGCTTCGCTCGCTTCCTCCAGGGAAACCAGCGTCGCGGCCTTGTCTTTGCCCTGTCGGCTCTTCCCTCTATTTTGGTCGTCGTCATCCTCGTCGTCGCGATCGCCGTCGCGCCCGCGGCCGGCTAGAGTCGGATAGTTGCTCGCCGGGGGCTCGACGCCTTGGTCTACCCACTGGTCCATGGCGACGAGCAGCGCTCGAACCGTTTCTGCAACCGCCCCGCCCGTGGTGGGGTTCTCGCACAACGCGCTCTGTCCAGGAACCGAGACACCTCCTGTGCTCCTCAGGCCTGCAGTTCCGAACCCATGCGACATGCTGGAATTGAAGTACAGCCGCACATTCTCCGGGATCGGCACCGGGCGGCCCTTGCCATTGGCGGCGTTAAGCGATCCGCGGAGCTGCCAGAATTCCGCGCCCGAGTCGATCTGAAAAACGAACGGATCGGTCGCGGGCCGGTGCAATACGCCATCGTGGATGCCCGAGATGGGGTCGGTCGTGACCGCGTACGTGAACGGCGGATAGCTCGACTGCAGGAAATTGTGCCGGTCGTCCTGGTCGGACCAGATGTTGGGATCGGCGAAGCGGACATTGATGAAGACCCGATCGGTGCCGCCGTAAAGCGGCAGGATGCCGTCGAACGCCCTCCGGTGCGACTCGTCTGCATTGAAACCCAGGTACATGAAGTCACGCAGGTACCCGGCGGTTTGCGAGCCGCCATCGGCGTAGACGCGCCGGATCCCCGGGCCAACCGGGTTCGGAGTGCCGGCGTCGTCTTGCGTGCGGTAGCGCAGAAAGGACGCGAAGTCGCGCGTCGTCGCATGCCCCAGCCCCATGACGACGGGGTTTTTCGCCGAATAGATGAGCTCGTACAGCTTGTTGTTCTGGAAGCCGTCGAAATAGCAGATGTCGAAGGTGGACGGCACCAGGCTTGCCTGCCCCGTCGGGCAGCGGCCAAATGCCCAGCGGTCGGACGCAATAAGCGTCTTGGAGCCGTTCACCGTATCGCGCACCGTGAATGTCGAGCGCGCCGTGTTCGTATCCGCGCTTTCGTATGAACGGAATGCGGCATTGCCCTCGAGATTCATCGAGAACGTGCCAGCCAGGGGAATGGTGCGGTCTGAGTACTCGACGCGCATCAATCCGACGATCGGGCTGCCGTCCTTATGGGTCGCGACCGGCAGGGTGGCGACGAGCTTGGTCGCAGTGGGGAGCACGTCCCCCTCCCATCCGGCATCCACGATCGTGTAGCCCATTCTCAGGTAGACGTCATTGGCTCCCACTTGAGCGGCCGTTTGCGCGGTGAGCAAGCTGTTGTTGCCGCGGTTGTTCACGCGGTAGAACAGCTTGTGGTTACCGAGCGACATGTCGACCGGCTTTACGATCATGAACTGCGTACTGAATTCGACCATCCCGTGCGAGTTGCGCGGCGCATTGTCGACATCAACGATGACGGCATTGCGGGGATGGTTCGGGTCCACCTCGAAATACGCCGTCCCCGTCAACCTCTCATAAGGCCCGCTGCTGCCCCACGCCACGCCTCCCGCAAGCGGGAGGGTTTGAGTAGTCACCA
>DATILQ010000044.1:0-47879 GCA_035476235.1 Burkholderiales bacterium
TTTGGCGCACACGCTGCCCGGGCCGAGCACGGGCAAGCCATCGCTTGCCGTGTCCACGGCCACGACCACGCCCGCGCGGTCAACGCGCCAGTCGACGACCTCAGGAGCTTCTGGGGCGCGCTCGGGTGCTCGTGCTTCGCGTTCTAAGACCCTCGCTTTATTGGTGGAGGCGGCGGGAATCGAACCCGCGTCCGTAAGCCCTCTGCAGTCAGGACTACATGCTTAGCCTGGTTGTTTGAGCTTCGCCTTGCGCCCGCCAACCGGCAGGCTGACGCTCGGCTAGCCGCTTCGACGGATCTCCCCGGCCAAGCGGCCAGACCGGGAAGAGAGGCTGATGTGAATGACGCTGCACCTTCTTTCGAAGGCCTAGCCCATCAGCAAGCTAGTGCAGCGTCTAGCCGGTATTAGGCGGCTAGAGCGAAACGCTCGTCGTTGGCGTTTATGGTGTTTCCAGACTGGATTTACGAGGTGATCTGGCCCTCGGCATGCCCTGCGCTGCTTCGCTGCCCACGTCGAAACCAGGTCGCCCCCGGATTCAACGCGCAGTTTACTCCTAAGACCAACCCGATAGAACCAGTTTTCCGATCATGGTTCCCGCTTCGAGCCTGGCATGCGCGGCGCGCAGGTTAGCGGCGTTGATCGGCGAGAGCGTCTCGCGCAGCGTGCCGTGCAGCCGTCCCGCGTCGAGCCAGTCGGCCACCCGGTCGAGCAGGCGGTGCTGCTCGATCATGTCGGGCGTCTGGAAGCGCGGGCGAGTGAACATCAGCTCCCAGCACAGCGTGGCGCTTTTCGCGCGCACCGCGTCCTGCGGCAGCGGATTGCGGCTGCCGACGATCGAGACGATCGCGCCCTGCGGCGCGATGAGGTCGCCGATCGCGGCCCAGTGCTGGTCGAGGTCGTTGAAGCAGGCGATGTAGTTGACGTGCTTCATGCCCAGAGCTTCGACCTGCGGGCGCAGGGGCGTGCGGTGGTCGACGATGTGGTCGGCGCCCATGGTCTTCGCCCACGCCGCGGATTCCTGCCGCGATGCGGTGGCGATGACCGTGAGCCTGGCCATCTTGGCGAACTGGATGCCGATCGAGCCGACGCCACCCGCGCCGCCGATGATCAGCATCGATTTGTCTGGCTGAACTTTCAGCCGGTCAAAGAAGGCCTCCCATGCGGTGATCGCGGTCAGCGGCATCGCCGCAGCCTGCGCGAAGTCCAGCTTCTTCGGCTTGGCTCCGACGATGCGCTCGTCGACGAGATGGAACTCGCTGTTGCAGCCGGGGCGCGTGACGTCGCCGGCGTAGTACACCTGGTCGCCGGCCTTGAAGAGCGTCGCTTGCGGGCCGGCCGCCTCGACCGTGCCGGCCGCGTCCCAGCCGAGCACGCGCGGCTGCGCGTCGCTCGCCTCGGGCCTGCGCTTCGTGTCGACCGGGTTGACGGACACGGCTTCGACTTTCACCAGCAGGTCGCGAGCGCCGGGTGACGGTTTCGGCAATTCGATCTCGACGAGCGAAGGGGCGGCGATGGCTTTCATAGATGCTCGATGAGCTCCAGGGGTTGCGAGAGGACGAGGTCGGCGTTCCAGGCGCGCGGGCCCGCGTTGTCCGGGCTGTGATAGCCCCATTCCACGGCCACGGCACGCATGCCGGAAGCGCGCGCGGCCTGGACGTCGCGCAGGTCGTCGCCGACGTACCAGCAGGCCGACGTTGACAGATGGAGCACCTCGGCGGCGCGCAACAGCTGCGCCGGGTGCGGCTTGGTGTGCGGAGTCGTGTCTCCGCAGACGACACAGTCCGGGGTCAATTCAAGGGTTTTCAAGATCTGCGAGGTGAAGCGGGTCGCCTTATTGGTGACGATCCCCCAGGCGATGTCGCGGCTTTCCAGTTCCCGCAGCAGCTCCGCCATGCCGGGGAATAGCCGCGTATCGACGCAGACCCGCGCGGCGTATCGCTCGAGAAACGCATCGCGCAGTGTCGGGTACTCGGCGTCATCGGGCGTCAGGCCGAAGCCGATGCGCAGCAGGCCGCGCGCGCCCATCGACGCGTAAGGGCGCACCGCTTCACTCGGAAGCCTTTCCATTCCGCGCTCGGCGCGCAGCTGATTCACCGCGGCGGCGAGGTCCGGCGCGGTATCGGCCAGGGTGCCGTCGAAGTCGAACAGCACCGCGCTAGGCGTCACGCAGGCAGCGCAGGAGGTAGTTGACGTCGCAATCGCGTCCGAGGCGATATTGCCGCGAGATCGGGCTGTAGGTCATGCCGATCAGCTCGTCGGGCCGCAGGCCGCTGTCCCGGCTCCAGCGCGCGAGCTCCGAGGGCTTCACGAAGCGCAGGTAATCGTGAGTGCCCTTCGGCAGCAGCTTCAGGACGTACTCGGCGCCGATCACGGCGAAGAGGTAGGCCTTGGGATTTCGGTTGATGGTCGAGAAAAATACCTGCCCGCCGGGCCGCACCAGCCTCGCGCACGCGGCCACCATGCTCGCCGGCTGCGGAACGTGCTCCAGCAATTCCATGCAGGTGACGGCGTCGAATTCGCCCGCATGCGCGGCGGCGAAGTCCTCGACCACGGCCTTCTCGTAGCGCACCGGCAGCCGGCTCTCCAGCAGGTGCAGTTGCGCGACATTCAGCGCCTTGTCGGAGAGGTCGATGCCCGTGACCCGCGCGCCGCGCTGCGCCATCGCTTCGGCCAGGATGCCGCCGCCGCAGCCGACGTCGAGCACGTTCTTCCCTCGCAGGCCGAGGTGCGCATCGATCCATTCGAGGCGCAGCGGGTTGATCTCGTGCAACGGCCTGAATTCGCCCTGCGGATCCCACCAGCGGTGCGCGAGCGAGTTGAATTTGGCGAGTTCCGCGGGATCCGCGTTCATGCAGCGATTCTCGCAAATAAAAAGCCCCGCCGGAGCGGGGCTGGCTGGACCCTGAGAAGGCCTTACGGCTGCCGCGTGCCGATGACCTCGATCTCGACGCGGCGATCAGGCGCCAGGCACGCCACCAGCTTCTTGTTGCTGCGGTGCTCGGGCCCCATCTTCTTGCACTTGTCGCCGGTCACGGGCTGCTTCTCGCCCTTGCCTTCGGTGTAGACGCGGTTCGGCTCGATACCCTTCGACACCAGGTAGGCCTTGATCGCTTCGGCGCGGCGCACCGACAGCTTCTGGTTGTAAGCGTCCGAGCCGATCGCGTCGGCATGGCCGATGGCGATGACCACCTCGAGGTTGATGCCGCGGATCTTGTTGGCGAGATCGTCGAGCTGGGCTTTGCCTTCGGGCTTGACGACGGCCTGGTCGAAATCGAACCCGACGGTGGCGGCAAAGGTGACCTTTTCGGCTGCCGGCTTCGGCTTCGGCGCGGGCGGCGGAGGCGCGGGCTTGAGCTCAGGCGCGGGGGCCGGTGGTGGCGCGGGCGGGGGAGCGGGCTTCGGGGGTTCTTGCGTCGCGCATCCCGCTGCAAACGCAAACGCCACGAGGAGCAGCCAACTGTTCTTGATCATTCGCCCTCCGGTTCCGAAAACTTTTTCGTATCAGGAGTCTGCGTGTTGCTCGAGCGCATTCTGCCATAACTGCCAGCGAGTGTCCAAGCCGGAGAACGCGCCGCCGCGCAGAACGCCGTCGCGCACCAGCAGCTCGCCGTTCACGAAAACGTGCGTGACGTGCTCGCGCCCCGCGGCGTAGACCAGATGCGACACCGGGTCATAGCAGGGCGCGAGCTCGGGCACGCTCATGCCGACGGCAACGAGGTCCGCGGCCTTGCCCGGCTCGATCGAGCCGGTCGTGGCGGCGATACCGAGGGCTTGCGCGCCGGCGAGCGTCGCCGCGCGCAGCGCCGTGTGCGCCGGCATCGCCTCGGCGTCGCGCGATACCGCCTTGGCGAGCAGCGCGGCGGTGCGCATCTCCTGGAACAGGTCGAGCCGGTTGTTGCTTGCCGCGCCGTCCGTGCCGAGGGCGACGTTGATCTGCGCCTTCAGCAGCGCTGCCACCGGCGCGAATCCGCTGGCGAGCTTGAGATTGGAAGACGGGCAGTGGACGACCGAGCAGCCGTGCCGCGAAAGCAGCTGGATTTCCTCGGTGCTGACGTGAACCGAGTGAACGGCGATGAGGTTCGGTCCGAGCAGCCCGAGCCGGCGCAGGCGCTCGATCGGCCGCACCCCGTGCTCGCTCATCGAGCGTTCGATCTCGTCCACGGTTTCGTGGACATGCATGTGCACGGGCAGATCGAGCTCGGCAGCGAGCGTCGCCACCTGGCGGAACGTCGCGTCGGACACGGTGTAGGGGGCATGCGGCGCGAGGCAGAAGGAGACGAGCTCGTGGTCGCGGTAACGATCGCGGATCGCGAGGCCCTTGCGCAGGTAGTCCGCGGCGTCGGACGCGTAGGCGGAGGGAAACTCGATGGTGATGAGGCCGAGCGCCGAGCGCATTCCCGCGGCGAGAGACGCCTCGAGCGCGGCGTCCGGGAAGAAATACATGTCGTTGAAGCAGGTGATCCCGCCGCGCAGCATCTCGGCGCAGGCGAGGAGCGTGCCGTCGCGCACGAAGTCGCGCGACACATGGCGTGTTTCGGCCGGCCAGACGTGCTCCTGCAGCCAGCGCATGAGCGGCAGGTCGTCGGCAAGGCCGCGCATCAGCGTCATGGCGGCGTGCGTATGGGCGTTGACGAGGCCGGGAATCAGGACCTGGCCCGCCAGATCGATGGTTTCGTGCTCCCGGAATCGTGCGCGCGCCTCCCGCGCGGGCACGATCGCCTCGATGCGGCCATCGCGAATCGCCACCGCGTGGTCTTCGAGCACTTTGCCCGCGGGCTCGACGGGCACTACCCAGCGCGGAAGAAGAAGTGAGCCGTTGGCCATGAAAAAAAGGCCCCGGGAGCGCCGGGGCCTCGCGTGCTTCTATTGTCGCGCGATTATCTGCGCGTGCCCTGCACCTCGATTTCCACGCGACGATTCGGCGTCAGGCACTCGATGACCGCCTTGCGGTTCTTCTGGTCGGGGCAGGACTTCACCGGCATCGTCTTGCCGTAGCCGTAGGTCTCGATCTTCGAGCCGTCGAAGCCCCTGGAAACCAGGTAGTTGCGCACTGCCTCGGCGCGGCGCTCCGATAGCCGCTGGTTGTACTGCGTCCCCCCGAGGCGGTCGCTATGCCCGTTGATGTTGATGACGCGGACGTCGGAATAGTCCTGCTTGACGCGGTCCACTACTTCTTTTTCGAGCTTTGCGCGGCCGGCTGGAGTCAGCGTGGCGCGATCGAACGCGAACAGCTCCCCCGCAGCGAGGGTGAGCGGCACGGGCTTGAGCGGCGCGGGCTTGGGCGGCGGAGGCGGCGCCACCGGCGCCACTTCCGGCTTGGGCGGCGGAGGCGGCGCGACTTCCGCGCGCGGCGGCGGCGGTGCGACAGGCGCCGCTCTGGGCACTAGATCGGGATCGCAATCCGCATCGGCCAGCGTGGGCGTCCAGTAGCCAGTCCGCACGCAGCCGCCGGAGCCGCTCTTCCAGACGGTGCCTGCCGGCGCAGAGGTTACATATCCCTGGGCGGCGGCCTCGAAGGCGGCCAGCGAAAACGTCATCGCAGCGGTGGCGAGCGTCGCGGGCAAAGTCAGTTTGGTGATCAAGGGGTCTCCCTGTTCTTATGTATTGACGACCGCCGAATTTAAGCACAGGGCCGTGGGCTGACACAAGTTTTTCGAGGGAAATCCGAGGCTTCGCATGATAAAATTTCTCCCTTTCCGGACGCGCTTTTTCGCCCTCCAGGCGTCCGCGCCGATTCCCCGAGAAATGGAACCGTTCGCCAAAGAAACCCTGCCGATCAGCCTCGAAGAGGAGATGCGGCGCTCGTATCTCGATTACGCCATGAGCGTGATCGTGGGCCGCGCGCTCCCCGACGTGCGCGACGGCCTGAAGCCGGTCCACCGCCGGGTGCTGTACGCGATGCACGAGGCGAACAACACCTGGAACCGGCCGTACGTGAAGTGCGCGCGCATTGTCGGCGACGTGCTGGGCAAGTACCACCCGCACGGCGACACCGCGACCTACGAGGCGCTGGTGCGCATGGCGCAGGACTTCTCCATGCGCTACACGCTGGTCGACGGCCAGGGCAATTTCGGTTCGGTGGATGGCGACGCGGCGGCGGCCTATCGCTATACCGAATGCCGGCTGGACAGGATCGCCTCCGAGATGCTGCTCGACATCGACAAGGAGACGGTGGATTTCGCGCCGAACTACGACGGCAAGGAGTTCGAGCCCGCCGTCCTGCCAACGCGCGTTCCCAACCTGCTGGTCAACGGCTCCTCGGGCATCGCGGTGGGCATGGCGACCAACATCCCGCCGCACAACCTCGGCGAAGTGGTCGATGCATGCCTGCACGTGCTCGCCCAGCCGTACTGCGCCATCGAGGAAGTGATCAAGCTGATGCCGGCGCCCGATTTCCCGACCGCCGGCATCATCTACGGCCTCGGCGGCGTGCACGAGGGCTACCGCACGGGTCGCGGCCGCGTGGTGATTCGCGCGCGCACGCACTTCGAGGAGGTCGGCCGGGGCGACCGCCAGGCGGTCATCGTCGACGAGCTGCCCTACCAGGTGAACAAGAAGGCGCTGCTCGAGCGCATTGCCGAGCTGGTCACCGAGAAGAAGCTGGAAGGCGTCTCGGACATCCGCGACGAATCGGACCGCTCCGGCATGCGCGTGGTGATCGAGCTCAAGCGCGGCGAGATCCCGGAGGTCGCGCTCAACAACCTCTTCAAGCAGACGCAGCTGCAGGACACCTTCGGCATCAACATGGTGGCGCTGGTGGACGGCCAGCCGCGGCTGCTGTCGGTGAAGGAGCTGATCGAGGCGTTCATCTCGCACCGTCGCGAGGTGGCGACGCGGCGCGCCGTCTACGACCTGCGCAAGGCGCGCGAGCGCGGTCACGTGCTCGAAGGCCTCGCGGTGGCGCTCTCCAACGTCGACGAGGTCATCGATCTCATCAAGAAGGCGCCGGCTCCGGCGGAGGCGAAACGCGGGCTGATGGCGCGGCCCTGGGGTGCGGAGCTGGTCAGGCAATTGGTGGGGAGCAGGCCCACGGAGCAGTTCCGCCCCGAGGGGCTGGCCGCGAGCTTCGGCATCAAGGAAGACGGCTACCAGCTTTCCGACGAGCAGGCGCAGGCGATCCTCGAGCTGCGGCTGCAGCGGCTGACGGGCCTCGAGCAGGACAAGATCCGCGACGAGTACCGCGAGGTGATCGCAAACATCGTCGACCTGCTCGACATCCTCGCCAAGCCGAGCCGCATCGTGGCGATCATCGCGGAAGAACTGAAGAAGTTGAAAGGGGAATTCGGAGATGCGCGGCGCAGCGAGATCGTGACCGTCGCCGAGGACATCGCCATCGAGGACCTGATCGCGCCGCAGGACATGGTGGTGACCTTCTCGCACGGCGGCTACGTCAAGTCGCAGCCGCTCGCCGACTACCGCGCCCAGCGCCGCGGCGGCCGCGGCAAGATGGCCACCACCATGAAGGAGGACGACTTCATCGAGCGCCTGTTCGTCGCGCACTCGCACGATCACCTGCTGTGCTTCTCGAACCGCGGCAGGCTGTACTGGCTCAAGGTGTACGAAGTCCCCGCCGGCAGCCGCTCCAGCCGCGGCAAGCCGATCGTCAACATGTTCCCGCTGGAGGAAGGCGAGAAGATCACCGCGGTCGTGCCGGTGAAGGAGTTCGACGAGAACCACTACGTGTTCATGGCGACCGCGCAGGGCACGGTGAAGAAGACGCCGCTTGCCGAGTTCTCGCGCCCGCGGCCGAGCGGCATCATCGCGGTCGGGCTGGACGAGGGCGATTACCTGGTCGGCGCGGCGCTTACCGACGGCAAGTACGACGTGATGCTGTTCTCCTCGGATGGCAAGGCAGTACGCTTCGAGGAGGGCAACGTGCGGCCGATGGGGCGCCAGGCAACCGGTGTGCGCGGCATGCGCCTCGGCGCGGGTCAGAGGGTGGTGTGCATGCTCGCGGCGCACGACGAAGCGAAGTCGGTGCTGACCGCGACCGAGCACGGCTTCGGCAAGCGCACGCCGATCGGCGAATATCCGCGCCACGGCCGCGGCGGTCAGGGCGTGATCGCGATCCAGACTTCCGAGCGCAACGGCAAGGTGGTCGGCGCGGTGCTGGTCGACGACCACGACGAGGTGATGCTGATCTCCACCGGTGGCGTTCTGATCCGCACCAGCGTGTCGCAGATCCGCGAGCAGGGCCGCTCTACGCAAGGCGTCACGCTGATCTCGCTGAGCGACGGCGAAAAGCTCGCCGGCCTGGAGCGCATCGAGGAGCGCGAACTCGAGGGCAACGGCAACGGCGGCGACGGCGAAGCCGGCGCGGAACTGCCGCCGGCGCCCTCCGGCCCGACCGTGCATTGATGTCGCGCATCTTCAATTTCAGCGCCGGGCCGGCAATGCTTCCCGCCGAGGTGCTGGCGCGCGCCGGCGACGAGATGCTCGACTGGCGCGGCACCGGCATGTGCGTGATGGAGATGAGCCATCGCGGCAACGAATTCGTCGGCATCGCCGCCGAGGCCGAGCGCGACCTGCGCGAGCTGCTGGCCATCCCGCAGAATTACAGGCTGCTGTTCCTGCAGGGCGGCGCGACCCTGCAGTTCGCGCAGGTGCCGATGAACCTGCTGCGGGGCAAGGGCAAGGCCGACTACGTGCTCACGGGCGAATGGTCCAAGAAGGCAGTGAAGGAGGCGAGGAGCTATTGCGATGTCGGCATCGCGGCCAGCTCAGAAGACCGCAATTTCACCTACGCCCCGAAGCAATGGAAGGTTCGGCCGGATGCCGCGTACGTCCACTACTGCTCGAACGAAACCATCGGCGGGGTTGAATATCATGAAGTGGTGAACGTGAACGGCATTCCTCTGGTGGCGGATGCATCATCGCATTTCCTCTCCCGGCCGCTCGAGGTCTCGAAATTCGGGCTGGTCTACGCCGGCGCGCAGAAAAACGTCGGGCCGGCAGGGCTCACCATCGTCATCGCGCGCGAGGATCTCCTCGGCAACGCGGTGCGGGGCACGCCGTCGGTCATGGACTACAAGCTGCAGGCCGAGGCCGACTCGATGCTCAATACACCGCCGACCTATTCGATCTACATTGCCGGGCTGCTGTTCAAGTGGGTGAAGCAGCAGGGCGGCATCGGAGAGGTTGAGAAGAGAAATATAAAAAAGGCCGCGCTGCTGTACGACTTTCTCGATTCGAGCAGCTTCTACCGCAATCCCGTCGCTCGGGAAGATCGTTCGCGCATGAATGTGCCTTTTACTTTAAGAGACCCCTCTCTGGATGAACTGTTCCTGAAGGGGGCGGCCGAGCGCGGGATGGTCCAGCTGAAGGGGCACCGTTCTGTCGGCGGCATGCGCGCGTCGATCTACAACGCGATGCCGCTGGAGGGAGTGCAGCGGCTCGTCGAGTACATGAAGGAATTCGAAGCCAAGCATGGCTAGGGCGCGCGCCAAGAAATGCGAGATCCTGGTGCTGAACAACATCGCCCAGGTCGGCCTGAAGCGCTTTCCCGCGGAGCAGTACGCGGTGGTGAAGGAAGCGCCGGATCCAGAGGCCATCCTGGTACGCTCGGCCGACCTGCACCGGCGCGAGTTCGGGCCTTCCCTCAAGGCCGTCGGCCGCGCCGGGGCGGGAGTGAACAATATCCCGGTGGCCACGCTGTCCAAGCGCGGCGTGCCGGTGTTCAATGCGCCGGGCGCGAACGCCAACGCGGTGAAGGAGCTGGTCCTCGCCGGCATGCTGCTCGCCGCGCGCAACCTGGCCCCCGCCCTGGACTTTGTCCGGGGGCTGAAAACTTCCGCGCAATTCGAGGCGCAGGTCGAGGACGGCAAGAAGCAGTTTGCCGGCTCGGAGCTGCCGGGACATACGCTGGGGATCATCGGCCTGGGCAAGATCGGCAGCCTGGTCGCCGATGCGGCGATCCGCCTAGGCATGAACGTGCTCGGCTACGACCCGCACATCACGGTCGATGCGGCGTGGAGCCTGCCTTCGCAGGTGCGCAAGGCCGCCAGCGTCGACGAAGTGCTGAAGCAGAGCCATTTCGTTTCGCTGCACGTGCCGCTCGGCGAGAAGACGCGCCACATGATCGACGCCAGGAACATCGACCACTTGCGCGCCGGCGCGGTGCTGCTCAATTTTTCGCGCGACGGCGTGGTCGCCGACGACGCGGTGGTGAAGGCGCTGAACGGCCACCGGCTGAAGTGGTATGTGACCGATTTCCCGAGCGCCGGGCTGCTCGGCCATGCCGGGGTCATCGCGCTGCCGCACCTCGGCGCCTCGACGCGCGAGGCCGAGGACAACAGCGCCATCATGGTGGTCGACCAGCTGCGCGACTACCTCGAGCACGGCAACCTGCAGAACGCGGTGAATTTCCCCGACGCCGCGATGGCGCGCGAGGCGCCGTACCGGCTCGCCATCGCCAACGCCAACGTTCCGGACATGCTGGGCGCCATCTCGCACGCGCTCGGGCGGCGCAAGATCAACATCCACAACATGCTGAACAAGTCCAGGGGGGAGATGGCGTACACGCTGGTGGATGCGGACAGCCCGGTTCCCGCCGCGATGGTGGACGAGCTGTGCCAATTGAAAGGCGTGCT
Organism: Burkholderiales bacterium; assembly: GCA_035476235.1. Taxonomy (GTDB): domain Bacteria; phylum Pseudomonadota; class Gammaproteobacteria; order Burkholderiales; family SG8-39; genus SCGC-AG-212-J23. Next base: position 10,590 of record DATILQ010000044.1, read on the forward strand.
GGCGGTGCGCTATCTTCCAGCCGATGTCTGACGAAATCGACAAGCTGCGCCGCGAGATCGATGCGCTCGACGACCAGCTGGCGGCGCTGCTCGACCGCCGCGCCGGCCTCGCGCAGCGCATCGGCGCGTTGAAGTCCGGCGCGCCGGCCTACCGCCCGGAGCGGGAAATTGAAATATTGAGAAGAATCACGAAGAATCCCGGTGTGCTTCCCGCGGAGCGCGTCGCGGCCGTGTTCCGCGAGGTGATCTCGGCCTGCCGCGGCCTGGAGGAGGCGATCCGCGTCTCCTACCTCGGGCCCGAGGGGACCTTCAGCGAGCAGGCGGTGCGCAAGCACTTCGGCCGCGCGGTCGAGGGCCAGCCGTCAGGCTCGGTCGATGACGCGTTCCGCCGCTGCGAGTCGGGCGCCGTGCAATTCGCCGTGGTGCCGGTCGAGAACTCGACCGAAGGCGCCGTCGGGCGCACGCTCGACCTGCTGCTCGCCACGCCGCTTCGCATTTGCGCGGAGATCGAGCTGCGCGTGCAGCAGAATCTCCTTTTCAACGGAGACAGCCTGCGGGCGGTACGGCGCGTCTACTCGCATGCCCAATCCCTCGCGCAATGCAACGGCTGGCTGGCGCAAAACCTGCCCGGCGCCGAGCGCGTACCCGTCGCCTCGAATGCCGAGGCGGCGCGGCGCGCCAGCACCGAGCAGGGAGCCGCGGCGATCGCCGGCGAAGCCGCCGCCGAGCGCTACCGGCTGAACGTGCTGGCGCGCGCTATCGAGGACGCGCCGAACAACACCACGCGCTTCCTGGTCCTGGGCAACCTCGATCCGGCGCCCACCGGCAACGACCGCACTTCGCTGGTGATGTCTGCCGAAAACAAGCCCGGCGCGGTGCACGCGCTGCTGACGCCGCTCGCGCAAAACCGCGTCAGCATGAGCCGCATCGAGTCGCGCCCGTCGCGCGCCGGCGCCGCGCTGTGGGAGTACGTGTTCTTCGTCGACATCGAAGGCCATCAAAAGGACCCGAGCGTTGCCGCGGCACTCGCCGAGCTGCGCTCCAAGGCGCCGTATCTGAAAATACTTGGCTCTTATCCCTCGGCATGCTGATGGACCCGTGTGAACTGTCGCCCTCGTACGTGCGCTCGATCGCGCCGTACCAGCCGGGCAAGCCGATCGCCGAGCTGGCGCGCGAGATGGGGCTGGACGAGGCCGACATCGTCAAGCTCGCCTCGAACGAGAACCCGCGCGGCATCGGCCCGCGGACTCACGCGGCGATCGAGGCGGCGATCGGCGGGGTCGCGCGCTACCCCGACGGCAACGGCTTCGAGCTGAAGCAGGCGATCTCGGCGCGCTACGGCGTCGAAGCGTCGTCGATCGTGCTGGGCAACGGCTCGAACGACGTGCTCGAGCTGGTGGCGCTCGCCTTCCTCGGACCCGGCCGCGCCGCGGTGCTCTCCGAGCACGCGTTCGCCGTGTATCCGCTCGCCACACAGGCGCGCGGCGCGCGAGCGATCGTCGTGCCGGCGAGGAACTACGGCCACGATCTGGAGACGATGGCCAAGGCGATCGACGACGAGACCTACGTGGCCTGGGTCGCCAACCCCAACAACCCGACCGGCACCCTGGCGCGCCCGGACGAGGTCGAGGCGTTCCTGCGCCGCGTCCCCGAGCGCGTCATCGTGGTGCTCGACGAGGCGTACAACGAGTACCTGACGCCCGACCTGCGCGTCGACAGCGCGAAGTGGATCAGGCGCCATCCGAACCTCGTGATCACGCGCACCTTCTCCAAGGCCTACGGCCTCGCCGGGCTGCGCGTCGGCTTCGCGCTCGCGCAGGCGTCGGTCGCCGACGTGATGAACCGCGTGCGCCAGCCGTTCAACGTGAACAGCGTCGCGCTCGCCGCGGCCACCGCCGCGCTCGACGACATGGAGTTCGTGGCGCGCAGCTACGCCGAGAACCTGCAGGGCCTCAAGCAGCTCGGCGAGGGCGCGCGCGGCCTCGGTCTGGATTTCATTCCGTCGCATGCCAACTTCCTCACCCTGCGCGTCGGCAAAGCAGGCGAGATCTTCAAGCGCCTGCTGCGCCGGGGCGTGATCGTGCGGCCGGTGGGCGGCGGCTACGGGCTGCCCGAGCACCTGCGCGTCACCGTCGGCACGCCGCAGGAGAACGACAAGTTCCTCGCCGCGCTCGCCGCCAGCCTGAAGGAATGAAGCTTGCCGTAATCGGAGTCGGCCTCATCGGTGGTAGTTTTGCCCTGGCGCTCAAGCAGGCGAAGGTCGCGGCGCACGTCGTCGGCGTCGGGCGCAGCGCCGCCAACCTGAAGCTCGCCCTCGAGCGCGGCGCGATCGATTCGATCGCCGCCGACCCGGCCGCCGCCGCGCGCGGGGCGGACCTGGTTTTTCTTGCCACCCCGGTCTCGTACTACCCGAGGATCCTGTCTTCAATGAGCCTGCATTCGAAGGCCGTTGTCACGGACGCCGGCAGCACGAAGCGCGACGTCGTTGCCGCGGCGCGCAATGCGTTGAAGGAGAAAATTGCGCAGTTCGTCCCGGGGCATCCGATCGCCGGCGCCGAGAAGAGCGGCGTCGCCGCGGCGACGCCCGGCCTGTTCAGAAACCGGCGCGTCATACTCACGCCCTTACCGGAAAACCCGGTCAGCGCGGTCAGGACCGTGGAGCAGGCCTGGGAGTCGTGCGGCGCGCGAATCGCGCGCATGAGCGCAGAGGAGCACGACAGCGTGCTCGCGGCGGTGAGCCACTTGCCGCATGTGCTCGCCTTCGCGCTGGTGCACGACATCGCGGCGCGCGAGAACGCGGCGCAGCTGTTCTCCTACGCCGCCGGCGGATTCCGCGACTTCACCCGCATCGCCTCGAGCCATCCGGAAATGTGGCGCGATATCTGCATCGCGAACCGCGATCGCCTGCTGGAAGAGATCGACCGCTATTCGAAAAACCTGGGCTCCATAAGAAACATTGTTGAAGCAGCGGATTCGGCGGCGCTTGAAAAGCTGTTCACCGAGGCGCGCGACGCCCGGCAGCGCTGGCTCGACGGCGAATTCGAGTCCTGATGGAGAGCCTCGAGCTCGAGCCGATCCGCCGCGCGGCGGGCAAGGTGCGGCTTCCCGGCTCGAAGAGCATCTCCAATCGCGTGCTGCTTCTCGCTGCGCTCGCCTCCGGCGATACCGAGGTGAGCGGGCTGCTCGACGCCGACGACACCCGCGTCATGCGCGACGCTCTCTCGAGGCTGGGGGTTCGATTCTCCAGGCGGGGCGTGAGGGGCGTGGGCGGCCCGTTTCCGGTGAAAAAAGCCGAGCTTTTCCTCGGCAATGCCGGCACCGCGTTCCGGCCGCTCACCGCCGCACTGGTGATGAGCGGCGGCGAATACCGCCTTTCCGGCGCGCCGCGGATGCACGAGCGCCCCATTGGCGATCTGGTGAACGCGCTGCGCGGGATCGGGGCTGACGTCGAATACCTCGGTGCGGACGGCTATCCGCCGCTCGCTCTGCATCCCGCGCCCATCAGGCTGAATGAACCGGTGACGGTGAAAGGCGACGTGTCGTCGCAGTTTCTCACCGCGCTGCTCATGGCCCTGCCGCTCCTCGATTCGAAATCGAGGGTCGAGGTGCAGGGCGAACTGATTTCCAGGCCTTACGTGGAAATCACCCTGAACGTGATGCGCCGCTTCGGCGTCGAGGTGACGCGCAGGGAATGGCACTCGTTCGAGGTCCCGGCGGCGCGCTACGTCTCTCCGGGAAAGATCTACGTCGAAGGCGACGCCTCGTCCGCGTCGTACTTCCTCGCCGCCGGCGCGATCGGCGGCGGGCCGGTGCGCGTCGAGGGCGTCGGGCGCAACAGCATCCAGGGCGACGTGCGCTTCACCGAGGTTCTCGAGCGCATGGGGGCGCGGGTATCGATGGGGGAGGGCTGGATAGAAGCCGCCGGGGGCAAGAAGCTCAAGGCGCTCGATATGGATCTGAACCACATTCCCGATGCCGCGATGACCGCGGCAGTGATGGCGCTGTTCGCCGACGGCCCGAGCATGCTGCGCAACATCGGCAGCTGGCGGGTGAAGGAAACCGACCGGCTCGCCGCGATGGCGACGGAGCTTCGCAAGCTGGGAGCGCGCGTGGAGGAGGGACGCGATTCACTGCGAATATCCCCGGGGAAGTTGCAGGCCGCGGTGATCGATACGTACGACGACCACCGCATGGCGATGAGCTTTTCGCTCGCCGCGCTGGGCGGCGTGCCGGTGCGCATCAACGATCCGGGCTGCGTCGCCAAGACCTTCCCGGACTATTTCAGCGCCTTCGCCCGCATCGCGGCCGCATGACAGCCTCGGTCGCGCCGGTGATCACCATCGATGGTCCCTCGGCCTCCGGCAAGGGCACGATCGCCAAGCGCGTGGCCGACGAGCTGTCGTTTCACTACCTTGAAAGCGGCGCGCTCTACCGCTTGATCGCGCTCGTTTCCTTGAGGGACAGGATCAGTGCGGAGAAGGCCTTGGCGGAGGTCGCCGAGCGGATGGCGGTCAGCTTTGCAGCCGAAAAAATACTCTTGTATGATCAAGATGTTACGTTGGACGTGCGCAGCGAGGAGGTGAGCAGGCGGTCCTCCGAGGTCGCCAAGCTGCGCGAGGTGAGGGAGCGTCTGCTGAAGCGCCAGCGCGCCTTTCGGCGGCCGCCGGGGCTGGTTGCCGACGGCCGCGACATGGGAACTGTTGTTTTTCCTGACGCGACGCTCAAGGTGTTCTTGACAGCGAGCCCGCAAGTGAGGGCTGAGCGGCGATATAAGCAGTTGATCGACAAAGGAATCCCTGCTAATCTTCGCTCCCTTTCCCGGGACTTGGCGGAACGGGATGCGCGCGACAGAAACCGCACGGTCGCGCCTCTGGTTCCCGCGCCGGATTCGCAAGTGCTCGATTCTTCTGCGCTTTCGATCGACGCCGTCGCCGAGTTGATCGTGCGCTGGTATCGGGAGAGGACAGGCGGGCTTCGCTAGCGCGAGGCCTTTGATTAACTTGACCCGCAGCGCGGTTGCTAAGCCTGCGGCTTGAAAAGGTTTTTTTCCTACATGGCCAGTATTTCCCCAGCTCCGACCTCGAACCTAACTTCCAGCGCCGGCGAATCGTTTGCGGCGCTTTTCGAGGAAAGCCTCAACCGCAAGGAGATGCGCATCGGCGAAGTCATCACCGCCGAGGTCGTCAGTGTCGACGAGAACTTCGTGGTGGTGAACGCGGGGCTGAAGTCGGAGAGCATCATCGCCGTAGACGAATTCCGCAACGACGCCGGGCAGGTGGAAGTGAAGCCCGGCGACTTCGTCAGCGTTTCCATCGAGGCCCTTGAAGACGGCTACGGCGCCACGCGGCTCTCGCGCGACAAGGCGAAGCGCATGGCCGCCTGGCTCGAGCTGGAGAAAGCGCTCGAGACCGGCGAGAAGGTGCAAGGCGTGATCACCGGCAAGGTGAAGGGCGGCCTCACCGTGATGACGCGCGGTATTCGCGCGTTCCTGCCCGGGTCGCTGGTCGACCTGCGCCCGGTGAAGGACACCACGCCCTACGAGGGCAAGGAGATGGAGTTCAAGGTCATCAAGCTCGACCGCAAGAGGAACAACGTGGTCGTGTCCCGGCGCGCCGTGCTGGAAGAGACCGCGGGTGCCGAGCGGCAGAACCTGCTCGCTTCGCTGCAGGAAGGCGCGACCGTGAAGGGCATCGTCAAGAACATCACCGACTACGGCGCGTTCGTCGACCTGGGCGGCATCGACGGGCTGCTGCACATCACCGACCTCGCCTGGCGCCGCGTAAAGCATCCCTCCGAGGTGCTCAACGTCGGCGACGAGGTGACGGCGAAGGTGCTCAAGTTCGACGCCGAGAAGAACCGCGTTTCGCTCGGCCTGAAGCAGCTGGGCGAGGATCCGTGGGTCGGCATCGCAAGGCGCTACCCCCAGGGAACAAGATTATTCGGAAAAGTAACCAATCTGACGGACTACGGCGCGTTCGTCGAGGTCGAGTCGGGAATCGAAGGGCTGGTCCACGTCTCCGAGATGGACTGGACCAACAAGAACGTGCATCCGTCCAAGGTCGTGCAGGTCGGCGACGAGGTCGAGGTGATGATCCTCGAGATCGACGAGGAGCGCCGGCGCATCTCGCTCGGCATGAAGCAGTGCATGCCCAACCCGTGGGAAGACTTCGCGCGCGAGTACAAGAAGGGCGACCGCGTGAAGGGCCAGATCAAGTCGATCACCGAATTCGGCGTCTTCGTCGGCCTGCCGGGCGGCATCGACGGGCTGGTGCACCTTTCCGACCTGTCGTGGTCGGCGGCCGGCGAGGAAGCGGTGAAGAACTTCAAGAAGGGCGAGGAAGTCGAGGCGGTGGTGCTGTCGATCGACGTCGAGCGCGAGCGCATCTCGCTCGGCGTCAAGCAGCTCGAGGGCGACCCGTTCACCAACTTCATCGCCAGCCACGAGAAGAACAGCCTGGTCAGCGGCACGGTGAAGTCGGTAGACGCCAAGGGCGCGGTGGTCGCGCTCGAAGGCGACGTCGAGGGCTATCTGCGGGCCTCCGAGTTCTCGCGCGAGCGCGTCGATGACCTGCGGTCCCACCTGAAGGAGGGCGATACGGTGCAGGCGATGATCATCAACGTCGACCGCAAGAACCGGTCGATCAACGTGTCGGTCAAGGCGAGGGATCTCGCCGAGGAGACCGAAGCGATGAAGCAGCTGCGCACCGAGCAGGCGGCGGCGAGCGCGGGCGCGACCAACCTCGGGGCGCTGCTGCGCGCGAAGCTCGACAAGAGCGGATCGAACCCGCAGCAATAAGCGGCACCAGCCACCAAGGGGGGAAGGGTCACCATGACCAAGTCCGAACTGATCGCGCGCCTCGCCCAGCGCTATCCGCAGCTGGTCGCGAAGGACGCCGAGTACGCGGTGAAGATGATCCTCGACGCGATGACCCAGGCGCTGCTCGCCGGCAACCGCATCGAGATCCGCGGCTTCGGCAGCTTCGGGCTGAATTACCGGCCGCCGCGCACTGGCCGCAACCCGAAGTCGGGCGAGAAGGTGCAGGTGCCCGAGAAGTACGTGCCCCACTTCAAGGCCGGCAAGGAACTGCGCGAGCGGGTAGACGGTGCCACCCCCGAAGCTCCGGCCGCGCCGCCGCAGCGCGCTTCGCAGCCCGTTCGCTAGGGCGTTCGCGAAGCCGGCGGCGCCATGCGCATCGTCACCTGGGCGATCCGCCTAGCCGTTTTCTTGCTGCTGGTGGCGTTCGCGGCGAAGAACGCCGAGCCGGTGACGCTGCGCTTCTATTTCGGCCTCGCGCTGGAGGCGCCGCTGGTGCTGCTGCTGCTCGCCTTCTTCGCCGCCGGCGCGCTGTTCGGCGTGCTCGCGCTTCTCATGCCGCTCGCCAGGCAGCAAAGGCAGATTGCAGCGCTCAAGAAGCAGCTCGCCTCGGCCGAACCGCCGGTGCCGCCGGTGCCGGGCCTCTAGCGATGGAGTTCGATTTCTGGTGGCTGCTCGGCTTCCCGCTGTTCTTCGGCCTGGGCTGGATTGCGGCGCGCATCGACATCAAGCAGATCGTCTCCGAGTCGCGGGCGCTGCCGCGCTCCTACTTCAAGGGGCTCAATTTCCTGCTCAACGAGCAGCCCGACAAGGCGATCGAGGCGTTCATCGAGGTGGTCAAGGTCGACCCGGAGACGATCGAGCTGCACTTCGCGCTCGGCAGCCTGTTCCGGCGACGCGGCGAGTATGACCGCGCCATCCGCATGCACCAGAACCTGCTCGAGCGCGCCGATCTGGGCGCGGAGCAGAAAGTAATAGCGCTCGCCGAGCTCGGCCAGGACTACCTCAAGGCCGGCATCCTCGATCGCGCCGAGCAGGTATTCAAGCGGCTCTCCGACGGGCCGCATGCCGCCACCGCGCGCTCGCATCTGCTGGAGATCTACGAGCAGGAGAAGGACTGGACGCGGGCGATCGAGATGGCGCGCCGCCTGGCAGCCGAATCGGGGGAGTCGCGCAACCGCGACGTGGCGCAGTACCTGTGCGAGGTGGCGGCCTCCGAGGCGGCGCAGTCGCGCCCGGACGCGGCGCGCCGGCACCTGGAGGCGGCGCTCGAGGCCAACCGCAAGTGCGTGCGGGCGAGCCTGCAGCTGGGAGACCTGGAAAGAAGCTCGAATGATCTCGACGGCGCGATCGAGCACTGGAAGCGCATCGAGTCGCAGAACCCGGCGTACATCGCGCTCGCGGCGCAGCGGCTGCTCGAGGCGCATGGCGCAGCAGGGCGGGGCGAGGACGGGCTGAGGCTGCTCGCCGGCTATCTCGAGCGCTATCCTTCGCTCGACCTGCTCGACACCGTGTTCCAGCAGACGCTGGAGGTGAAAGGCGCCGAGGCGGCGTACACGCTGGTGCGCGACGAGCTGCGTCGCAACCCGACGCTGCTCGGCCTCGACCGGCTGCTCGAGGCGCAGATCATCGCCGCCAGCTCGCCCGAGCGGCGGCGCGACCTGGAGCTGGTGCGCAACCTGGTCCACGGGCACACCCGCCGCCTCGCGCGCTACCGCTGCGAGAACTGCGGCTTCAAGGCGCGCCAGTTCCACTGGCATTGTCCCGCCTGCGGCGGCTGGGAAACCTACCCGCCGCGGCGCACCGAGGAATTCGACCTGGCCCCATGAACGTCACCGTCATAGGAACGGGCTATGTGGGACTGGTGACCGGCGCTTGCCTCGCGGACGCGGGCAACAGCGTTTTCTGCCTCGATGTGGACGAGAAAAAAATAAATCTCCTAAACGAAAACAAAATCCCCATCTTCGAGCCCGGCCTGGAGGCGGTCGTCAAGCGTAACCGCGAGGCGGGAAGGCTGCGTTTTTCCACTGACGTCGCGGCGAGCGTGGCGCACGGCGAGCTGCAGCTGATCGCGGTGGGCACGCCGCCAGGCGAGGACGGCTCGGCCGACCTGCAGCACGTGCTCGCCGCGGCGCGCGTCATCGGCCGGCACATGCAGGGCTACAAGGTCGTGGTCACCAAGTCGACGGTTCCGGTCGGCACCGCGGACAAAGTGAAGCAGGCCATCATCCAGGAATTGAAGCAGCGCGGCACCGGCAGCGATTTCACCGTGGTGGCGAACCCGGAATTCCTCAAGGAGGGCGCGGCGGTGGAGGACTTCATGCGCCCGGACCGGATCATCATCGGATCGGACGACGCGCGCGCGGTCGCGCTGCTGCGCCAGCTCTATGCGCCGTTCCAGCGCAACCGCGAGCGCGTCATCGTGATGGGCGTGCGCTCGGCCGAGCTCACCAAGTACGCCGCCAACTCGATGCTCGCCACCCGCATCTCGTTCATGAACGAGGTCGCGAACCTGGCGGAAGCGATCGGCGCCGACATCGAGGAGGTGCGGCGCGGTATCGGCTCGGATCCGCGCATCGGTTACCAGTTCCTGTACGCCGGCGCTGGCTTCGGCGGCTCGTGCTTTCCCAAGGACGTGAAGGCGCTGCAGCGCAGCGCCGGCGAGGCCGGGCACCCCTTGAAACTGCTCGCCGCGGTCGAGGCGGTCAACGAGGCACAGAAACACGTCCTCGCCGGGAAGATCAAACGGCATTTTGGCTCTCTGTCGGGAAGGAGAATTGCGCTCTGGGGGCTCGCCTTCAAGGCCAACACCGACGACCTCCGCGAGGCCCCGAGCCTCAGCCTGATCGACGATCTCACGCGGGAGGGCGCGAGCGTACAGGCTTATGATCCGGCCGCGCGCCACGAGGCGAGAAAGCTGTTCGAGAAAAACGGCAACGTCACAATCGTCGACAGCGCGATCGATGCCCTGGAGGGTGCGGACGCGCTGGCGATCGTCACCGAATGGCAGGAATTCCGCAGCCCGGATTTCGCCGCCATCAGGCAAAAGCTGAAGACGCCCGCCATCTTCGACGGCCGCAATCTCTACGATCCGGCCGCGGTGCGCGCGCAGGGCATCGAGTATTTCCCGATAGGAAGAAAGTCTTGAAAGCCCCTGACACGTCGAAGGCGAGGGTGCTGGTCGTAGGCGACGTGATGCTGGACCGGTACTGGTACGGCGACGCCTCGCGCATTTCGCCAGAAGCACCGGTGCCCGTGCTGCTGTTCAGGGAGGAAGAGTACAGGCTGGGCGGCGCCGCCAACGTGGCGGCCAATTGTGCAAAGCTCGGCGCCCGCACGCTGCTCCTGTCGGTGGTGGGAAGGGATGAAGCGGGCGAGCGCCTGGAGAAGCTGCTGAAGAAGGAAGGCGTCGATGCCAAGCTGCAGCACGACCGCCGGGTTCACACGACGCAGAAGCTGCGCGTGATCGGCAGGCGCCAGCAGCTTCTGCGGATCGACATGGAGGCCACTCCGTCCAGCGAGGTGCTTGCCTCCAAGCTGGCCGACTTCAAAAGCGCGCTGCATGAATGCGACGTCGTTCTCCTGTCCGATTACGGCAAGGGCGGTCTCGCGCACGTCGCGACCATGATCCGCGAGGGGCGCAAGGCGGGCAAGCAGGTGCTCGTCGATCCCAAGGGCGACGACTATTCTCTCTACAAGGGCGCGACGATGGTGACGCCCAATCTGCAGGAGCTGCGCGAGGTGGTCGGCAGCTGGAAGGACGAGAAGGACCTGGAAGCGCGCGCGCAGCGGCTGCGGGCCGAGCTGCGCCTGGAGGCGCTGCTGCTGACCCGGGGCGAGGACGGCATGACTGTCTTCGGAAGCAGGAAAATATTTCATGTCAAGGCGGAAAGGCGCGAGGTGTCCGACGTCACCGGCGCAGGCGACACGGTGATCGCCACGCTCGCAGTGATGCTTGCCGCCGGCGAGGCCCTGGAATCCGCGGTGCGCATCGCAAACCGTGCCGGCGGCATCAAGGTCACCAAATTCGGCACCGCGGTCGTGACGCTCCAGGAAATATTCGGGAAGAGATGATGTACTACGTCGTCACCGGCGCCGCCGGCTTCATCGGCTCGAAGATCGTCGAGGCGCTCAACCGGCACGGCATCACGGACATCATCGCCGTGGACAACCTGCAGCAGGCGGACAAGGTGAGGAACCTCGCCGGCTGCGACGTTGCCGATTACGTCGACCAGGCGGAGTTCATCGCCAAGCTCGACCAGTACGAGGGCGCGGTGGACGCCGTGCTCCATCAGGGCGCGTGCTCCGACACCATGGAGTCCGACGGCCGCTACATGATGGAGAACAACTACCGCTACTCGAAAATCCTGCTCGAGTGGTGCCAGGAAGAGGAGGTGCCGCTGCTCTACGCGTCGTCGGCCTCGGTCTACGGCTCCGGTCCCGAGTTCCGCGAGGAGCGGCACGGCGAGCGGCCGCTCAACGTCTACGGCTATTCCAAGTTCCTCTTCGACCAGGTGGTGCGCGAGCGGCTTGCGGCGCGCACCGCCCAGGTTGCGGGCCTGCGCTATTTCAACGTCTATGGGCCGAACGAGGCGCACAAGGGCCGCATGGCATCGGTGGCGTTCCACGCCTACCGCCAGCTGCTCGAGCTCGGGCGGGTGAAGCTGTTCGTCGGCTCCGGCGGCTACGGCAACGGCGAGCAGCGCCGCGATTTCATCCACGTCGACGACGTAGTGGAGGTGAACCTCTGGTTCCTCGAGCAGCGCGACCTGTCCGGCATCTTCAATTGCGGCACCGGCCGCGCGCAGACTTTCAACCAGCTCGCCGCGGCGGTGATCAACTCGGTGCAGGGGACGCAGCTCCCGGTACCCGAGCTGGTCGGCAAGGGGCTCATCGAGTACGTCCCTTTTCCCCCGGGCCTCGCCGACAGGTATCAGAGCTTCACCGAGGCCGACTTGTCGCGGCTGCGCGCCGCCGGCTACAGCGCCCAGTTCATGTCGGTCGAGCAGGGCGTCGCCGCGTATGTGAAAGCGCTGCAGCAGAAATGAACAAGACGATCGAGGATTTCATCGGCGACACGCCGCTCGTGCGCCTGCAGCGGCTGCCGGGCGCTGAAAATGCCAAAAATAAGAATGTCGTTCTGGCAAAGCTGGAAGGGAACAATCCCGCCGGCTCGGTGAAGGACCGGCCGGCGATCTCGATGATCCGCCACGCCGAGAAGCGCGGCCGCATCAAGCCCGGCGACACGCTGATCGAGCCGACCTCGGGCAACACCGGCATCGCGCTCGCCATGGCGGCGGCCACGCGCGGCTATCGCATGGTGCTGATCATGCCCGAGCATCTCTCGGCCGAGCGGCGCCAGAGCATGCGCGCCTTCGGCGCCGAGATCATCCTCACGCCGCAGAAGGGCGGCATGGAGGCGGCGCGCGACCTCGCCGACAAGATGGTGCGCGAGGGAGAAGGAACGATGCTCGACCAGTTCGCCAATCCCGACAACCCGCTGGTGCACTACGAGACCACCGGGCCGGAGATCTGGCGCGACACCGAGGGCAGGATCACGCATTTCGTCTCCAGCATGGGCACGACGGGCACCATCATGGGCTGCTCGCGCTTCTTCAAGGAGCAGAACCGCGAGATCGAGATCATCGGCTGCCAGCCCGAGGAGGGCTCGCAGATCCCGGGCATCCGCAAGTGGCCGGAGGCCTACCTGCCGAAGATCTACGACAAGAAGCGCGTCGACCGGCTGGAATACGTCAGCCAGGCCGAGGCCGAGGAGATGACGCGGCGCTTGGCGCGCGAGGAAGGCATCTTCGCCGGCATTTCATCGGGGGGCGCCGTGCACGTCGCGCTGCGCGTGGCGAAGGCGCTCAAGAACGCGTTGATCGTGACGATCATCTGCGACCGGGGCGACCGCTACCTCACTACCGGTGTGTTCCCGGACTGATGACCCCGGTCCTCGCCTTCGATATCGAGACCATTCCGGATTGCGCCGGGATCCGCGGCCTTTACGGCCTGCCCGCCGACCTGCCCGACGCCGACGTCGCCGAGCTCGCTTTCCAGAAGCGCCGCGTCTCGAGCGGGAGCGATTTCCTGCCGCCGCACCTGCAGCGCATCATCGTCATCGGCTGCGTGTTGCGCGAAGGCGACAGCGTCCAGGCGTTCTCGATCGCCGAGCCCGAGCGCGATGAGCCGGCGATCATCCAGAAGTTCTTCGACGGCATCGACAAGTACACCCCGCAGCTGGTGTCGTGGAACGGCACGGGATTCGATCTGCCGGTGCTCAATTGCCGCACGCTGCTGTGCGGCGGCTGCGCGGTCAAGTTCTGGGACCAGGGCGAGGACGACCGCGACTTCAGGTACAACAACTACGTCAACCGCTACCACACGCGGCACCTCGACCTGATGGACGTGCTCGCCATGTACCAGCCGCGCAACAACGTGCCGCTCGACGAGATGGCCCGGCTCGCCGGCTTCCCCGGCAAGCTCGGCATGGCCGGGGCCGCGGTGTGGGAGCACTACCGCCAGGGCGAGATCCGGCGCATCCGCGACTACTGCGAGACCGACTGCGCGAACACCTACCTGCTGTACCTTCGCTTCCAGCTGCTGCGCGGCGCGCTCACCAGAGACCAGTACGCCCAGGAATGCAATCTGCTAAGGACAAGCCTGGAAAGACAAAACCTGCCGCACTGGCGCGAGTTCCTGTCCCTCTGGAAAACCTGATCCTCAGCATCGATGCGCTCGACGCCGAGGGACGCGGTGTCGCGCGCAACCCGGAAGGCAAGGTGGTGTTCATCGACGGCGCGTTGCCAGGCGAGCGCGTTGCCTGCCGGATTTTCCAGAACAAGCCGAAATTCGACCTCGGCAGAGCCATGGAAGTGTTGAGCGAGTCCGCCGGCCGCCGCGCGCCGCGCTGCCCGCACTTCGGCGTGTGCGGCGGCTGCGCGACGCAGCACGCCGATGCCGCGACGCAGATGGCGGCGAAGCAGCGCTGGCTGGAGGACAACCTGGCGCGCATTGGAAAAGTGCAGCCCGAAGTGCTGCTGCCGATCGTCTACGGCGAGGAGTGGGGCTATCGGCGCCGGGCCAGGCTCTCGGTGCGCCGCGTCGAGAAGAAAGGCGGCGTGATGGTCGGTTTCCGCGAGCGGCGCTCGACTCACGTCGCCGACATGCGCGAATGCCACGTCCTTCCTCCGCACGTCTCGGCGCTCATCCCGGAGATGAAGCAGCTGGTCGAAAAGCTTTCCATCCGCGAGCGCGTGCCGCAGATCGAGGTGGCCGTCGGTGACAACGCAACCGTGCTCGTTTTCCGTCATTTGCTGCCTTTGTCGGAAGACGATCTTTCGCTCCTGCGCCGGTTCGGCGATGAAAACTCTGTCCACGTCTGGCTGCAGCCCGGCGGGCCGGACACGGCGCATGCCTTTCATCCGGAGAGCAGCGAGCTGTACTACGACCTGCCGGAATTCGGCCTGCGCATCCGGTTCCGCCCGACCGACTTCACGCAGGTCAACCACGCCGTCAACCGCATCCTCGTGTCGCGCGCCGTGCGCCTGCTCGACCCCCAGCCCGGCGAGCGCATCGCCGACCTGTTCTGCGGGCTCGGCAATTTCTCCCTGCCGCTCGCCACGCACGCGGCCCAGGTGGTCGGCTTCGAGGGCAGCCGCGAGCTGGTAGAGCGCGCACGCCAGAATGCATCCGACAATCACCTGGTGGCGCAATTCGAAGTCCTGAACCTTTTCGAGAGCTCTCTTTCCCCTTACGGGAAATTCGCAAAGCTGCTGCTCGACCCGCCGCGCGAAGGCGCCATCGAGATCGTGAAATCATTGCCCGACGACTGGCCGCGGCGCATCGTCTACGTGTCCTGCGACCAGGCAACGCTCGCGCGCGATGCCGGGGTTCTGGTGCACACTAAGGGCTTCCGCCTCGCCGCCGCCGGTGTCGTGAACATGTTCCCGCATACCGCGCACGTGGAGAGCATCGCCGTGTTCGAGCGATAGAGGAGAACGAAAGTGAAACGATGTCTTACGGTCCTATGCTTCGCGCTGGCGAGCACGGCGTGGGCGCAGCCCTACCCGAGCAAGCCGATCCGCATCATCGTGCCGTTCGTGCCGGGCGGAAACGTCGATATCACGGCGCGCACCGTCGCGCCGGCGCTCGGGGATGCGCTCGGCCAGCCGGTGGTGGTCGAGAACCGTCCCGGCGCCGCGGGGATGGTGGGCGCACAGGCGATGGTGGGCTCCCCGGCGGACGGCTACACGCTGATGATGGGCTCGAACAGCTCGCTCGCCGTGGCGCCGAATCTTTACCCGAACTGGCCGTACGATCCGATCAAGGGCATCGCGCCGATCTCGAATCTGGCGATCACGCCTTTCGTCCTGGTGGTGAAGCCGGGACTACCTGCGCAAACGCTCTCCGACCTCGTCAAGCTTGCGAAAGAACAGCCGGGCCGGCTTAGCATGGCCTCGGCAGGCAACGGCTCGTCCAACCATCTCGTCGGCGAGCTGTTCCAGATCATGACCGGCCTGAGGTTCAACCATGTGCCCTATAAGGGCGCCGGCGCGGCGCTCGTCGACCTCGCCGGCGGACAGGTGGATCTGCTGTTCGACCAGGCGAGCTCCACCGTGCCGAACGTGCGCGGCGGAAAGATCCGCGCCCTGGCGGTCGCCTCGCGCAGCCGCCAGGGCGCGCTGCCGGACACGCCGACGTTCGCCGAAGCCGGGCTGCGCGATTTCGAGATCGATAATTTCACCGGCCTGGTGGGACCTGCCGGCATGCCGGCCGACGCCGTCGCCAGGGTGCATGCGGCGGCAGTGAAGGCGCTCGCCACGCCGCAGGTCAAGGAGCGCTTCGCGAGCCTGGGCGTGCAGCCGGTCGGCGACACGCCGGAACAGTTCGGCGCGGTGATCCGCGAGGACCTTGCGCGCTGGAGCAGGGTGATCAAGAGCGCCGGCGTCAAGGTCGAATGAGTCGGCAACAAAAAAGGGCGCCGCAGCGCCCTTTTTGAGGTTTGTTAACCGGTCAGTCGCGCTCGCCGCTCAGCATGAGCAGGATATTGAGCAGGTTGGCGAAGATGTTGAACAGGCTCATGTAAACGCCGGTCGTGGCGATCACGTAGTTGGTTTCGCCGCCGCGCACGATCCTGCTCAGGTCGTAGAGCAGGAACAGCGAGAACACCACGATCACCAGCGTCGAGATGGTCAGCGCCAGGGCCGGGATCTGCAGCCACAGGTTCGCGATCATCGCGATCAGCAGCGCGATCATGCCGACGAACAGGAACTTGCCCATGAAGCCGAAATCGCGCTTCGTGGTGGTCGCGATGACTCCCATGGCGAGGAAGATCGCGCCGGTGCCGAGTGCCGCGTAGCCGACCAGCGCCGCGCCGTTCCTCATCTCCAGGGCGAAATTGAGAATCGGCCCGAGCCACCAGCCAAGCAGCCCCGTCATGAGAAGCAGCAGCAGAATGCCGAGCGCGCTGTTGCGGTTGGCGGCGATGCCGAACTGCAGGCCGATCACCGCGCCGAGCATGACAAAGGTGCTGATGATGGGATGCGCGACGATGACGCCGGCCGTCGCCATGCCGATGAAAGCGCCGATCACCGTCGGCACCATCGTCAAGGCAAGCAGCAAGTAGGTATTGCGCAGGACTTTCTGGCCCTGCTCTGCCGCGGCGATCTCTGCCGCGTCGTAAGTGACGCCTCGGCTGATGGCCGGGTCGCCGGTCCGTATCGGTTTCAGTTCCATGGTTATCGATCCCTCCTGCGCATAAGACTACCAAAGCGGCCCCAAGTTTCAAGTGCTTGGAGATTCTGTAGGGCTAATATGCGGGCGGCAATGAGGAATTTCAATGTGGCGAGTCACTGCGCAGGTAAAATCGCGCCCGGAGAGTTGGCAGAGCGGTCGAATGCGGCGGTCTTGAAAACCGTTAGCCCGCGAGGGCTCGGGGGTTCGAATCCCTCACTCTCCGCCAGGATCTGTCGGGTAAACCGTAGTAGATGACGAGCGACCAACTACTGGAAATCATGCCCGGAGCTGGGCAGCGAATACCGCTATTTGTTGATCCGCTCAACGCAGCGATGGAGGAGTTTGAAATTAATACTGCGCAACGGCAAGCGGCGTTCATTGCCCAGATTGCCCATGAGTCCGGGCAGCTCGCGTGGCTTCGGGAAATCTGGGGTCCGACAAGAGTACAGCAGACGTACGAACCGCCAAGTGAAAAGGCCACCGAACTGGGGAACACGCAACCCGGGGATGGCTTTCGGTGGCGCGGCCGCGGGCTTATTCAAGTGACTGGACGAGCCAACTATCGCGCTTGTGGCGCTGCGCTTGGAGTCGACCTGGAAGAAGACCCCGATCAGCTTGCAACCCCTGTCCTTGCATGTCGTTCTGCGGCATGGTTCTGGAAATCGCATGGGCTCAATGAACTCGCTGACGCCGGCGACTTCAAGACCATCACGATACGAATTAATGGAGGATTGACGGGCGAAACTGACAGGTTGGCTTTTTATAGCCGGGCGCAGGAGACGCTTGCTTAGGAATTGCGGCCGCTAGAAAAAGAAAGACCCGCTTTGAGCGGGTCTTTTGCTTTCCCTGAGCTTGTCCGATATTTCTTTGTGTAGCTCCTATTTGACAGGATAGGCCGCCGCGGCGAAAGCAACAAAGTCGCAAGCCGCCCCGGTTCTTCCCGGGGCGCGCGACTTACGTCACGAAACTAGCGCTTGTACATGTACCACCACACCGCCGCCGCGATGATGACGATGAGCAGTATTGCGCCACCATCGGATGCGCCGGCCGGCAGCGAGTCGAGCCTGCTGGCGAGCGCCGCGATCTCCTGATCGCTCATTGCCTGGACGCGGTCCCTCGCCTGCGCGGGATCGATCCCGAGCGACTGGAGCTGGCTGGCCACCTCAGTGCGGCTCAGCACGTTGAGCACCGTGGTGCGATCTGCGCTGCTAGCAGACGAGACGGATTGTTCGGTGCCGATCATTCCTGCCTGCGCCATTTGAAATGGCGTCCAGACCATCAGCGCGATCAAGATGCGGCAAAGCGTGTTATTCATTTCTGCGCTCCAGTAAGGTGGTTGGGGGGAGGGGGTTCACGGCGCATGACTGCCGTGAAAGCGAATCTAGCTTGCGCGACTGCGAAAATCAAGGCGGTATGCGGCCCACGGGTCGTCAGGCGGCGATGCGGGCGGCGTAGAAGCGCGGCGTCTGTGTCCGCGCGGCAAACCCCCACGTGGCCCAATACTCGTCGCGCCGCTTCTCGACACGCAGCGCAAGCATGGCATCGGGCTCGACCAGGGCCGCATCGCCGCAGACGAGCAGGCCATCGGCGCCGCCGTGCACGAGGGCAAGCCGGCAGTGCTCGAGCCTTTCGTGCCGGCTCGGCCGGTCCACCCACGGCGTGACGCCCTCGATGAGCGGGGCCCACAGCAGGCAGCTGAATCCTTCGTCATGGCCCTCGACGTCGCACTCGCGCAGGGCGAGCACCACCACGCCATCCTCGAGGCGCACGCCGCTCCAGCTTCGCGCCGGGTATCTGAGCGTAACGCCTTGAGCCTCGAACGCGTCCACGCGCGACAGCCGTCGCGCCGGATTTTGCCTGGGGGTGATTGTGAACGGCCGCATCGTCTTGGTGAACCCTTATACACCCTTTGTCGAAGGAGCAGCGCGGATTCGCTCGAGCACCCGATCGACCATCACGCCGGAAAGGCCGAGGTAATTCGACGGGTCGCAAAGCTCGCCGAGCTTCTTGCGGTCGACGTGCTTCGTGATTGCGGCGTTCTCGCTCAGAAGATCGAGCAGGGGCCGGTCCTGCCTGATCGCCTCGCGGCACAGGTCATAGACCAGGTCGTGAGCGTGCTCGCGGCCGAGGTAGGGGGCGAGACCCATCATGACCGCCTCCGAGACCACCAGCCCCTTGGTCAGGTCCAGGTTGGCCCGCATGCGCTTCGCATCGACCTCGAGTCCGGCGACGACCGCCTTTGCCTGGTGCAGCGCTCCGGAGCTCAGCAGGAACGCCTCGGGCAGCGCGATCCATTCGATCTCCCATGGGCCGGTGGAGCGCTCGTGATCGGCGAGCATCGCGTCGAGCAGCGCTGCAACCTGCTGCCGGACGACGCTGGCGCAGGCGTGGATGTAGCAGCTCGAGATGGGGTTGCGCTTCTGCGGCATGGTGCTCGACGAGCCGCGGCCGTGCGCGAACGGCTCGTACGCCTCGCCCACTTCGGTCTGCATCATCAGCTTGACGTCCAGCGCCAGCTTGCCGAGCGTGCCCGTGACCAGGCCGAGGAAACAGCCGACCTCCGCGATCGTGTCGCGGTGCGTGTGCCAGGCGATCGCCGGCTGCGCGAGGCCCAGCTCCTTCATCAATCCCGCCTGGGTCTCGAGCCCGCCCGGGCCGAGCGAGGCGAGCGTGCCGGCGGCGCCCGCGAATTCACCCATCAGCACGCGTGGACGCAGCTCCGCGAGGCGCGCGCGATGCCGCTCGATCGCGGAGAGAAGCCCGGCCATCTTGTAGCCGAAGGTCACGGGAACAGCCTGCTGCAGGTTGCTGCGCCCGATCATCGGCGTATCGCGGTGGCGACTGGCGAGCTCCGCCATCGAAGCCGACATCGCGCTGAGATCGTTCTCGATGAGCACCAGGCCCTCGCGGATCTGCAGCACCGTCGCGGTGTCGGTGATGTCCTGGGTGGTGGCGCCCCAATGGCACCACTCGCCCAGGCCGTCGGCGCACAGCTCGACGAGCTGCTGGACCACGCCCAGCACCGGGTAGCCGATGCGCTCGGTCTGCGCACGCAGCTTGCGCAGGTCGATCCTCTCCAGCCGGCAGTTGCGCACGATCTCCGCGGCCGCCTTTGCCGGGATGATGCCGAGCCGGGCCTGGACGCGCGCCAGAGCCGCCTCGATGTCGAGATATTTGCGCGTGCGGTTCTCGTCGGACCACACCTGGCGCATCGCCTCGGTGCTGAACAGGTTGCCGAAGATGGCGGAGTCGACGATGGTTGCGGGCATGTTCTGCGGCTCCTGTTCAGGGAGGGGTTGTGTCGACGAGCGCCGTCGCATCCATGGCCAGCCAGCCTTCATGGTCGCGCGCCCACAAGTGAAAAGTCCTGCCGTCCGCCTGCGGCTCGCCGCAGACGAAAAAGGGGTGGAGGTCGAAAACCGGGCGCACCGCGCGGAACTCGAAGTTCGCGATTCGCGCCTCCGGCAGCTGCCAGCGCAACAGATCGACGAGCAGGGTCGCGAGCAGCGGACCATGCACGATTAGCCCGGGGTAGCCCTCGACTTGCGTCACATAGCGGCGATCGTAGTGGATGCGGTGGCCGTTGAACGTGAGCGCCGAATAGCGGAAGAGGAGTACTTCATCCGGCACCCACTTCTTCTCCCAGGCGGAGGCGCTGGGCGCAGCCTGCGGAGGAAGAGCGACGTCGGCCGGCTTCACCGCTTCGCGGTAGACGATGTCGTGGAGCTCGGTCAGCGCGACCTCGTCCTTGCCGTTGGCACGCAGCTCATGCCGGACTTTCACGAATACGAGCGCACCGCTGCGGCCGGATTTCTCGCTGACGCTCTGGATCGTCGATACTCGCGTGACCGAGTCGCCCACGCGCAGCGGCCGGTGGAACTGCAACTGGCTGCCGGCCCACATGCGCCGGGGCAGCGCTACCGGGGGCAGGAACCCGCCGCGCCTGGCGTGGCCGTCCGGGCCGATTTCGCGCTGGCGGTGCAGCGGCAGGAAATAGAGCCAGTGCCACAGCGCCGGCAGAGGAGTGCCCGGCTGCGGTCTCACCGGTTCGCGGTCCAGGGTCGCCGAAAGCGCCGCATACGGCATGGCGGTGACGATATCGTCCACCGTTTCGGTGCGTCCGATCCAGTCTTTCAGGTTCATAGGGCTTTTGCGCGCTCCAGGGCGCGCATCGCCTTGCCGTGGGCAACCACGACATCCGGGCTCTGCTGCAGTGCCTCGGCGTATCTGCGGTGGAATTCGGTCGCGCCGGCGGCGGGCTTGAGCAGCTTGCGGATCTGCGCGACGCAGTGCTCGCGCGCGCTCGCCGGCTCAGGGCTGCCTTCCTCGAGCAGCTCGTCCAGGCGCACGATCAGCGCCGTCAGCGCGCTCAGCCAGCCAAGGGCCGGATCGTTGATCAGCGCCTCCAGGAAATCCCGGTCCGGCACGCGGCCTCGTCCCCGCTCGTAATTGCGGCGCTCCGCTTCGACCAGCGCCCGATGCAGGTCGAGCAGGTCATGGCGGACGTCCTGCAGGGAATCGAGGCGCGGGGTCATGGCGGGGGCTCCTCCGTATGACACCCGATACAGCCTGTAAAATCAATGCTTTTTTCCGGCCTCGAGCATGGCTCTGATCGTCCAGAAATTCGGCGGCACCTCGGTGGGGTCGGTGGAGCGCATCCGCAACGTCGCGCGCCGCGTCGCCAAATGGAAGGCGGCGGGCCACGACCTGGTGGTGGTGCCCTCGGCGATGGCGGGCGAGACCGACCGCCTGATCGCTCTGGCGAAGGAGATGCAGGCGCTGCCCGATCCGCGCGAGCTCGACGTGGTCGCCGCCACCGGCGAGCAGGTCAGCATCGGGTTGCTGGCGATGGCGCTGATGGACCTTGGCGTGAAGGCGAGAAGCTATACCGGCTGGCAAGTGAAGATCGTCTCCGACTCGGCCCACAACAAGGCCAGGATCGTCTCCATCGACCAGCAAAAAATTCGCGCCGATCTTCATGCGGGTTACGTGGTGGTGGTGGCCGGCTTCCAGGGGGTCGATCCCCACGGCAACCTCACCACGCTCGGGCGCGGCGGCTCCGACACCTCGGCGGTCGCGCTCGCCGCGGCGCTCAAGGCCGACGAATGCCATATCTACACCGACGTCGACGGCGTCTACACGACGGACCCGCGCCTGGTGCCCGAGGCGCGGCGCCTGCGCCACATCACCTTCGAGGAAATGATCGAGATGGCGGGCGCCGGCTCCAAGGTGCTGCAGATCCGCGCGGTGGAGTTCGCCGGCAAGTACAGAGTTCCCACGCGCGTGCTCTCCAGCCTCACCAACCCGGCGCTGCCGGTCGAAGAGGAGGCGCAGGCCGGCACGCTGATCACTTTCGAGGAAGACCCGCACATGGCGATGGAGAAGGCAGTGATTTCGGGCGTGGCGTTCAACCGCGACGAGGCGAAGATCACGGTGCACGACGTTCCCGACCGTCCCGGCGTCGCGTACGCCATCCTCGGCCCGATCGCCGACTCGAACATCGACGTCGACGTCATCGTGCAGAACATCGGCCACGACGGCATGACCGACCTGTCGTTCACGGTGCACCGCAGCGACTACGCGAAGGCGCTGAAGCTCCTGAAGAGCCAGGTGCAGCCGCACATCAAGTGCCGCGACGTCACGGGCGACGATCGCATCGCCAAGGTGTCGATCGTCGGCATGGGCATGCGCTCGCACGCCGGCATCGCCGCGCAGATGTTCCGCACGCTGGCCGAGGAGGGCATCAACATCCAGATGATCTCGACCTCGGAGATCAAGATCACCGTGGTGATCGAGGAGAAGTACACCGAGCTCGCCGTGCGCGTCCTGCACAAGGCCTTTGAGCTCGACCAGGAATAGATTTCTTGTCGTGGCGGCAATCTTTTGCTGTTCGCACGCCCATGGCGCGCTGCCCGACGAGATCCAGGTCTACACCGACGACGTGAACGCGCCCGGCGAGCGCGGCATCGAGCTCCACGTCAACACCACGCCGAGCGGCCGCGCAAGGCCCGACTACGCCGGAGAGGTTACGCCCTACCACGGGCTTCGCATCACGCCGGAGCTTTCGTGGGGTCTCGTGCCGAATGTTGACTGGGGCATTTACCTGCCTTTCGTGAGGAGCGCCGAAGGAACCGACTATTTCGCGGGGCCGAGATTTCGCCTCAAATGGATGCCGCTGCACGGACAACCGGGCTATTTTGCCGGCATGAACGTCGAGCTTTCGCTCGTCGAGCGCCGCTTCGAGGAAGCGCGCCGCACCGCAGAAATCCGGCCGATCGTCGGCTACCGCAACGACGACTGGCTGCTTGCGTTCAATCCGATCGTCGCCACGGATCTCGCCGGCCCGCAGAAAGGCGTGCTGAGCTTCGCCCCGGCGCTCAAGGTAGCGCGCAACGTCGGAAGCGGCTACGCGCTCGGCGCAGAGTACTACGCCGAGCTCGGGCGCCTGTCGCATTTCGCCCCGAGCAGCCAGCAGTCGCACATACTCTACTTCGTGCTCGACACGCAGAAGCTGAACTTCGGCGTCGGCCGGGGTCTGAACGGCGCCAGCGACCGCTGGACCGTGAAGGCCATCTTTTCCCTTTAGCCCGATGAAAATCGACCCGGACGACTTTCACGTTGCACCCTCCGCGCACGTCAAGCTGCACAAGCGGCCGACGCGCATCGGGCCGTTCTACAAGTCAAAAGAGCATTATCAGGAGCTGCTCGGGCGCCACCTCGAGGACCTCAGATCGCTGCAGAACGTGCTTTACGCCTCGAACAGCTACGCCCTGCTGGTCATCTTCCAGGCGATGGACGCCGCGGGCAAGGACGGCATGATCAAGCACGTGATGTCCGGGGTGAACCCGCAAGGCTGCCAGGTCTACAGCTTCCAGCATCCGAGCGCGGAGGAGCTGAAGCACGATTTCCTGTGGCGCTGCGCGCGCGTGCTCCCCGAGCGCGGGCGCATCGGCATCTTCAACCGCTCGTATTACGAGGAAGTGCTGATCGTGCGCGTGCACCCGGAGATCCTGCGCAGCGAAGGCGTTCCCGACGCCGGCCGTGAGGGCGACACCTGGGAAGGCCGCTACCAGTCGATCACGGACTTCGAGCGCCACCTGCACCGCAACGGCACGCGCGTGCTCAAGTTCTTCCTTCATATCTCGAAGGAGGAGCAGCGCAGGCGCTTTCTGGCGCGCATCGACGATCCGCAGAAAAACTGGAAATTCACGAGGTCCGACATCGAGGAGCGCCGCCGCTGGAAGGACTACATGAAGGCTTATCAGGCCTGCCTGCGCGCTACCAGCAAGCGCTACGCGCCGTGGTACGTGGTGCCCGCGGACGACAAGCCGAACGCGCGGCTGATCGTATCGCAGATCATCGTCGACACGCTGCGCGGCCTGCACCTCGAGTATCCGCGGCTCGATGCCGAGCGGCGCAGGGAGCTGCAGGCCATCCGCCGCCTGCTCGTCGCCAAGCGCGTGTAGAATTCCGCGTACTTCGGAGAGATGCCCGAGTGGCCGAAGGGGGCGCCCTGCTAAGGCGTTATACGGGCTTAAACCCGTATCGAGGGTTCGAATCCCTCTCTCTCCGCCAAACAGTCTAGAGCTTTGGCGCCGTTTCTCTCGGCGCCAGAGAATGAGCCGAAGATGCAAACGCCTTCGCGCCGATTCCAATGCCAATCGCCCTCTCTCCAGGGCGCAATCGGCATTCCCTAGGCGTTTCTCGATGAATTTTCTCTAGACGGCAGTTTTCCGGTCCGGTTGCCGCTGGGTGCAGAAGCGACCAAGTACGAGCCCTCCTTGTCGCGGTAGAGAGCGCCAGAGAGCCCCGTGCTGCCGTGGTGTACGCGAGCGGCCGCCACACCAAGCAGCTCGTTCATTCGCTCTTCTTGCCCGTCACGCTAAGATTTCAGTACGCCTCGATCTTCGTAATCCCGGCGCTGCGACGATCTCGAAGCAATAGAAAGCCGATGATCAACAGATTAAAGACGTTCCAAAGGATACCGTTCGCGAACGCCGCGCGATAAGAGCCGGTGAGGTCAAAGATCGCACCAGACATCCAGCCACCTAGCGCCATACCGAAAAATGTGGCCCCTAGAGTCAAGCTGACACGAACGCCTGTTTCCTTAGGCGAAAAGAACTCTCGGACAATCATCGCGTAAGGAGGTACAACTCCACCGAAAAACAGCCCATACAGGACTGACACGGCGTACAGCGTTGCTAGCTCTCCCGAAGGCAAAAATAATGTCAGCGCAATCGCCTGCAGGGTTGAGGCTGACATTAGCGTGCGCAGACCACCGATGCGATCCGAAATCCAACCAAAAGCTACCCGGCTCACTACGCCAAACCCCAGCATCAGCGAGAGCATTTCGGCCCCTCTGGTGGCCGCGTAACCCAGGTCTCCGCAATATGCAACGATGTGAACAAGGGGTATCGCCATCGCAATACAACATGCGACGCCGGCGATGCACAGTAATAACTGCAGCGTGTTGGGCGACATTCCGAGAGGTTTTCGAGACCCGAGTAAAGGATCCTGTGAAGTCTCTGTGGTTGCCGCGATTTCTGCTCTTCTCTGTAACACGAACGCGAGCAGTGCCATGGTCACCACGCAAAATATGCCAAGCCAGATGAATGTCTGCCGCCATCCGACGCTGTCGAAAAAGAACTGGAGTATGGGTGGCCAAATCGCTCCGGCAAGGAAGTTTCCGCTCGCGCATATGGCGACCGCTAGCCCTCGTCGACTCGTGAACCATAGAGAAATATCTGCTACAAGCGGGGCAAATGCCGCGGAAGTCCCGAGAAATCCGACCAATAGTCCATGCGCTGCGTTGAATAACCACAGGCTTCCAGCTAGCCCGGCCGCGACAAATCCGAGTCCTAGGCTTACTGCACTTATGAGTACTGGGATCATTACGCCAAAGCGGTCGGCAAGCCGCCCCATTAGGACGCTTCCAATGGCGAAGCCCGTCATCGTCAGTGCGTACGCCAGCGATGCTTCCGAACGGGTGACGCCAAATTCGAGTTGTATTGGCCGCAGCGCGACCGACACCGAGTACATTCCCACTGTGCCGATCGTTCCCAGAGCCAGACAAACACACAGCCGCAGCCAAGCGTAGGGAGACTCTGATTGACGGTTCAAGGAATCGCGCCGCTCGCGATGCTGGCCAGGAAGAGCAGCTGCTGCTCCGGCCAATAGTCAACGTTGGCAAGGTGTTCGTGGGCAGAAGGCGTTACCGGACCGCACCCCGTCAAGAACGCGAGCAGCAAGAGCGAACTGCGCGTCACTTGAGCGAAAACCGCTGAGCCGACCATGGTTACCCCATGGTAGAGAGGTCGACCTCAGATCGTTAGCTGCAGTATGGAATAACTGTACGGGTTACAGTTGGTTTTACAGAAATCTGTTCTCCTCGTTCGATACCGGAACTGTCACTGTTACGGTATGTAATCCGCCACCGAAAAGTCCGAGAGCCATGATGCGCCGCCATGCCGTACTACGAGAGCGCGCTGCGCCCATAACCTCGGCCCCACAACGGGAGCCAGCGTTAGTACTGCTTGGGCCGTGCGCTCGGAGCTTAATCGAAGCGTCAGATGGCGACTTGTACCTTGTTGTGCCTAGCACTTCCGGAGCGGTCGCTAAACGTTCGGGAGGCAAGTTTTCGCGCGAGCTCACCCAGGCGTTCTATGCCCAGCTCGACCTCTCGGGTCCATGGCATCCCGCAATTGATGCGTATGCAATTGCGGTAGCGGCCAGAGGCTGAAAACACGGCCCCAGGCGTGATGCCAATGCCGTGTTTCAGCGCCTCCTGGTACAGCTCAATCGAGTCGACTCCTTCGGGCATCACAACCCAGAGAACGTATCCACCGGTTGGCCGACTAACCTTGGTCTGTTCTGGGAAGTTTCGCGTGATGGCTTCGGCGAATTGCTGAACTTGCCCGGCATAGGTACGGCGCAATTTACGTAACAGGCGATGGTGCGCTCCGCTGCCCAGGAACTCCGCAGCCGCAGCCTGGAGGAGCTCGGGAACACCTATGGTGTTGGTGAACTTAAGGGACAACACCCGCTCGTAGTGCCGGCCGGGGAGAGCCCAGCCGATGCGAAATCCGGGCGAAAAGGTCTTAGAGAACGAGCAGCAGAGCATCACGCTGCCCTCATCGTCGTAGGATTTGGCCGCATAGGGCTGGGATTCGAAGTGCAGCGCGCTGTAAATCGCGTCTTCGATTAAGGGAATCTTGTGCTGTGCAAGCAGTTGCACTAGGCGCTTCTTCCCCCCGTCGGGGATCGTGCCGCCCAGGGGATTGCTTACCGTCGTCATCAGCACGCAAGCCTTAACGCGGGCGCGCTCGATGGCGAGCTGGAGCGCGTCCAAGGAGATCCCCTCGCGAGGATGCGAAGGCACTTCGAGGGCCTTCATACCGAGGCTCTCAATAATCTGCAGCAAGCCAAAATAGGTAGGGGATTCCAATGCGATCACGTCCCCCGGCTTCGCGACCGCACGAAGACACAGGTTCAGCGCTTCCATGCACCCGTTGGTGATGACGATTTCGTCGGCTTTTGCGCGCACGCCCCAGTCGCGCATGTACAGCGCGATCTGGCGTCGTAGTCTTTCGTCGCCAGGTGGAAAGCTATAGTTCGCGATCCATTCCGGACGCCGCCGCGCAAGGGAAGACATGATCCGTTGAAGTCTTCGCACTGGTAGGGGGCCAGGGTGCGGCACCGCCGCGCCGAATTGCAGGCGCTTTGCAAGATGCCGGTCTGCCAGGACGCGGCTCACCAGGGCATGCACGTCTACAGTCTGGGGTGAGCGTGGCGGCCGGGTGATTGGAGGTTCCTCGATCGGGGATCGCGCCGTGCGCACGTAATATCCCGATTGCGGCCGTGCCTCGATAACGCCCCGATCCTCGAGGAGATGGTAAGCGTGCACCACCGTGGAGACGCTCAGGCGCCGCTGTCTGCTCAATTCCCGCACGGACGGGATGCGCTCTCCCGCGACCAAAGTCCCGCTATTGATCATCGAGGCGATGTCCTCGGCGACCGCTTGGTAGAGCAGCTGTGGTGTTCGGGCTTCCATGGTCTCCCTAGGCCCCCATGGTCCCAGTATCCGACTGTGCATAACAGTAGCAGTTTCAAGGCGGTAGGAGGAGCACAGATCGCTGTGGAGGCACCTGTAGCGCATACAGTTATCGATTAGCGCTGCTGAGCATATTTAGTGGATGGTGTTTCCCCGCGGCGCGTGCCTCGTGGGGCAATCTCCTACCCTCACAACCCGCGTACGAGGCAAGTCCAAAGGCGACAAATCACTGCTAAGTTCCCTGTTTTCGGGAATTTCCGGTAGAGACGGGTTCGCGCTAGACTGCCCCCACCGCCATACTGCCCTATGCGAATCGCCCTGTCGGATAGAGCAATTCAGTTGCCGGGGCCGCAGACTCCGCATTAAGTCATCGTGGAAGCGGGCATGCACTTTCCGCTGGATCCGCAGATTGCCCAGCGCGTTGTCTTGCTTCCGGGCTGCTCCAAGGCGAAACGCGGCCCGCGCCAGAGAAGGACTCGGGACGAGCAGTTCCGCCTGCGTCAGTCGATATTCGACCTGGGCAGGGCATGTGCCGCCGAGCTTCTCGCCGAGCTTGGTTCCGGCGAGACTTCCGTAGCCATGGCCGCCGACCGCTCGCCGGTGTGGCCTCAGGGCTATGTCGGCTCGATCACGCACACCGACGAGCTCCTCGGGGTTGCCGTCGCGCGGCGCAAGGACTTTCGAAGCATCGGAATCGACGCGGAAGCGATCGTTCAGCCGGACACCACGGTCGAAATCGATGAGCTTTGCATGGGCGAAAGGGAGCGTGCGCTGCGCGACTCTGCTGGAATCGACCGCCAGACGTTCTCATCCCTGTGCTTCTCGGCGAAAGAATCGTTTTTCAAGTGCCTCTATCCTCTGACCGGGGTCTGGTTCGACTTTCAGGACGCGGAGATCGCCTCCTTCGATCCAGATCTGCAGCTTCTTCAAATGCGATTGCTGCGGGATCTTGCTTCTGGATTCCGGCAGGGCCAGGTCTTCGGCGGCGCATTCCGCTGGACCGATCGACGGGTGTACACGGCGTTTGCCTTGCCCTCGCAGTAATTACACCTGAAACGGTTCGCGCCCGGCGCTGCAATAAACGGGTATTCGGCATCGCCGAGCATGACGAGTCAAAGGAGCAACTGACTCGTGGGCAGCAAGCCGATATTACCTGACCTCAGCATGCAGTTCGCCGGGATCCCCGGCACCTCTCTCGATGTCTCGCGCATCGCCCTGGGCACCTGGGCCATCGGCGGCTGGATGTGGGGCGGCAGCGAAGAGAAGGAATCGATCGACACGATCCGCGCCGCGCTGGATCAGGGCGTCACCTTAGTCGACACGGCGCCGGTCTACGGCTTCGGCCGCTCCGAGGAAATCGTCGGCAAGGCGCTGGCGGCGTCGGGACTGCGCTCGCGCGCGGTCATCGCGACCAAAGTCGGCCTGGAGTGGTGCGACGGAAGCGTGTTCCGCAACGCCAGCCGCGCGCGGATCATGCGCGAGATCGAGGACTCGCTGCGTCGCCTGCGCACCGATTACATCGACATCTACCAGGTGCACTGGCCGGACCCCCTGGTGCCGATGGAGGAAACCGCCGCCGCGATGGCATCGCTCTACGACCAGGGAAAGATCCGCGCCATCGGGGTGAGCAATTTCTCGGTCGCGCAGATGGACGCTTTCAGGCGCGTCGCGCCGCTGCACGTGCTGCAGTCGCCCTACAACCTCTTCGAGCGCGGCATCGAGGAGGAAATCCTGCCGTATTGCCGCAGGAACAAGATCGCCGTTCTGGGCTACGGAGCGCTCTGTCGCGGGCTGCTCTCGGGCCGCATGCGGCCGGACACGGCGTTCAGCGGCGACGACCTGCGCAGGAAGGACCCGAAATTCCAGGCGCCACGCTTCGACCAGTATCTGCGCGCCGTACAGCGGCTGGACCTGCTCGCTCAATACCGCTACGGCAGGCGCGTCCTCCATCTCGCGGTGCGCTGGACGCTGGACCAGGGCGTCACGGCCGCGTTGTGGGGCGCGCGCCATCCCAACCAGCTTGCGCCGGTCGCCGAAGTGGGCGGCTGGTCGCTCGAGGCCGACGTCAAGGCCGAGATCGACCGCGTGCTGCGCGAGCGGATCACCAACCCGGTAGGGCCCGAGTTCATGGCACCGCCGTCGCGACCCCAGCCATCGTGAAGTCGAGCATCGCAGTCGTCATGCTCGCCTGCGCATTTTCTGCGCAGGCGCAGCAACTCTCCG
Organism: Burkholderiales bacterium; assembly: GCA_035476235.1. Lineage (GTDB taxonomy): Bacteria > Pseudomonadota > Gammaproteobacteria > Burkholderiales > SG8-39 > SCGC-AG-212-J23. The sequence goes on from DATILQ010000044.1 coordinate 40,415, forward strand.
AGCCGCCGACCACGCAAGAGCAGGCCGCTGCCCGCGCGCTGGCCGAGCGCAGGCAAAAGATGATCGCCGAGTGCGAGCAGAACTTCGGAAGCGAGATGGATTGCACGCGCGAGGTGGATACCGAGCTGCGCGCCGAAGCGCTGCAGTCGGGCGGCCGCGTGATCCATCTCAGGCCCGCTCGCTAAGGGACGGAGTTGCACAATCAAAACCGCCCTGCCACCATGGATTTCTGTATCTTGATGCTCGCCAATCTGATCGGCGCGGCGTCGCTTGCCGGCTGGCTCGTCGCCTGGGCGAAGCTCGACGGCCTGATCCAAAAACCATGGCGCTTCAGGGGCCAGCGGTTCTATAACGCGGTCGTCCTCCTGGCGGCGCTCGCGATCGGCACCTGCATCGTTGCGGCGGATGGCGAGGCGGGCTCCGGGCTCATCGGTCTGTTCTTCGTGGCGGCGCTCGCCTTCGGCGTGATGATGACGTTGCCGATCGGCGGCACCGACATGCCGGCGGTCATTTCGGTGTTCAACGCCTTCACCGGCCTTGCAGTCGGGCTCGAGGGGTTTGTGCTGCAGAACCCCGCGATCATGATCGCAGGCATGGTGCTGGGCTCGGCGGGCACCCTGCTGACGCTGCTCATGGCGCGCGGCGTGAACATGACGGATGTAATCGTTCCGAAACAGCGGCGACACACTTGACGGCGACGCTTGCTCCGTCAACCCTGAAAAGGAGCAGCTGTCATGCGCAAGTCGAGCCTCGCCCTGGTCTCCGCCGTCCTGCTCGGCTGGTCCGCGCTCGCGGGCGCCGCGGACCTGTCCAAGCCGGTCATCCTTGTCGCCAAGCCCGAGCTGCGCGACGAGCTGTACGGATCGAGCATCCTCGTGGTCGCGCCGCTGGGCGGCGACCAGCACGTGGGATTCATCGTCAACCGGCCCACCGGAGTCACGCTCGGCAGGCTGTTTCCGGAGCACGCGGCGGCGCAGAAAGTGATCGATCCGGTCTTCCTCGGCGGGCCTTACGAATCGCAGGCGATCTTCGCCCTGGTGCAGCGGCACGACAGCCTGGGCGCCAAGTCATTCGAGGTGCTGCCGGGGCTGTTCGCCGCGTTCGACGCCGCGGTCGTGGACCGCATCATCGAATCGGAGCCCGAACACGCGAGGTTTGTCGCCGGCCTCGTGGCGTGGCAGCCGGGCGAGCTGCGCAACGAGGTTGAGCAAGGAGCCTGGTACGTGCTCGAGCCCGACGCGGCGCTGGCGATGCGCAAGCCCCAGGGACTGTGGGAAGAGCTGGTGAGCCGCTCGCAGAGGATGGACAAGACCATATGAGCGCACACATCCTTGCCATCGACGACGATCCGGCGATGCGCAAGCTGGTCGCCGATTATCTCGGCGAAAACGAGCTGCGAGTCACCGCGGTCGCCACCGGGTCGGAGATGGCACAGGCGCTGGCCCAGCACGCCATTGACCTGGTCGTGCTCGATCTGCGCCTCGCCGGAGAGGACGGCATGGAGTTGGCGCGCAAGCTCCGCGAGGAGGGCACGACTCCCATCATCATCGTCACCGGCAGGCACGACGAGGCCGACCGCGTGATGGGCCTGGAGCTGGGCGCCGACGACTATGTCATGAAGCCGTTCAGCCCGCGCGAGCTGCTCGCGCGCATCCGCGCGGTGCTGCGCCGCTATCAGACCGCGCGCGAGGTGCTGCCGCCGCGCGGCGAGAAGCGGCGCGCTTATCGCTTTGCCGGCTGGGAGCTCAACCTCGGCAGTCGCCGGCTGAGCTCGCCCGAGGGTCGCCGCGTGGAGCTCACGAATGGCGAGTTGAACCTGCTGCAGGCGTTTTGCTCAGCGCCGCGACGGGTGCTCACACGAGAGCAGCTGCTCGATCTGTCGCGCTTGAACGGCGCCGAGGTCTACGATCGTTCGATCGACGTGCAGATCCTCAGGCTGCGGCGCAAGATCGAGCCGAACCCAGCCCTGCCGCAGTACATCAAGACCGAACGCGGCGCCGGCTACGTCTTCAGCGTCCCGGTCGAAGCGCTCCATTAAGAGTTTCCAGCACTCGGTTTCGAGTGTAACTCCTTCGAAATCGGCGCGATGCGCGCTCGCGGCACAGTGAAGACGGTGCCGCATGGCATCGAAACCTAATGTGACCACAACCAGGAGATCATCATGAAACACTTGTTCGTCATTGCAGTCGTGCTTCTCAGCGCGTGTAGTACCGTTCAGCCCAGCAATCCGTTCGCTCATCTGTGCCCTGCGCAGTCCTCCGAGTCGTGCCCCGGAGATACCAGTGCGCCGATCGTCGTCTCCAGCACGCCGCAGAAAGACTTTGCTGGCGCGGTAAAACGGAACCCAGCCTGAAGCAGGGGCTGCGCGAGCTTCGCCCCGCAGGATTACGGCTACAGCGGGGCAAGCATCGCGATAGTGCAGGGCGCGTCAGAGCAATTCGAGGCAATCAGTACGAGAGCTTGCGGGCCTTGCCGCGGAACACCCAATAGGAGTACGCGGCGGAGGCGGCCATCACGGGCAGCACGATGAGCGCACCCACGAGGATGAAGATCAGCGACTTAGGTGCGGCCGCCGCCTGCCAGAGGGTCATGCGGTCCACGATGACGAACGGGAAGATGCTGAAGGCGAGCCCGAAGAACGCCAGAACGAAGATGCCTACCGACCCGGCGAACGGAACCCACGCCCAGGCCTCGTCCGCGCGAGGCTGGTGCCGCAGCGTGACGCCGACCATCGCGAACAGCACCGCCGTCATCAGCGGCACCGGCGCAAGCAGCACGATGTTCGGGAACGAGAACCACTTATGGAACACGAAGCTGCTCACCAGCGGCGTCGCCACCGAGATGGCCGCAATGCCCGCAGCCGCAAGCCACAGGCTGCCCCGCGCCCAGGCCACCGCGCGGCGCTGCAGCTCGCCTTCGGTCTTCATGAGCAGCCAGCACGCCCCGAGCAGCGTGTACCCGGCGGCCAGGCTCACGCCGACGAACAAGGCGAATGCCCACGCCCAGGCCCCCTCCTGAAACCCGGTGACGTAGCGGCCGAGCATCACGCCTTGCGCGAGCGCCGCGACCAGCGAGCCCGCATGGAAGGCGCCGTTCCACCAGTTTTTCTGAACGGCCTGCGCCTTCATGCGGAAGTCGAAAGCGACCCCTCGCAGGATCAGCCCGGCGAGCATCACCGCGACCGGCAGGTAAAGCTCGCCGAGGATGATGCCGTGCGCAATTGGAAACCCCGCCAGCAGGAGGCCTATGCCGAGCACCAGCCAGGTTTCGTTGGCGTCCCAGAACGGTCCGATCGACTCGACCATCGTGTCCTTCTCGGCGTCGGTCGCAAGACCGAGCAGGATGCCGACGCCCAGGTCGTAGCCGTCGAGCGCGACATAGAGCAGCATCGCGAGGCCCATCAATCCCATGAACACGAGCGGCAGCCAGCCGGCGGGTTGCGAAAGGTCAGGCATGCTGCATCTCCATCGGGACGCGCTCCGGCGCCGCCTTGCCGGCGAGGTAGAACAGCACCGAGACGTACGCCACGAGAAGGAAGGCGTACAGCGCCACGTACATCGCAAGCGTGGTCGCGATCATCGGGGCGGGGACCAACGAAGCCGCGTCCGCGGTCCTGAGAACTCCGGCCGCGAGCCAGGGCTGGCGTCCGACCTCCGTCGTGTACCAGCCGGCCAGCACCGCCACCCAGCCCGAGAAAGTCATCGCGACCAGGGCACGCGCCAGCCCTGGCGTCAGCGCCCGGCCCCGACGCAGCTTCCAGGCGGCGAACCACGAGACGGCGAGCATCAGCAAGCCCATGCCGACCATCACGCGGAAAGCGAAGAACACGGGCGCCACCGGCGGATGGTCGGCGAAGTCGTCGAGGCCCTTGATCTCGCCGTCCAGGGAATGCGTCAGATAGAGACTCGCGAGAGTCGGGATCGCGATCTCGTAGCGGTTGGCGCGAAGCGTTTCGTCGGGCAAGCCGAAAACGACCATGGGCGCGCCGCGCGCGGTCTGCCACAGGCCTTCCATCGCCGCGATCTTCGCCGGCTGGTGCTGCAGCGTGTTAAGGCCGTGCTGGTCGCCGGCGGCGATCTGCAGCGGGATGAGCACCGCGGCGAGCCGAACTGCCGTCCGGAGCGCCACCTGGACATCGGCGCCCTTCTGGCCGCGCAGCCAGCGGTACGCCGAGATGCCGGCGACGAGGAACGCGACAGTCAGCCCCGAGGCGAGCAGCATGTGGGTGAACCGATAAGGAAAGGACGGGTTGAAAATCACCGCGAGCCAGCTAGTGACATGCGCCTGGCCTTCGATCATGGTGAAGCCGGCCGGCGTCTGCATCCAGCTGTCGAGCGCGAGGATCCAGAACGCCGAAATCGTGGTGCCGAGCGCGACGAGGAAGGCGGCCACCGCGTGCATGCGCGGCGAGACGCGCTGCCCACCGAAGAGCATCACGCCGAGGAATGCGGCCTCGAGAAAAAAGGCGAAGAGGATCTCGTAGGAAAGCAGGGGGCCCGCGATATTCCCGACCGTCTTCATATAGCCCGGCCAGTTGGTGCCGAACTGGAAGCTCAGCGTCACGCCGGAGACCACGCCCAGCGCGAAGCTGAGGGCGAAAACCTTCACCCAGAACGTATAGGCCCCGGCCCAGCGCGCCTCGCCGCTGTAGTTCGCGCGCAGCCGGAAGTAGAGGACCAGCCACGCCAGCCCGATCGAGATCGCCGGAAAAAGGATGTGGAACGACATGTTGGCGGCGAATTGCACGCGCGCCAGGAGCAGTGCATGGGCGGTAGCGGCGATCCCGACGTTCATAGGCCCCAAAGCCTGGGACCGGCCGATTGCGCGAGGATTTCGGCTGCGTTTCGGCCGTAACGGTTCTGAAATCGCGCCGCCACGCGCTGGCGTCAGAGTGGCGCCATGGAACAAGGCAAAGAGCCATCGGATCTCAACCGATGGATCCCCATCGTGGTGCCGCTCTCTGCGCTCGCCATCGTGCTCGTCGTGTACCTCGTCGCCGCGGAAGTGCTAGCGAGAGTCTCCTGACGGACGCAGCGCCCGCCCGAGGGCTTCGGCGATGTCGCGGCGCACGAGCGGCTTGCGCAGCACCTCGCCCGCGCCTGCAGCGCGTGCGCGTTCCGTGAGCTGCGCGCCGCTGTAGCCGCTCATCAGCACGATCGGCAGCTCGGGGCGCACCCGCCGGATCTCGCGCACCAGCTCCACGCCGCTCAGGTCGGGCATGGTTTCGTCGGTCAGCACCAGGTCGAAGCGCTGCGGATCGGCGCGGAACGCCTGCAGCGCGGCGACGCTCGAGTCGAACCCCGCCGGCTCGTAGCCCAGCGCGGCGAGCGTCTCCTCGGCCAGCGCGACCAAGGAACGCTGGTCGTCGACGATCATCACCGTCTCGCCGTTGCCCAGCGGCAGCTCCCCCGCGGGGGCGGCCAGGATCCTGGGCGTCTCGCCCGAGGCCGGCAGCCAGACCGCAAAGGTGGTGCCCACGCCGGCCTGCGTCGCCACATCGATGGCGCCGCCGAAGTCGGCGACGATGCCGTGCACGAGCGACAGGCCCAGTCCCGTGCCGTCGCCCACGCCCTTGGTGGTGAAGAACGGATCGAACATGCGCTCGAGCACCGCCGGCGGGATGCCGCTGCCGGTGTCGCTCACCGACAGGCGCACATAAGGACCCGGCAGCAGCGTGCCGTGCGAGAGCAAGCGGCGCTCGGGCACCGATTCTCGATCGAGAACCACCGTGAGCGCCCCGCCGCGCTCCATCGCCTGCAGCGCATTGGTACACAGGTTCATCGCCACCTGGTGGAGCTGGGTCGCGTCGCCCACCACCGCCGTATCGCCCGCATCGAGGCGCTTGTCCAGGCGCACCTGAGGCAGAAGCGACGCAGCGAGAATCTCGAGGGTCTCCTCGACCACCGACTGGACGTGCACCGGCACGCGCTCGCCCAGCCCGCTGCGGCTGAAGGCGAGGATGCGCTCCACCAGCCCCTTGCCGCGCGCCCCGGCCTGCATCACCTGGTCGACGTGACGGCGCACCGCGCGGCCTTCCAGGTTCTTCTGCGCCAGCTCGCCGTAGCCCAGGATCGCGCCCAGGATGTTGTTGAAGTCGTGCGCGATGCCTCCGGCGAGCCGCCCGATCGCCTCCATCTTCGCCGCCTGCTGCAGCTGCCGCTGCATCTCCTCGCGCTCGCGCTCCTGCGCCCGCTGCGCCTCCTCCGCGCGCTTGCGCTCCGTAATGTCGCGGTAGATGCCGTAGTACCCGATCGGCTTTCCGCCGAGAACGATCTGCGCACGCTTGATCGACACATGGATGCGCGTGCCATCCTTGCGCCGGCGCTCGCCCTCGACAACGAACCGCTCGCCGGTCAGCGCTCGCGCCAGTCCAGCGCGCGAGTTTTCGAGCTCGTCCTCGGGCACGATCAGATCGACGATCGGGCGTCCGGCCGCCTCCTCCGCGGTATACCCGAAGAGCGCAGCGAACTCGCGGCTGATTCGCAGCACGCGCGCCTCCAGGTCCATGAGCACCACCGCGTCGGGCGAGCCTTCGAACAGCTCGTCGAGGAGGGCCGTCTGGTGCAGCAGCTCGGCTTCGCTTCGCTTGCGCTCGGTGATGTCCATGACCGCTCCGACAAACTCGAGCTCGCCCGATGCATTGCTCGAGGCGCGCGCGACGACATCGACGTGCTTGACGAGGCCATCCGGCATCACCAGGCGATATTCATGCGCAAAATCTCTTCCATCCTGCGACGCTCTCTCGATGGTCTGCTTCACCAGGGCCACGTCCTGAGGATGGGCACGTTGCAGCACACGCTCCACAGTTGGTTCCGTGGTTCGGTCGTACTCGAAGATGCGATAGGTTTCCTCCGACCAGAAGATTTCGCCGCTCGAGACACGCCAGCCGAAGCTGCCGGTGCGGCTCAGCGTCTGCGCTTCAGCCAAATAGGCCTCGCTGCGCTGCAATTCGGCGGTCCGTTCCGCCACCTTCACCTCGAGCTCGTCGCGGGCCCGACGCAGCGCCTGCTCGCTGTGGTGGAGCGCTTCCTCCGCGCGCTTCCGGTCGGTGATGTCGGTGCAGGTGCCGAACCATTTGGTGATCCGGCCTTCGCTGTCGCGAATCGGCGTCCCGCGCGTCTTGAACCAGCCGTACGCTCCGTCATGCCGGCGAACGCGGTATTCCACGTCATAGGGCCGGCGTCCCGCCACCGAGTCGCCCCACAATTGCCGGGTATTTTCCCGGTCGTCCGGGTGCAGCACCTCCATCCAGCGCCACCCGAGCAGGCCGGCTTCCGGTACCCCGGTGTATTCGGTCCATTGGGTGCTGAAGTAATCGCACGCGCCGTCCGGCGTGGCTGCCCAGACCAGCTGCGGCAGCGCCTCGGTCAAGCTGCGCCAGCGCTTGCGCTCGGTAATATCGTTGTTCGTCTCCAGGATAGCGGCGGGGTTATGCGCTTGGTCCCTTTGCAGCGCCCACCGGCTT
>DATILQ010000045.1:0-3098 GCA_035476235.1 Burkholderiales bacterium
CAGCCCGAGCGGCTGCTCGCGGTGCTGAACCGGATGCTGGTCGTCGTGCCCGACTCGGCGGCGGAGCTGCGCGATCGCGGCATCGTCTATCAGCGCCTCGAGTGCTACCGCGCGGCGCTCAAGGACCTCACCGACTACCTCCAGCGCGAGCCGGAGGCTTCCGATCTCGACGAGGTGCGCGCGCGCCTCATGGAGGTCTCGGCGCGCTGCGCACGGCTCAATTGACCTACAATCCGTCGCTCAGTTTTTTCCAACCGGAGGGGGAAAGCATGCAACGCAGATCGTTCCTTAAGAAGGCGGCCGCGGGCGTCGCCGCAGGCACGCTCGCCGCGCCAGCGATTGCCCAATCGCAACCGACCATCAATTGGCGGATGGCGGCCAGCTGGCCGAAGAGCCTGGATACCCTGTACGGGGGTGCCGAGCTGATCTGCAAGCGGGTGGGCGAGGCGAGCGGCGGCAAGTTCAACATCAAGCTGTTCGCGGCCGGGGAAATCGTCGGCGGGCTGCAGGTGCTCGACGCGGTGCAGGCCGGCACGGTGGAGTGCGGCCATACCGCCGCTTACTACTATTTCGGCAAGGATCAGACTTTCGCCTTCGGCACCGCGATCCCGTTTGGCCTGAATGCGCGCCAGCAGTACGCCTGGTATTACCACGGCGGTGGTCTCGAGTTGATGCGCGAGTTCTACAAGGACTACGGCATCGTCAATCACCTGGCCGGCAATACCGGCTGCCAGATGGGCGGCTGGTTCCGCAAGCCGATCAAGTCCGTCTCCGACCTGAAGGGGCTGAAGTTCCGCATCGGCGGAACCGGTGGCACGGTATTGACCAGGCTGGGCGTGGTGCCGCAGCAGATCGCCGGGGGCGATATCTATCCGGCCCTGGAAAAAGGCACCATCGACGCCGCCGAGTGGGTCGGTCCGTACGACGACGAGAAGCTTGGCTTCTACAAGGTGGCGAAGCACTACTACTACCCGGGCTGGTGGGAAGGCGGTCCCTCGACCGAGTGCCTGGTCGGGATCAAGGCCTGGGAGTCGCTGCCCAAGGAATACCAGGCGATGCTGCAGGCCGCCTGCGCCGAGGCCTACATCTGGATGGTGGCGAAGTACGATGCGCTCAACCCGGCGGCGCTGAAGCGCCTGCTCGCCAACGGCGTGCAGCTCGCGCCGTTTTCGAACGAGGTCATGGCCGCGAGCTTCAAGGCTTCGGAGGAGAACTATGAGGAGGTGGCCGTGAAGAATCCCAAGTTCAGGAAAGTATGGGAGCCGTGGAAGAAGTTCCGCGCCGAGCAGGTGCAGTGGTTCTCGATCGCGGAAGGCCGCTTCGACAGCTTCATGGTCGGGACGCAACGCAGCGCGCAAAAGGGGCAAAGCAGCAAGGGATAGCCGCGCGGGCGGTCAGCAAAGAGCCAAGGAGGTGAGCGTGAAACGTCGTTCCTTTTTGAAGAATGCAGGTTTAGCGCTCGCGGCGGGTACCGCGACAGCAGCGCCGAGCATCGTCAGGGCGCAGGCGCCCGCCGTCTCCTGGCGCATGGCCCTGAGCTGGCCGAAAAGTCTCGACGCTCTGTATGGCGGCGCGGAATTCATCGCCAAGCGTGTTTCCGAGGCCACGGGCGGCAAGTTTGCCATCAAGGTATTTGCGGCCGGCGAGATCGTCGGCGGCCTGCAGGTCCTCGATGCCGTACAGAACGGCACCGTGGAGTGCGGACATACCGCCAACTACTACTATTTCGGCAAGGATCCGACGTTCGCGTTTGCCGCCTCCATCCCTTTCGGGCTGAACGCGCGCCAGCAGAACGCCTGGATGCGCCACGGCGGTGGGCTGGAGTTGATGCGCGAGTTCTTCAGGGATTACAACTGCCGCAACTTTCCCGCCGGCAATACCGGAGCGCAAATGGGCGGCTGGTTCCGCAAGGAAATCAGGACTGTTGCCGACTTGAAGGGCTTGAAGTTCCGCATCGGCGGAACGGGCGGCCTGGTGCTGGCGAAGCTGGGCGTGGTGGCGCAGCAGATCGCCGGCGGCGACATCTACCCGGCGCTGGAAAAGGGCACCATCGACGCGGCGGAGTGGGTCGGGCCGTACGACGACGAGAAGCTCGGCTTCTACAAAGTGGCGAAGCACTACTACTACCCGGCGTGGTGGGAAGGCGGCACGGAGCTCGACCTGCTGGTGAACCTCAAGGCTTGGGAGGCACTGCCCAAGGACTACCAGGCGATCCTCGAAGCCGCTTGCGCCGATGCCTCGGACTGGGTCTTGACCAAGTACGACACTGCCAATCCCGCGGCGCTGAAGCGGCTGATCGCGAACGGCGTCAAGCTGCTGCCTTTCTCCAACGACATCATGGCCGCCTGCTACAAGGCCTCGGGTGAGGTGTACGACGAGATCGCCGCGAAGAACGCCAGGTTCAAGAAGGTGTACGAGCCGTGGAAGAAATTCCGCGACGAGCAGGTGCAATGGTTCTCCATTGCGGAAAATCGCTACGACAACTTCATGGTGTCGGCGCAGCGCAGTTCGCAGCGCGCGCCGGCGAAGAAGTAAGGCCGGAATAAAAACCCGGCAGGCGCGGGTTTTATTTTCCTTTCTGCTCGGCGCCGCTCGCGTCCGGCGCCGCCCCCGGCTCGCCCTCGAGCGGTGCTTCCCCTGCGGGCTCCTCGGCCGGCACTTCGATACGCATCTGGTCGGTATTCACGGCCGCCTTCTTCGCCAGCCCGCCGGTCACCAGGCCCGGGAACGCGATGATGAGCGCGACCATCAGGCACTGGATCAGGACAAAGGGCACGGCGCCCCAGTAGATCTGCCCGGTGGTGACCCTGGGCGTCATCTTGCCGGTGACCTTGTCGATGTAGTCCTTGAACGGCGCCACGCTGCGCAAATAGAACAACGCGAAACCGAACGGCGGGTGCATGAACGAAGTCTGCATGTTCACCCCGAGCAGCACGCCGAACCAGATCAAGTCGATACCGAGCTTTTCCGCCGCCGGCCCGAGCAGCGGAATGACGATGAAGGCCAGCTCGAAAAAATCGAGGAAAAATGCGAGCAGGAAGATCAGGATGTTAACGACGATCAGGAAGCCGAGCTGGCCGCCGGGCAGGTTGAGCAAC
>DATILQ010000046.1:0-1727 GCA_035476235.1 Burkholderiales bacterium
TCGCGTCCGGTACTGTTCGCGCTCGCACGTGCGCTCGGCGAAGCGTGGCCGGGCGACGTCGGGAGGGATACGCTCGTCGCGCGCGCATTCGGATCGAAGGTCGCCGATGAATCGCATCGTGCGCGGTTGCGCGTCGAGGTCGGGCGGCTTCGCAGGGAGCTTCGGACGCTGGCCGACGTGAGCGCGACGACGCGGGGTTTTACGCTGGCGCCGCGCCGCGCCCGCGAGGTCGTCGTGCTGGCGCCGCCCGTGGAAGGGGAGCATGCGGCCGTGCTCGCCCTCCTCGCCGACGGTGAATCGTGGTCGAGCTCGGGCCTGGCGCTGGCGCTTGGAACGAGCCAGCGCACCGTGCAGCGCGCGCTCGACGCGCTCGCGGAAGCAGAAAAGGTGCAGTCGCTCGGTCGCGGGCGCGCGCGTCGCTGGATGACTCCGCCCGTGCCGGGATTCCCGACGAGTTTGCTACTCCCCGCGCCGCTGCCGAGTGATTAGAAGGATCGCCCTCGTCTAGACCGGAAACGTCTGCTAGCGACCCAAAGCGGACATCCGCGTGATGATGCGACCATCGATCATAATCGCGGCTTGGGAACATCAAACCGTAGAGTGAGGGGGTTTCAGAAATGCTCCGTCTATCCGTTTTGGCAATCATCGTGATCGCCGCCGCGGCGCACGCGCAGGAGACAGTTCAGGTTCCGGTTGCCGCGGTGGGAGGCGGCGACGGCGACCGAAAAATCGAGGTGGTCGTTCGTCAGCCATCTGCGGGCTCCGGGCTAACCAAGTATCCCGCCGTCATCGTGTTCCATAGCTCATGGGGATGGGCGGACGATCATGAGGGCGCTGCAGACTACGCAGAAGCCCTGTCTAAGGCAGGTTATGTGACCCTGGAGCCGCGCATGTTTCCAGCGTCGAACGCGCTCCGGCAGGGGGGCGCAGCGTCCTATCTGCCCGACTTTTTCGGCGTGCTCAAATATGCAGCGACGCGTCCGGACGTGGATTCAAACCGCATCGCCGCTGCAGGGTTCTCCTTCGGCGGGATCTTGTCTCTCATCGCGGCGACAAAATGGGCTAACGAGCTGTACCTGAAAGGATCACCTCGGATTGCGGCTTACGCTCCGTTCTATCCGGTATGCTGGTTATTGAAAGCCAACGTGAAGGGACGGCCATCGCCAGTTCCGACGGACGCGTGGTCAGAATGGACCGGCGCGCCGGTAAAGATCTTCGCCGGCGGCAAGGACAACTACGACGATCGTGACCCCAATGCTTGCCAAGAAGCGATCGATAGCCTTCCGGAGTCCGCGCGCAAGTCGTTCTCCGTCATGGTGTACCCAAGCGCAACGCACGGATGGGACCAGCGGCGCAGCGCGAATTTCTATGCAGAGATCGCCTGCAAGGGACGCGGGTGCTTCAACATCAACGCACCCGACGCGCAAGTGGCTCAACAAAGCATCAAGGATCTCATCGAATTTCTTGGCGCCGCCATGCCGGCCCCGAGTCGCAAATAGGCGGCCCCGTCAAACGGTCCTACCGGCACAGCTGGTCGCACCCGATCTAATGTCTGCTATTGGCCCGCAGTCCGACGCTCGCGACGGCTGAGTCCGGTCTGTAAGCCGCCGTTTGCTGAATTCGCTTGGCTCAAAAAAATGAGCGCCAGCCAAAGCCGGCGCTCATGAGCTGGGATCGCCTGGCCCTTCCGATGAAAGGGCCAGGCCCACAGAAGCTACTCGCTCGCT
>DATILQ010000047.1:0-5892 GCA_035476235.1 Burkholderiales bacterium
GTAGCGCGCGAACGAGATCCAGCCGCCGGCGGCGGCGATCTCCTCGAGGATGCGGTCTTGCGCCGGCATGGAGAAAATCTACCCTAGAATTCGACGCCATCATGGAGTCGCTGGCGGGCAAGAGCGCGCTCATCACCGGCGGCGCGCGCCGCGTAGGGGCGGCAATCGCGCGGCGGCTGCATGCGGCCGGCGCGGCGGTGCTGATCCACTACCGCGACTCGGAAGCGGACGCCGACAGGCTGGTGGGGGAGCTGAACGCCGCCCGCGCCAAGAGCGCGGCCAAGGTGAAGGCGGAGCTGCTCGCCCCCATCGCGCCGCGCGCGCTGGTGGCCGCGGCGCTCGAGTCCTTCGGCCGGCTCGACCTCCTCGTGAACAACGCATCGAGCTTCTTCCCGGTCGCGCTCGGCGACATCGAGGCGTCGCACTGGGAGGAGCTGATCGGCTCGAACCTGCGCGCGCCCCTTTTCATCTGCCAGCAGGCGGCGCCCGAGCTGCGCAAGAGCTCCGGCGCCATCATCAATATCGTCGATATCCACGCCGAGCGGCCGCTCAAGGGCTACCCGGTGTACAGCATCGCCAAGGCGGGGCTCGCTGCGATGACCCGCTCGCTGGCACTGGAGCTCGCGCCCGCCGTGCGCGTGAACGCGGTAGCGCCAGGCGCGATCGCTTGGCCGGAAGACGGGCAATTCGACCCGGCGGAAAGGGAGCGCGTCGTTGCTACGACGCCGCTTGCACGGATGGGCAGTCCCGAGGACATCGCCCAGGCGGTACACTTCCTCGCCTGCGCCTCCTATGTCACCGGTGAGATCGTCGCGGTGGATGGCGGGCGCTCCATCTATATCTAGAGCCATGGCGGTCCACGCTGTTCGCATAGACCCGCGCAAGCGCGAATACGAAGCCGGCAAGCTCGCGAAGCGCATCCGCCGGCAGGTCGGCGAGGCGATCGCCGACTTCGACCTGATCGCCGCGGGCGACCGCATCATGGTCTGCCTCTCGGGCGGCAAGGACAGCCATGCGCTGCTCGACGTGCTGCTCGCGCTGCAGCCGAAGGCGCCCGTCGCGTTCGAGCTCATCGCCGTAAATCTCGACCAGAAGCAGCCCGGCTTCCCGGCGGACGTGCTGCCGCGCTATCTCGAGGGCCGCGGCGTTCCCTACCGCATCGTCGAGCAGGACACCTATTCGGTGGTGAAGCGCGTCATCCCGGAGGGCAAGACGATGTGCTCGCTTTGCTCGCGCCTGCGCCGTGGCGTGCTCTACCGGGTGGCGGCCGAGCTGGGCGCCACCAAGATCGCGCTGGGCCATCATCGCGATGACATCCTGGCGACGTTCTTCCTCAACATGTTCCACGGCGGCCAGCTTAAGGCGATGCCGGCAAAGCTCCGCTCCGACGACGCAAGACACGTCGTCATCCGGCCGCTTGCCTATGTCGCCGAGGCTGACCTGGCCGCCTACGCGGAGGAGAAGCGCTTCCCCATCATCCCCTGCAGCCTCTGCGGCTCGCAGGAGAACCTCGAGCGCCGGCGCATCGGCGGGATGCTCGCGGAGTGGGAAAAACGACACCCGGGGCGCATCGAATCGATCGTGCGCGCGCTTGCCGAGGTGCGGCCGTCGCACCTCCTTGACAGGAAGCTTTACGACTTTTCGCGGCTGGCGTGACGCCGACGGCTCATCCCCTGGGGGCCGGTGTCGGCTTGTCGCGTCACAGAGGCTCACTACAATTCGCCGCATGAGGCTGCGTCGTGTAGTTGGCTACCTGAGGGCTGCGATGTTCGTCGGCCTCACGGCGGGTGCGGTGAGCGGAGCGCTCGCCGGCGTCGCGCCCGACCCGGCGACGACGCACGAGGCGGTCGTGCAGGTCTACGGCGCGCGCACGATGGGCGTGAAGGGCATCTTCGGCGTCCATACCTGGGTGGCGGTCAAGGCCACCGACGCACTGACGTGGACTGTCTACGAGATCATCGGCTGGCGCCTGCGCTGGTCCGACAGCGCGCTCGTCATCCGCAACCGGCAGCCCGATGCTCCCTGGTTCGGTTCCGAGGTCGAGCTCTACGCCGACAAGCGCGGGCCCGACGTAGACGAGCTCATCAAGCGCATCGACAAGGCGGCGCACGCCTATCCGTACGCCAATACCTATACGCTCTGGCCCGGCCCGAACTCCAACACTTTTACCGCCTGGATCGCGCGCGCGGTGCCCGAGCTGCAGGTCGACCTCCCCGCCACCGCCATCGGCAAGGACTACATCGGCAGCAATTTCATCTCCAGCGCGCCGAGCGGCAGCGGCTTCCAGTTCTCGGTCGCGGGCGTTCTCGGCGTCGCCGCCGGCCCGGTCGACGGCTTCGAGCTCAACCTGCTCGGCCTCAACTTCGGCGCCAACGGCTCTTTCCTGAAGCTGCCTTTCGTCGGCCGCGTCAGCCTGCCGCACTTCGTCGACTCGGCCAAGCGCTAAAGCCGTCAGCGACGCTACCGCATCAAGGCTCGATCGAAGCGTTTATTTAGCTCCGCCTACTCCTCGCGGAATTTCAGGGCCCCGGGATGCACCGGAAAGGGCATGTAGGTCTCGGGCCCGGCGCTGATTTCGCTCAGCCGGCGATCCCCGCCGGTGAAAGCATCTCGATGAGAGTCGAGCGTTCTGACGATGTCGTAAGCCATCGGAGCCGGAAGATCCGCCCGGCTGATGAGGAAGTTCTGGGTGCCGACGACATGGATGTCCTTCTCGAGCCACGGATAGGCGCCCTGCCGGATCACCGCCGCGCAGTAGGCGGCTCCGTATTTTTCACGCAGCTTTGGAACCCTCTCTTCGTACGACAGGAGCGTGATCCGGATTTTCAGGAGTCCGGCGAGATGCTCGAACAGGGCCGGAGAGACAGGGCCGTGCCACGCCAGGGCATCGATTCTTTTCTCCGCCAGCGCCCACATCGACTCGGACAACCCGAGCGCCGCCCGCTGCGAAGAGCGCACCATGGACGGGTCAAATGCTTCCAGCAGCCGGAGCGTCAGCTTTTCGGATCGGCTTCGAGCCGGGCCGACGGAAACCGTCTTTCCCTTCAGCTCCGTGATGCTCCGGACCGGGCTGCCGCCAAGCGTCACGATGTGCAGATAGTGGGCCGGCAGCAATGTCAGCAGCCGCAGCCCGCCGGCGTCCTGGGAGCCTCGCCCTGTCAATGCCGCGTAGGCCTCGTCGCCCTCCACCACGGCGAGATCCACGGTGAACCGGCCATAGGGTGTGTCCGTGTGGCCGGCGCCCAGCAACCGGAGAGTGTCCGCGGAACTGGCTATGACCGTGAGCTGAGATTTCTTGGCGGCGGCGACATGCCGCGAAATGAGCTCGACCACGGCCTGACCCGCCAGATGGTGGCCTTCGGCGCTGTAGCCGGCGATAAGGGTCAGGCCCCCGGTGGCAAAACGTCCCTCGTGAGCGCCCAGGTGAGCCAGCGAGCCGCGTGGCAAGAACCCCGCGGCGGCAACGCCGGACGCCGTTGCGAGAAACTCGCGCCGGTTCATCTCGAGTCTCGGCCAGGGGCCGGTTCTAATGCCGGTCGTCGTTCCGGTCTTCGTCCCGGTCGCCGTCGCCGAAAACATCGAGGTGAAGAAACGCCGACACCAGGAAGTTCGGCACATCGACCAGTTGGTTGATGTGGAGGTCGACCGCGGTGCTGGAGAGCATGTAGGCCTGCTGGCGCGTCAGCCCCCGGGCGCGAACGAGGTGATCGATCATGTTGAGCGCCGCGTTCCTGGCTGAGAGCGTCAGATCCTCGCTCTCGTTTTTTCCGGTGGCGCGATCCACGGAAATGCCCGTCGTGGCAAAGAAGCGCTTCGGCACCGCGCGCTCGGGCGGGGCGAAGAAGTTGTCCCGCTCGAACTGGAAAGTGGTGATGCCCAGGCGGTTCGCCTCGCCTTTGCGAAGCGTGAACTTGACGACCAGGGTGACGTTCATCTCCATCGTCGTGCCGGCGATCTCGCCGTCGCCCTGCGCGAAGTGGGCGTCGCCCGCCGAAAAGAGCGCCCCGGGCACAAATACGGGAATGAGAAGCCTGCCGCCCTTGGTCAGCTGCTTGACGTCGATGTTGCCCGCGTTCTCGCGCGTGGGGATGGTGCGCAAGCATCGGGTCGCAAACGCCCCGCCATGCCCGCATAGCTTTGCCGGTACCGCGTCATCGGGGTTCGGCTCCAGCACGAACCCGCCACGCCCGGCAAGCTCGTGCTCGCGCTGAAAGACCTCCTCGGTCTTGGCCACCGACAAGGCGATTCCCGTGGTCCCCATCGAAGGCTCCGCATGGATGCGCACCCCGGGCAGGTCGCGCGAAGTGGCTACGTCTCCCTTGATGTCCCAGTGCAGGATCGCCGGCCCCGGAACTTCGCTCCTGAGGAAGCCGAAGCCCGGAACGTTGATCGTATAGGCGAAGTCTGCCGAAACGATGTCGACGATGTGCACCACGAGAAGATCGCCCGGCTCGGCGCCCTGGATCGCGACCGGTCCGGTCAGCGGGTGAACCTGGTTGAGGTTCAGCGGGCCGCCGAGAAAGGTCGGGATCACGTCGGCCGCGGTGGAGCTCGGCGTAATCTGCCCGTCGAATGCGTCCCGCGTCTCCATGATCACCGTGTCGCCGGGCTTGACGGTGATCACCGGCTTAATTGCCGGGTGGAAGCGGTTATGGCACGCGGGATCATCGGCACACCGGGCGCCGGTGAGGTGAATCCTGAACGTATCGGCAGCGGCTACGGTCTCCAGACCGAAGAGCATGACCACTGCGAGGGATATGAAATGAAATCGGTTCCGCATCATCGCCTCCTCCTCTCTGAGGTTCGATAACACGCGGTCAGAAGTGCTGGGCGCCAGATCGATGCGACCGCATCGATCCCTTCCTGGAGGGCCGCAACAGGGGAAAGTTAGGCTAGGCGCGCCCGAAAGGCATGTCAAGGGTGAAGCAGGGGCGATTCATGGGCGTCGAGGCCAATGTCCTTTCGGGCCTGGCCTAGCTCGTCTTGACGTAGCTCGCTTCCAGGCACACGTTCACGAGCGCCTGGCGCTTCTCGTCTTTCACTACCTTTAGCGCTCTCTCGAGCGCCGGCATCAGCCCCTTCGGCTCTGTTACCCGCTCGCCATGCCCGCCGGAAGCCTGGATGACATGCTCGAAGCGCGGCGACGGCTCGAGCGTCGCGAACGGCGGCTGCTTGGTCGCCGCGGCGTGGCCTTTCGGGTAGGTGGCGAGCGTCGAGCGATGCACCGCCGCCCAGCGGGCGTTGTTGGCGATGACGAAGAGCACCGGCAGGCGCATTGCCTCGGAGACGTAATGGCCTGCCGTCGGATTGCCGAACATGTACGAGCCGTCGCCGAGCGCTGCGATCACCGTCTTGTCGGGCGTCGCGAGCTTCGCGCCGAGCGCCGCACCGAGACCCCAGCCGAGGCCGCCGGCTGACGAGTTGCCGAAGTAGCGGCCGGGCTCGGTGATCGTCATCTCCTCGAGCACCGTCGGATATTCGTTGATCAGGATGGTGCGCTCATCGAGCAGCTTGTTGAGGCACGCCGAGAGCCACTTGCCGGTAATGACGCTCGGCATCGGCTCGACGCCGCCGCGCGCCTTCCTGCGTATCGCGTCGCTCAGCTCGGTGATGGTCTTGCGCCGGAACTCGATGGCCTTGACCGACGGCGCTTCTTTCTGCGCGGCGCGCCACAGTGCTTCCAGCGTCGGCGCCACGGCGCCGGTGAGCGCGAGATCGGTGCGAAAGCCGCGCAGCGGATAGCGCGCAAAGAGCGGATCCGGGCCGATGTGGATCACCTTGGCCTCGGGCCGCGGTGCACCCTCCTTGGGGATCCACGGCACGTCGCAATCGACCACCAGCACGACGTCCGCGTCCTGGAGGAGCATATGCGGATCCCAGCCGCAGTGCATC
>DATILQ010000048.1:0-11170 GCA_035476235.1 Burkholderiales bacterium
CATCATCGTCATGCCTCGCGTGCGCGCCTGCAACACCGTCACGACGTAGTTGAGACCGCCCATGGTGAATCCGATGATGAAGAAGGCCAGCGAAACGAGCATCAGGATAATTCCCCAGCTCGCCCCCGGCGTGCCGTGGGAAATCGCCTGGGGCGGGTACAGGGTCCAGCCTGCGCCTGTGGGCCCGCCGGTCACGAAGAAGCTCGCCGTCAGCAACAGCACGGCGAACAGATAGACCCAGTAGCTCACCATGTTGACGTAGGGGAAAACCATGTCGCGGGCGCCGACCATCAGCGGGATGAGGTAGTTGCCAAACCCCCCCAGGAACAACGCGGTCAGCAGGTAGATCACCATGATCATGCCGTGCATGGTGACAAACTGAAGGTAGCTGCTCGGGTCGATAAAGGAGAAGCGGTCCGGGAACCCCAGCTGCAGCCGCATCAACCACGACAACACCAGCGCCACCAGCCCTATCCCGATCGCGGTGATCGCGTACTGGACGGCGATGATCTTGGCGTCCTGGCTCCAGATGTACTTCCCGACGAAAGTTTTCGGATGGTAAAGCTCTACCTCCTCGACTTCCGCAGGTGGGACAAAAACGGTTGCGTCATGCGCGACGGAACTCATGAAAATTTCCTCTCCGCTTGAGCCTCATCCATTATAACAAGGCCGGTCATCGCAAGGAATTGATGTAGGCAACGAGGTCGCTGGTTGCCTGGTCATCGGCCAGAATCGCGGCCATCGATGCCATCTGCGGACCGTACATGTCTTTCGGATGGGCGCCGCGAATGCCCTGTTTGAAATTTTTCAGTTGAGTGACCAGATACCAGTCGCTCATACCCGCCAGCCGGGGGGCGTTCGTTGCCTGCGCGCCCCGCCCATCGGCACCGTGACAGGCCCCGCAGGTCACGTAAAGCCTTTGAGCATTGGTCGTAGTCTTCGTCACCGTGGGGAGGGCAGGATGATCCGGCAGCGTCTTGATGTAAGCGACGACGTTATCGATGGCCGCGTCATCCCCCAGCGTCGCCGCCATCGGCGCCATCATCTTGCCGAACACGTCCTTCTCGTGCGTGCCCCGGGCACCGTTCTTGAAATATTTCAGTTGCCGCTTCAGATACCAGTCTCCCTGTCCGCTCAATTTCGGCGCGTGCAGCGCAGGGTTGCCCTCCGCTTGCAAGCCATGGCAGGCGGCACAGACTGCATAGAGCGGCTTGCCTGCTGCCGCATCGCCGTCTGCTTGCGCCGAGGTTTGCGCGAACGTCGGATAGCTGCTCAACCACGCCTGAAACTCGCGCTCTTCTTCGACGACGACTTTGCCACGCATGACGAAGTGCCCGACGCCGCACAATTCGTTGCAGAGGAGGTCGAATTTCCCGGTCCGGGTGGGGGTGAACCAGATATAGGTGACCAGGCCCGGCACCAGATCCATCTTCGCCCGGAACTGTGGTACCGCGAAGTCGTGCAGGACGTCTACGGAGCGCAGCAGCGCCTTGACCGGCCTGCCGAGGGGGAGATGCAGCTCCGGGCTCGCTACCAGGACATCGTCCTGCCCGTCGGGATCGTCGGGATTCATGCCGAACGGATTTTTATCGCTCACGTAGCGGGCATCGACGGTCCCCAGCTTGCCGTCCTTCCCGGGGAAGCGAAAGCTCCAGTACCACTGCTTGCCCACGGCCTCAAACACCGCCGCGTCTTTCGGCACGTCAACGAATTTCGCCCATACGAACAAGCCGGGCGCCAACATCGCGGCGACGCCCACCGTGGTCAATCCGGTGAGCCACAATTCAAGCTTCTTGTTCTCGGGTTCGTACGCCGCCTGTCTGCCCTTGCGCTGACGGTAGCGGATCACGCAATAGGCCATGAACAGGTTGATGGCGACGAAGACAAACCCCGTGACCCAGAACGTGATGCTGATCGTGTCGTCCATCGCCTGCCAGTTGGAGGCGATCGGCGTGAAATACCACGGGCTCAGGAAGTGAAACAGGAGAGAGCCAAGGACCAATAAAACCAATATGATTGCTACGACCATGGCAGTGGCCCCGTCACGAGAAAACTGAAATTACCACAATTGAGAAGCGCCTCTCAAGAAATACGCTTGAAAACGCGCACTGTTTTGACTTTCTCGGCGGCTCGTGGCGCGGCTTGCCAGGCGTGGCCGTAGACCACTTCGAACGTGGCGTGGGTCCCAAGCGCCGAGCGTAGACGCGCGCCGAAGTGTTTGCCCGCGAGCCCGCGCGGCCGGTCGGCGCGCGCGCAGGTCTGGCCGCTCGCGCGCAAGTCGGCGAGAAGACCCGAAGAGTCGGGATAGGTGAAGCTGAGCAGCTCCATGTCCATCACCGGCGCCGAGAAGCCGGCGGCGAGCAGCATGTCGCCGAGGTCGTGCATGTCGATGAACTCGGGCACGAGCCGCGCTCCGGCCGCCGCGCGCAACTCCTTCAGCGTGTCCGGGCCGAGCGTGCTGAACATCAGCAGGCCTCCGGGCGCGAGGATGCGCCTCCATTCGCGGAACGCCGCCAGCGGATCGTTCAGCCAATGCAGCGCCATGTTCGACCACACGAGGTCGATGCTTTCTCCCGCCAATGGAATCCGCGTCAGATCGGCGCACAGCGGCAACGGCGCCCGGCGCAGCAGACGCTCGAAAAACCCCGCCCGCGGCAGCATGGCCAGCGCAAAATCGAGCGCGATGATCTCCGCGCCGGGATAGCGCGCGCCCAGGATGCGCGCCTCGCGCGCCGGTCCGCTGCCCGCGTCGAGGATGCGCCGCGGCGCGATCTTCACGTAGTCGAGCCGCTCGAGCATGCGCGCGCCGACCTCGGCTTCCGCGCGCGACGCCCCCGCGTAGGTCGTGGCCGCGCGTTCGAACCGCCGGCGCGCCAGGCCCGCGTCAATTCCCGGAGAGGAGCTCTTCAATGGCTGCCGCGACCGCGAGAATGCGCCGGTCGGAGCCCGCGGTGCCGCAGACCATCAGCCCGACGGGTGCAGTGCCGCGCTCATGGCAGGGCAGCGTCACGGCGCAGCCGTCGAGGAAATTGATCAGCCCGGTGTTGCGCATGATGCGGAAGTTCCAGCGGAAATAGTCCTCGTCGCTGCGCTCGGTCTCGGCGATCGCCGGCGCGACGCACGGCACGCTCGGCATGACGATGGCGTCGAACGCGGCGGCAAGAGCTTCGACTTCGCGGATGTAGGCGGCGCGCAGCTCGGTGATGAGGACATAGTCCGGCCCCGAGATGTCCTTGCCGAGAAGCACGCGCTTGCCGACGCGTGGATCGTACTCGGCGAGACGCCCGAGGTAAGGCCGGTGGATATGGTAGGCCTCGGCCCCGGCGAGGCCGCCGCCCTTGAAGTATTCGCCCTGCCGGTCGAAAGCCGGTACTGGAATTTCAATCACCAGCATTCCCGCCCTGGAAAGACGTGCCAGGGCGAGGTCGAATGCCTTCCCTACCTGGGGATCCAGGTCCTCGAGCGCCGAGGAGCGAGGCAGCAGGAGCCGCAGGCCCTTGGCCGGCATCTCCGGCAACGGCAACGGCGGCTCCCCGGCGAGAATCGCGTCGTACATCGCGCAGCAGGCTGCCGAGTTGGCGAGCGGCCCGATGGAGTCGAGCGTGAAGGAAAGAGGAAAGGCGCCTTCGCGCGGCACGCGCCGCGCGGTCGGCTTGAATCCCGCGACGCCGCACAGCGCCGCCGGCTGGCGGATCGAGCCGCGCGTGTCGGAGCCGAGCGCCATCACGCACATGCCGTCGGCTTGCGCCACCGCGGCGCCGGAAGACGAGCCGCCGGGAACGCGCCCCGTTTTCCTGTCGTAGGGGTTCTTTGG
Source organism: Burkholderiales bacterium (assembly GCA_035476235.1). Lineage (GTDB taxonomy): Bacteria > Pseudomonadota > Gammaproteobacteria > Burkholderiales > SG8-39 > SCGC-AG-212-J23. The sequence continues at coordinate 3,815 of DATILQ010000048.1, forward strand.
AGTGCCGAAATGCGGATTCAATCCGACGCCGCCGAAGGCGAATTCGACCATGTTGGTGCGGCCGAGGATCACCGCGCCCCCCGCGCGCAGGCGCGCCACCGCCGGCGCATCCGCTTTCGCGGGCGCAGCCTCGGCGCGGATCTTCGAGCCGGCGCGCGTCACGTCCCCCGCCACGTCGAACAGGTCCTTGAGCGAGATCGGCAGGCCGTCCACCGGCGAGCGGCGGATGCCGGCGCGGCGCAGCCGGTCCGAGAACTCGGCCTCGGCGCGCGCCGTGTCCGTGTACAGCTTGAGGAAGGCGCGCGCGCCCTCGCCCTGCGGAGCGGCGATGCGCGCCAGCGCCTGCTCCACGAGATCGCGGCTGGTGATCCTGCCGGCCGCCAGATCGGCGGAAAGCTGCGCTACAGTCCACATGCCGAGACGATAGCATGCGCGAATTCCTTTCGAATCTGCTGTTCGGCGGCAGCTGCTTCCTCTGCCGCGGCGCGGCGCGCGGCATTCTCTGCCCGGCCTGCGACGCCGATCTGCCGCGGCTCGCCGGCACGCTGTGCCCGCGCTGCGCGCTGCCCTCGCCCGCAGCCGCGCTCTGCGGCCGATGCCTCGCCGATGCGCCGCACTACGACGCGACCGTCGCCGCGCTCGCTTACCGCTTTCCGGCCGACACGCTGGTTCACGCGCTCAAGTTTCGCAGCCAGCTCGCCCTGGCGCCGCTGCTAGGAGATTTAGTCCTGAAGTGCATCCCGGCGGGAGAAAGGGTCGACTGCGTGTTTCCGGTTCCCCTGTCTCGCGCGCGGCTGAGGGAGCGCGGCTACAACCAGGCAGCGGAAATTGCCCGCCACGTCGCGGCACAGCGCGGCGTGCGCCTGGAGTTCACCGCGATTACCCGGGAGAGAAACACCCAGGCCCAGGCGGACCTGCCGTGGTCGGACCGGGCGCGCAACGTACGCGGCGCGTTTCGCTGCGAGCGCTCGCTCGACGGCGCGGCGATCGCCGTGGTCGATGATGTCATGACGACCGGCGCGACGCTCGATGAGCTCGCGGCAACGCTCAAGCGCGCCGGTGCGGCGCGCGTAGTCAATTGGGTCGTTGCCCGAACCTTCCCGCCCGATGCTTGAGATCGTCCTCGTGCAGCCCGAGATCCCGCCGAACGCCGGCAACGTGATCCGGCTCGCGGCGAATACCGGCGCACGCCTGCATCTGGTCGAGCCGCTCGGCTTTTCGATGGACCACCGGCAGCTCAAGCGCGCCGGACTCGATTACCAGGAATTAGCCGACGTGAAAGTCCACCGGGACTGGAATGCGTTTCATGCCTCCTTCGCCAACCGGCGAATGTTCGCATTCACGGCCAGGGCAAAAAGAATTTTCACCGAAGCGAGATACCTGGAAAATGACGTGCTGGTCTTCGGCGCGGAAACCACCGGCCTGCCGAATTCCTTGCTCGATCGGTTTTCGGAGGAAATGCGCCTCAAGCTGCCGATGCGGACAGGCAATCGCAGCTTGAATCTGTCGAATGCGGTGGCGGTAGTGGTGTACGAAGCCTGGCGCCAGCTCGGCTTTCCCGGCGGCGCCTAGCGCTCCATCTTCGCGTCGCGCGACAGCAGCAGCTCGACCGCCGCCGCCGGCGTGAGCCGCCCTTCCAGCACCGCCTTCACCGCGTCGGTGACCGGCATCTCTACGCCGCGCGCGGCGGCGAGGCGCGAGACTTCCTTTGCCGAGCGCACGCCCTCGGCGACGTGGCCGAGACCCTCGAGGATCTCGCGCAGCGCGCGGCCGCGCGCCAGCTCGAGCCCGACGCGCCGATTGCGCGACAGGTCTCCAGTCGCCGTGAGGATCAGGTCGCCCGCGCCGGCCAGCCCCATGAAGGTCTCAGGCGCGCCGCCGAGCGCCGTGCCCAGGCGCGCGATCTCGGCAAGGCCGCGCGTGATCAGCGCGGCGCGCGCGTTGTGCCCGAGCCCGAGACCATCCGAAATGCCGGCGGCAATCGCCATCACGTTCTTCACTGCGCCGCCGATCTCTACGCCGACCAGGTCGGCGCTGTAGTACACGCGCAGGCGCCCGCCGTGCAGCAGGCCGGCCGCCTCGCGCGCAAAAGCGGCATCGCGCGAAGCGAGCGTCAGGGCGCAGGGCAGTCCGCGCGCCACCTCTTGCGCGAAAGAAGGGCCCGAGAGGGCGCCGCAGCGCGCGCTCTTGCCGAGCGTCTGCTCCGCGATCTGATGCGGCAGCGAGCCGCTGCCTTCTTCGAAGCCCTTGCACAGCCAGACGAACGGCTGCGCTGCAGGCAGGCTTTTAAGGAGCTCGCGCAGCCCGGCTACCGGCGTCGCGGCGAGCACGAGCCTGGTTTTGGAAACGGCCTGTTCGAGTTGCGAGGTGACCTGGACCGCGGCGGGCAGCTCGATGCCGGGCAGATAACGGTCATTCTTGCGCGAGGCGGAAATCTGTTCGGCCTGGGCGCGGTCGCGGGCCCACAGCGCAACCTCGAGCCGGCTCGAGAGCGTGCAGGCGATCGCGGTGCCCCAGGCGCCCGCGCCGAGCACCGCGACGCGCTCCATGCCGCCTCAAATTCCCCAGACCAGCGCGGCGCGCAGATACCCGTCCGCACCGTCGGCGTGGCGCACGTGCACCCATCCCTCCGGGGCGGAGTCGAGCAGCTCGAGCGCGACGTTCTGCGAGGCGACGAACGCGACCGGCGCGTCGTCCTCGGGTCGCAGATGCGCGTCCGCGCTCGCCGCGGTGACGACCACCGTGCGCCGCTCACCGAGCTGCCTTTTCTCGATCCAGCTGATGGCGCCGGCGGCGTCGCGCACCTTGGCCCAGGCGTCGAGCTCGACCAGCACCTCGAGCGGATAGTCGCGCGACAGGACGTAGACCGGCGTTGCCTCGCGCGAGGGCGCGTCGTAGAGCACCGCGCCGCTTTCCTCGACGGCGCGAAAATTTCCCGCGCTCACCGGGAACGCAAAAAGCAGAGCCACCGTAAAAAACCACTTCATCAATTCGCGACCTCGACGCGCGGCCCCTGGCCGCCCTGCTGTTGCTGCTGCTGCAGGCGCTGCACGTAGAGCGCCTCGAACGAGATCGGGCTGAGCAGCACGGGCGGGAAGCCGCCGCGCGCGATCAGGTCCGAGATGGTCTCGCGCAGGTACGGGAACAGGATCGTCGGGCACGCCACGCCGAGCAGCGGGTCGAGCTCCCCGCTCGGCACGTTGCGCACCGAGAAAATGCCCGCCTGCACGGCCTCGGCGAGAAACAGAGTGCGCTCCTCGACGCGCGCGGTCACGGTCGCCGACACCGTCACCTCGAAATAGAGCTCGGCGAATTGCGACGATGCGGTGTTGATCTGTACTTCGACCTGCGGCTGCGCCTGCTGCACGAACACCTGCGGCGCGTTGGGAATCTCCAGCGAGAGGTCCTTGACGTAGATCTTTTCGATCTGAAAACTTGCCTGCGGCTGCTGCGCTTCGCTCATGGCGAGCCCTCGAGGAGTGGGTCCAGCTTGCCCTCGCATTCGAGGGCGTAGAGATCGTCGCAGCCACCGATGTGGCGCTCGCCGATCCAGATCTGCGGCACGGTGCGCCGGCCGCTCTTTTGCACCATCTCGGCGCGCCGCGCCGGCTCGAGGTCGACGCGGACTTTCTCGATGCGCACGCCCTTGTCAAGCAGCAGCCGCTCCGCCGACTGGCAGAACGGGCACGCTGCGGTGGTGTACATCAGCACCCGCGCCATCACTTTTCCACCGGCAGGCCGGCCTGCTGCCACGCCGACAGGCCGCCGGAGAGGTTGACCACCCGCGTGAAGCCGAGCTTCCTCAGCGCCGCCGCCGCCTTCGGGGTGCGATCGCCGGTGTCGCAGTACACGATCAGCGGCTTGTCCTTGCGCTTGGCAGCGTCGCCGGCGCGCTCGTCGATGTGATCGAGCGGCCAGTTCTTCGCGCCGAGGATGTGGCCGGCGCCGTATTCGCCCGGGTCGCGCACATCGACCACCAGCGCGTCCTCGCGATTGATGAGCTGCGTCGCCATGGAGGCGTCGACCCACGGCCCGCCCGTCGTGCGGCGCAGGAGCGGCCATATCAGCATCGCGCCGGAAACGACCGCGACGACGATCAGCAGGAGGTTATTGCGTATGAAATCCACTGGGGCCGGCCATTATAATTCAGCGTGATGCACAAGCTCGTTCTTTTGCGGCACGGCGAGTCGGACTGGAACCGCGAGAATCGCTTCACCGGCTGGACCGACGTCGACCTGTCGCAGAAAGGCGTCGAGGAAGCGCGCGCCGCCGGCCGCCTGCTCAAGTCGGGCGGCTACGCCTTCGACCTTGCGTTCACCTCGGTGCTCAAGCGCGCCATCCGCACCTTGTGGCTCGCGCTCGACGAGCTGGACCGGATGTGGCTGCCCGAAGTGAAGGACTGGCGGCTCAACGAGCGCCACTACGGCGCGCTGCAGGGTCTGAGCAAGTCGGAAATGGCGGCCAAGTTCGGCGAGCAGCAGGTCCTCATCTGGCGCCGCAGCTACGACACGCCGCCGCCCGCGCTCGCGCCGGAGGACCCTCGCAGCGAAGCCCGCGACCCGCGCTACGCCGGAATCGTCGTGCCGCGCACCGAATGCCTGAAGGACACGGTGGCGCGGGTCGTCCCCTACTGGGAAACGGCGATAGCGCCGCAGGTCCGCGCCGGCAAGCGCGTGCTGGTCGCCGCGCACGGCAACTCGCTGCGAGCTCTGGTCAAACATCTCGATGCCGTCAGCGACACCGACATTGTCGGCTTAAACATCCCCACCGGCATCCCGCTCGTCTACGAGCTCGACGACGAGCTGAAGCCGCGCCGGCACTACTACCTCGGCGACGCCGAAGAAGTCGCGAAGCGCATCGGCGCGGTGTCGGCGCAAGGCAAGGTCAAAGCCTGAGGCGGTTTCCCCTTCTCGCGCTCGCGTTTGCCGCGCTCGCCGCGCAAGGCGCGCCGCGAGAGGAAGATCTGCAGGCCCTGCGTTCCCGCATCGATTCGCTGCAGCAGGAATTGGAGGGCAAGGAAAGCGAAAAGCGCGAGGCGCGCGATGCGCTGCGCGATTCCGAGCGCGCCATCTCCAACGCCAACCGCACGCTTGCCGCGCTCGAGGCGGAGGGCCAGCGCCTGCGCGCCGGGGCGACGCAACTCGCGGAGCGACGCCGCGCGCTCGAGCGCACGCTCGCCGAGCGCCAGACCGCCATCGAGCGCATGCTCGCCGCCCGTTACGCCGGCGGCGGGCCCGACGCCCTGCGGGTGGCCCTCTCCGGCGATGACCCCTCGGCGCTCTCCCGCACGCTGCACTACCTTGGCTATGTCTCGCGCGCCGCGGCGTCGCTGATCGCCGCCCACCGCGCGGGCATCGCCGAGCTCGAGCGCCTGGCGGGCGAGGCCCAGGCGCAGCACGCACGGCTGCTGGCGGTGGAGCGAGCGAGCCGCGTCGACCGTCAAAAGATTGTTGCCGAGCGCCGCGAGCGGCGCCGCGTGCTCGAGCGCGTCGCCGGCGAGGTTCGCAAGGGCCGCAAGGAAATCAAGGTGCTGCGCGCCGACGAGGCGCGGCTGGCGCGGCTGATCGAGCGCATCGGCCGCATCCTCGTGGAAAGCGTGCCCGAGCCCGGTGACAGGGACGTGACTTTTTCCACGCTGCGCGGCCAGCTGAGGCTCCCGGTGCGCGGGGAACTCACCGGCAGGTTCGGCGCTCCAAGGGGAGCGGCGGGAACCGAAGCAAAGGGCGTGTTCATCCGCGCCCCGCAGGGACAGCCGGTGCGGGCGATTGCCGGCGGCAAGGTCGTGTATGCCGACTGGATGCGCGGGTTCGGCAACCTGCTCATCGTCGACCACGGCGAGGCCTACCTCTCGATTTACGCCAATAATGAGTCGCTGCTCAAGCAGGTGGGCGACAGCGTGGCGCTCGGCGACAGCATTGCAACTACCGGCGCGAGCGGTGGCAACGAGGAATCGGGTTTATACTTTGAACTGCGGCATCTTGGCCGCGCTTTTGACCCGCTGCGCTGGGTCAAGTTGAAATAAGCGATCCCTATGCATAACAAGTTTCGCAACATCGGACTGATCTTCATCGGCGTCATCGCCGGCGTGCTGATCAGCCTCAATTTCCAGGCCGTCGCCGACCGCGCGACGCGCACCGTGCTGCCGATCGAGGAGCTGCGCGCCTTCACCGAGGTGTTCGGCGCCATCAAGGCCAACTACGTCGAGCCGGTCGAGGACAAGAAGCTCATCACCGAAGCGATCAACGGCATGCTGACCGGCCTCGACCCGCATTCCGCCTACCTCGATCAGGAAGCGTTCAAGGAACTGCAGGTCGGCACGCAGGGCCAGTTCGGCGGCCTCGGCATCGAGGTCGGCATGGAGGACGGCTTCGTCAAGGTGATCTCGCCGATCGAGGACACGCCGGCGTTCAAGGCCGGCATCAAGCCGGGCGACCTGATCGTCAAGCTCGACGAGACGCCGGTGAAGGGCATGACGCTCACCGACGCGGTGAAGAAGATGCGCGGCAAGCCGAACACGCAGATCACGCTGACCATCTCCCGCAAGAACGAAACCGTGCCGATCGTGGTCACGCTGACGCGCGCCATCATCCGCGTGCAGAGCGTGAAGTCGAAGCTCATCGAGCCCGGCTATGTCTGGGTGCGCGTGTCGCAGTTCCAGGAGGCGACCGCCGAGAACCTCGTGAAGCAGCTCGATGCGCTGTTCAGGGCAGGGCAGGTGAAAGGCCTGGTCCTCGACCTGAGGAACGACCCCGGCGGCCTGCTGCACGGCGCGGTGGCGGTCTCCTCGGCGTTCCTGCCGGCCAAGTCGCTCATCGTGTCGACCGACGGCCGCGCCGAGGACGCGAAGAAGAAGTTCTTCGCCACGCCGGACGACTACGTGCGCGGCAGCCGCGGCGAGGACGTGCTGAAGAGCATTCCAGCGGCGGTGAAAACCGTGCCGATGGTGGTGCTGGTGAACGGCGGCTCGGCGTCGGCCTCCGAGATCGTCGCCGGCGCGCTGCAGGATCACAAGCGCGCCACGGTGATCGGCACGCAGAGCTTCGGCAAGGGCTCGGTGCAGACCATCATGCCGCTCGGCCAGGGCACCGCGATCAAGCTCACCACCGCGCGCTACTTCACGCCGAGCGGGCGCTCGATCCAGGCGCTCGGCATCAAGCCCGACATCGTGGTCGAGGATCCGACCGACACCCTGACGCGGGTACGCGAGGCCGACCTGACGCGCCATCTGAACAACGGCCAGCTCAAGGACAAGGATGGCGCGCCGGCTACGCCGCGTGCCAAGCCGGCGGCAACCCCGCCCAGCGCGGTGCCGGGCGAGCAGCAGAAGCCGACCGAGCTCGGCTCGAAGGATGACTT
>DATILQ010000049.1:0-7192 GCA_035476235.1 Burkholderiales bacterium
GACGCGCGCCGAGGCCGTCAACTGGATCGCCAGCCGCGGCGCGATGGCCGACGCGCCGCTGCTGCACGAGCGGCTGCGCGACGACAGCGAGACCGTGCGCGAGTTCGCCGAGCAGGGCCTGTGGCTGCTGTGGAGCCGCTCCGGGGACGCCGAGATCGACCGCCGGATGGCGCGCGGCACCGACGAGATGCAGTCAGGGCGGCTCGCCGACTCGGTGGCGACATTCTCGGAAATCATCGGAATGAAGCCCGCTTTCGCAGAAGGCTGGAACCGGCGCGCCACCGCGTACTACCTCGCCGGCGAGTACCAAAAGTCGATCGCGGACTGCGCCGAGGTGCTGAAGCGCAACCCGCAGCACTTCGGCGCGCTGTCCGGCCTGGGGCAGATCTACTTCAAGCTCGAGGACTACGAGCGCTCGCTCGCCTGGTTCCGCCGCGCGCTCGAGGTCAATCCGAACATGCTCGGCGTCGAGATCAACATCGAGGGCATCGAAGAGCTGCTAGCGGACAAGCGCCGCCGCTCAATTTAGGAGCCAGTAGATCGCCACGCCCGCGATCACGCTGCCCAGGAGGCTGCGCGTCGCGGCCGCGACCGCGAACGCCGCCATGATCGCCGGCAGGCCGGCGGCGCCCGCCGAGAGCAGCTCGATCGCGAGCAGCGCGGCGAGCACCGCGATCGGCACGTAGCGCATCCAGTCGGCGAGCCAGGGCGGCAGCTCGAGCCGCGACAGCGCGACGAGCGGCAGCACGCGCGGCAGCGCGGTGACCAGCGCGCAGCCGAGCACTAGCGCGAGGATTTCGGGCCGGACTTCCATCGCTCGAGCGCGAGTCCCAGCGTCGCCCCCAGCACCGTCGCGCCGATCACCGCCCCGGGGCCCGGCGCGGCGATCTGGATGCCGGCGCCCGCAGCGCCGGAAAAAAGCGCCACCCCCAGCGCCTCGCGCAGCCGCGGCTGGATCCTGGCCTGGAGCACCAGCAGGCCCGCGAACATGGCCGGCAGCGCGAAAGCGAGCGTGCGCGTGTCGCGCGCCGCGCCCGAGAGCGCAGCGCCGGCGAGGTTGGCCACTGCCCAGGCGCTCCACGCCGCGAGATTCAGCCCTGCCATCCAGGCCGGGGAAAGCGGCCGCCGGCCGGAGGCGACCACGAAGGTCTCATCGGTGAGCTGCAGGCCGAGAAGCGCGTTCTTCCACGCCGGGACGCCGCGCAGCCCCGGCGCGAGCGCCGCGGAAAGCAGCAGGTGGCGCAGGTTGAGGAAGAACACCGTGAGGACGATCGCCGAGGCGGGGCTCGCGAGCGACAGCATGCTGGTCACGACGAACTGGGCCGAGCCGGCGTACAGCACCGTGGAAAGCAACAGTACTTCGGCATAGGACAGGCCGGCCGCGCGCTCGACGACGCCGGCGGCGATGCCGATGCCCAGATAGCCGAGCACGACCGGCACGGCCGCGCGCATGCCGGCCGCGAACGATTCGTGGGTCACGGCGCTATTGCTTCAATTCGAAGAGGTAGCCGCTGACGACAAGCCGCTTCGGGCGCACCAGGTCCTTTTCGCCCGGCAGGATGCAGAAGAACATGCTCGCGGCCGGCCCGCCGGCATAGCTCAGCGTGAGCGTGTACTCATCGAGAATGTAGGTTCCGCCGCCGCCTTGCGGCGCAGGCACCCCTCTTTCCAGGACCTGCAGATTCGCGGCGTGCCTGATCACGCCCTGGTCCCAGAACGTGCCGTCGCCCCCGAAGTCGATCCAGACCGGCTCCGCGCGGCCGGCCGCGATAACGTAAGTGCCATGCAGCTGCAGCCCGTCCACCTTGGGTAGACGCTGCCACCGCGTTCCGCCTGCACCGCTCAGCCGCTCGCCGCGGCGCCGCATCACCTCGGTCTTGTTGCCAGACCAGCGGATGCGGATGTCGTCGCCGACGGCCTTATAGGTGCCGAGATGATCTTTGCGCAGGCTCTCGTTGCTCAGAAGGCTCGCATCGCCGCGATAGGCGGCGCCGCTGGCATAGAAGACGAGGAAATCGAAACGCTGCCGACCGCTTGACGGAGGGGCTTTGGCACCGGATCGCACGTACATCTCCTGCACGCGCAGGCCCGGATCGCCCGCAGCGCCGGCCGATGCGACGGCGAACATCAGGCTGGCAAACGCGGCAAGGCGCAAGCTAGAGGTATTCCTTGGCCGCGCTGTCCGCATCCAGCGGCCGCCCGGTGAGATAGCCCTGCAGGAAGTCGCAGCCGCAATTGCTCAGGAACTCGCGCTGCATCGCGGTCTCGACGCCTTCGGCGATGACCTTGATCTCGAGCGCGTGCGCGAGGGCCACGATCGCCGCGACGATGGCGCCCTGGTCCTCGTCCCCGGGCACGTCGGCGACGAAGGCGCGGTCGATCTTCACCTTGTCCACCGGGAAGCGCTTCAGGTAGGCGAGGCTCGAGTAGCCGGTGCCGAAATCGTCGATGGCGATCGACACGCCGAGCTCCTTCAGCCTGCTGAGCGTGCTCAACGCGGTGTCGGTGTGCTGCATCGCGGTGGACTCGGTGATCTCCAGCTCGAGCAGCCGCGCCGGCAGGCCGCTGTCCCTGAGCGCCTTGGCGACGAGCTGCACCAGCTTGGGGTCTTTGAACTGACGCGGCGAGAGGTTCACCGACACCTGCAGGCCGCGCTCCGCGCCGATGAACGTCGCCCAGCGGCAGGCTTCGCGCAGCACCCATTCGCCGATCTTCAGGATGAGGCCCGTCTCCTCCGCCACCTGGATGAATTCGGCCGGGCCGACCAGACCGCGATGCGGGTTCTGCCAGCGCACCAATGCCTCGTGCGCCACGACCTGCCCGCTCTTCGCCTCGACGATCGGCTGGTAGTGCACGCGCAGCTGGTCGCGGCCGAGCGCGCGCCGCAGGTCGCTCTCCAGCGCCAGGCGGCGCGACGCCGACAGGTTCATCTGCTCGGTGAAGAACTGGTAGTTGGCGCGGCCCATCTCCTTCGCGTGGTACATGGCCGCGTCGGCGTTGCGGATCAGCGTCTCGGCGTCGCGGCCGTCGTCGGGAAACACGCTGATGCCGATGGAGGGCGTGACCACCAGCTCGCGCTCCTCGATCAGCACGGGATTCGACAGCTGGTCGATCACCTTCTGCGCCACGCTGGCGACGTCCGACGAGCGCTTGACCTCGGGCAGCACCACCACGAACTCGTCGCCGCCGATGCGGCAGATGCTGTCGCCGACGCGCAGCTGCTTCACCAGGCGCTGCGCCACCTCCTTGAGCAGCGCGTCGCCCACGCTGTGTCCGAGCGAGTCGTTGATGGTCTTGAAGCGGTCGAGGTCGATGAACATCACCGCGGTCTGCTGCCGGTTGCGGTAGCTCAGGGCGAGCGCCTGGCTGAGCCGGTCCTCCAGCACCCTGCGGTTGGGAAGCCCGGTCAGCGCGTCATGGCCGGCCAGGTGCTGGGCGCGGGCTTTCGCATCCTCCAGCTCCGCGGTGCGCTCGGCGACCTTGCGCTCGAGGGCGTCCAGCGCCTGCTGCACGCGCGCCTCGGCTTCGCGCTCGGCCGTGACATCCTCGAAGCTCCAGATCCATTCCTGCTCCTCGCCCCCCGCATCGATGCGCCGGCCGCGGGTGCGGCAATGGAAGACGGAGCCGTCGCGGCGCTTGAATTTCCATTCGCTGTCGTGCGTCTCTCCGGGGGCGGTGGTGCTATAGGCGAGCAGGCCCGCGCCGCGCCATGCCTCCTCCGAGGCGAACAGCACCGCCGAGCTTTCGCCGACGAGCTCGCCGGGGCCGGCGCCGACCATGTCCTCGAGGAAACGGTTGCAGCGCTGGATCGCCCGGTTGCGCACGAAGGCGATGCCGACCGAGGCGTTGTCGAGGATCAGCTCCTGCTCGGCGGCCGCGCGCTGCACGCGCTCCTCGGCCTCGCGGGCCTGCGTGACGTCCTCGAACAGCCACACGTGGCCCTTCGCAGGATCGCCCGCCTTGACCGCGCGGCCGGCGATGCGGCACCAGAATCCGGAGCCGTCCTGGCGGCGCAGCCATTGCTCGCGCGAATGGGTGCGCCCCTGGTTGAGCTGCTCGTCGGTAAAGAACAGGTCGCTCGCCGAGCCGCCGACCGCGGCGCCGGGGGCGAAGCCGAACAGCTCCTCGAAGCGGCGATTGCAGCGCACATACCTGCGATCGCGGGTGAACGCGATGCCGACCACCACGTTGTCGAGCAGCGCCTGCTGCTCGGCGAGCACCCGCTGCAGCTCGTCCTCGGCGCGCCGCTGCTCGGTGACGTCCTCGACGATCCAGACCGTGCCGCGCTGCGTGTCGCCGGCGTCGAGCGCCTTGGCGATCATGCGGCACAGGAACGTCGAGCCGTCCTTGCGCCGCAGCTCCCATTCCAGGTCGAGCTGCCGGCCGGCGGAAAGGATCGGCACCGCGATCTGGCCGAGCGCTTCGTAGCTCTCGCGGCTGGGGTACATCACCTCGCCGGGCTGGCCGATCAGCTCGTCCGCGCTCCAGCCAAACATCTCGGCGAACCTCGGGTTGCAGAGAAAGACGCGCCGCTCGCGAGTGAAGGCGATGCCGATGGAGGCGTTGGCGAGCAGCGCCTCGTACTCGAGCTGCGTATACCGGGTGCGGCCGGCATAGCTCTCCCCCGGCGACTCGAGCGCGGGCTTGATGCCGCGCAGGGCGGGGTCGTTCACCGCGGCGGCTGTTCTGGGGCTGCCCGGCCCGCGAGCATCGTGAAGTCGTCGGCGTAGCGGCGGAAATTGGCCACCGCCTTGGCGCGCTGCTCGGCGCTCAGCGTGCGGTCGAGATCGAGCAGCAGGGCGTAGTACTCCTGCCGCGCCGCCTCGCTCGCGGCGGCGTAGGCGGGGTCGCGCCCCTGGTCGAAGTTCGCGGCCCACTCGGGCAGTCGCTTTTGCGCCTCCCGGGCGCGGACCATGGCAAGCAGCTCGCCCTGCAGCCGCTTCCGGTCGCGGTCGCGCATCTCGTAGTAGAGCGGCGCACGCTCCGAAAATTGCCTGACCCGCTCGATTTGGGCCTTGGACAGCCTTCCCACCCAGTCCTCCAGTCGCTCCACCGTGCGAGTCGCGCGTCGCTTCCTTCTCTCGGCCTCGGTGCCGCGCAAGTTCTCCCGCGCGAACTTGCGGTTGTCCTCCGCGAACCGCTGCCCCATGTGCCTGACCTGCTCCGCGCTGAGGCGATCGAGCATCGGGGCGATCCGTTCGGCAGCCGCACGCAGGCCTTCCCGCGCCTGCGCCATCAGGGAATCGTACCCCCAAACGATGTCCTCGCGCGAGAGGCTGCCGCCGAGGCGGCGCGCCGCTTCTTCGCAGAGGCGCGCGTATTTCGGCAGCGCCTTGGCGCGGTGCCACGCGTGGAACGCATCGATGCGCTCGTCGAGCTCGACCGCCTGCTCGCCGTGCACGTCGAGATAGTTTTCCGCGCGCCAGCGCAGCCAGGTATCGGCGTGGTCGTAAGCCAGCCGGACCGCGCTGCAGCCGGCGAGCAGCGACAGCGTGACGAGAATCACCCTCAGCCTCAAGGAGGCGCTCACCAGAAGCTCTCCACGCTGATCTGGCCCGGGCTGCGGCGCCGGTGCTTGCGCAGGCCGCGCTCCATGAGCGCGGCGGTGGCGTCCTTCAGCATGTCGGGATTTCCGCACAGCAATACCTGGGACGATTCAGGAGCAATCTTGAGGCCCGCCGACTGCTCCAGCCGGGCGTCCCGCACCGCGGCCGGGATGCGTCCGGTCAGCGAGTCCGGATGAGCTTCACGGCTCACGAAGCTGACGTAGCGAAGCTTCTGTTTTCTCGAGATGTCAAGAATCAAGTCCCGGTACACGAGTTCCTTCGCGTGCCGCACCGCATGGACCAGGACGACGTTCCTGAACCTGCGCCATGGCGCCTCGGTGCGCAGGATCGACAGAAACGGCGCGATCCCGGTGCCGGTGGAGATGAGCCACAGCGTCTCGGCCTCCGGCACTTCGGACAGCACGAGGAACCCGGCGGGGTTGGATGCCACGTAGAGCGTATCGCCCGGCTGCAGGCGCGCCAAGCGCGGCGAGAGCGGCCCCTCGGGCACCACGATGCCGTAGAACTCGTGCACCGGGTCCGCCGGCGGATTGACGAAGGAGAAGGGGCGCGCGATGCGCTCGCCGCCGATGTCCAGGGCGAGGCGTACGAACTGCCCGGCCTCGAACGCGAGCGCCGGCCCCGCGACGCGCAGCGAGAACAGCGTATCGGTCCAATGCCGGTTGTCGAGCACCTTCGTCTCGAGCCATTGCGTGCTCATTGGAGCGTATAGGGCTCCAAATGGATGTCTTTCGGGTCCTGACCGAGCATCACGATCGCGCCGTTGCGCCGGTTGTTTCCCGTCTCGGAGAACTCGAAAGTGTAGATGCGCACGATCCTCAGGCGGCCTTCCTCGTCGCGCCCAAAGCGCAGGCGCGCGAAAGACACCGTCTCATCGAGGAACTGCAGATCATAGCGCGCGCAGGCCGAGCGCCCGGCCTCCACGGCTCGCTCCCTGGCGCGAAGGCTGTCGATCCACAGCAGCGCGCCGACGATGATGAGCAGGATGGCGGCAGCTTCCCACATCGCCTAGGCGTCCTCTTTGACGAGATCGGCGCCCTTTTCCGCGATCGCGATCACCGCGGCGTTGATATTGCCCGAGGGAACCGCGGGCATCACGGAGGCATCGATGACGCGCAGCCCGCTCACGCCGCGAACCCTGAGCTTTTCATCCACGACGGGTCCCATGCGGCAGGTGGAAGTCGGATGGAACACCGTCTCTCCCATTCCGCGGCAGTAGTCGAGCCACTCAGAGTCGCTTTGCACTCCCGGACCGGGCAGGTATTCGGCGCGAACGTAATCGCGCATGGGGGCGGTGTTGACGATGCGCCGCAGGAGCTTCAGTCCCTCGATCATGACCCGGCGGTCCTTCTCGGTCGCGAGATAGTTGTACCGGATGGCGGGCGCGGCGGCCGGGTCCCCGCAACGGATATGTACCGAGCCGCGCGAGTCGACCTGGAGCTGCGAGACGGCGCAGGTGAAGCCGGAGTGCCGGTGCAGGACCCCGCCGCGCCTGGCGCTCGAGAAATTGATGAAGTAGAGCTGCGCGTCGGGCCGCTTCGACTCCGGTCGCGTGCGCACGAACGCCGCCGCGTGGCCGGCCGCGACGCTCAACGGCCCGCTGCGACTCAGGATGTACTGCAGGC
>DATILQ010000050.1:0-13386 GCA_035476235.1 Burkholderiales bacterium
TCGCGCTGATGGTCTGGACGCCATTTCAAATGGCGCAAGCAGGAATGATCGGCACCGAGCAAGTCGCCTCGACTGCTCAGCACGGCGACCGCGCGGCTGTCCTTAACATGCTCAGCCGCGCCGAGGTGGCGAGCCAACTCCAGGCGCTCGGCATAGATCCCGCGCAGGCGAAAGATCGGGTGCAGGCAATGAGCGATCAGGAAATCACGGCGCTCGCCAACCGGCTCGATTCCATGCCCGCCGGCGCATCGAGCGGCGGCGCAGTGCTCCTCATCATCATTATCGCCGTCGCGATTTGGTGGTACATGGGCAAGCCGATGCCCTAATTCGGTTCGCGCCGAGCAATGCGTCTGGAACGCCCGCCAACGCGGGCGTTTTCCTTTTCACTGAGAACCCGGTAGACGTAACGTGCGATCAGGTCCACTTCGAGGTTCACCTTCGCGCCCGGTGCGAGCCGCGCCAGCGTCGTGACCTGCAGGGTGTGCGGGATGAGATTCACTTCGAAAACGTCGCCCTCGACCCGGTTCACGGTCAGGCTGACTCCATCCACGCAAATGGAGCCTTTGGCGGCGATGTAGGGTTTCAGGTCCCGCGGAGCGCGAACCTGAAGCAAGCCGTCTGCGAACTGCAGGACTTCGCCTACTCCGTCGACGTGCCCGGTGACCAGGTGGCCGCCGATGCGCTCGCCCATGGCGAGCGCCTTCTCCAGGTTGACCTCGCCGGGCCGGTCCAGCCCCGCGGTGACGCGCAGCGTTTCGCCCGACACGTCGGCCGTAAATCCACGCGCGGTGATCGCCGTAACGGTGAGGCACACGCCCTGCACGCAGATCGAATCGCCCACCGCGACGCCGGCCTGACCGAGCGCGGGGCATTCCACCTCCAGCGGATGAACGCGCACGATCTTCCCCACCGCCTGCACAATGCCCGTGAACATGGCAGCGAAGGGTAACCCAAAAGAAATAAGGTCATACTGTAGCCATGCAACGGCAGGTCGAATTGATCAGCGCGGCCTGGGGCCTTGGCGGCGTGGATCCCGGGTGCGCCGACGCGCCCGCGGTGCTCGCGCCGCTCCTTCTTTCGCGCTTGCGCGAGTGCGGCGTTCCGACGGCGCCCGGGCCGATTCTGTGGCCGTCGCCGACCGAGCGGCGCAAGCAGTTCGCCGTGAGCAGGCTGTGCGCCCAGCTTGCCTCCGCGGTTGCCGACTCGCTGCGCCACGGCAGGCTGCCCTGCGTGCTCGGCGGCGACCACACCTGCGCGGGGGGAACATGGACCGGCGTGGCGCGCACTCTGCGCGGCGACCTGGGCCTGGTGTGGGTGGATGCGCACATGGACAGCCACACTCCCGGGACCAGTCATACCGGACGCCTGCACGGCATGCCGCTCGCCTGGCTCCTCGGGCAGGACGACGACCCGCTCTACGGCCTGGCCTCGGGCGTGCTGGATCCGCGCCGCGTCTGCCTCGTCGGCGTGCGCAGCTATGAGCCCGAGGAGTCCGAGCGGCTGGCGCGCCTGGGCGTGCGCGTGTACCTGATGGAAGAAATCCGGCAGCGCGGCCTGCGCAGCGCGCTCGATGATGCGCTGCGCATCGCGTCGCAAGACACCGCAGGATTCGGCATCAGCATCGATCTCGACGTAGTGACGCCGGAAGACGCGCCGGGCGTGGCGGTACCGGCGGAGGGCGGGCTGGGTGGCGCCGAGCTCGCGCGGGCGCTGGAGGGCATCGGCGGCAAGCCTGGTCTGGCAGCAGTCGAGCTGGTCGAATATTGCCCGCGACTCGACGCGGGCGGGCGCAGCGCGCGGGTCGCAGTGGACCTGCTGGCCGCGGCGCTATGCGGGTCGCGCGACGATGCGAAGGTCCTCGCCGAGGCGCTCGACCGATAGCAGCCTCAGCCTGCGCCGCTCCTCGAGCGCGGCGAGTGCGGGAAGTTCGAGCATCCCCTGCGCCGTGTCGCCGAGGAAACTCGGGTTCAGATACGCCAGAAACTCGTCGACGCAGCCCTCGCGCACCAGCGATCCATTCAGCCGGAAGCCGGCCTCGACCTGCAATTCATTGATGCCGCGCCGGGCCAGCTCCTCCAGCATCCGCGGCAGGTCGACTTTTTGCTCATGATTGGGCAGGCACAGCACTTCGGTGCCCTTTGGTCCTCTGCCTTTTTTTCCGGAGAAGATCAAGACATTACCTCCTTCGAGGATGCGCGCGTTTTCCGGCGTCTGCAGCCGGCTGTCGACGATCACGCGCAGCGGCTGGCGCGGCGTCTCGACATCGCGCACCGTGAGACGGGGGTCGTCGGCGGTCACCGTGCCGATCCCCGTCAGCACGGCGCAGGCGCGCGCCCGCCAGCGATGCCCGTCGCGCCGCGCCTCCGGTCCCGTGATCCACTGGGATCTGCCGTCGGCAAGCGCGGTGCGGCCATCGAGCGTGGCCGCCACCTTGAGCCGCACCCACGGCCGCCCGCGCGTCATGCGCGAGACGAAGCCGATGTTCAGCTCGCGCGCCTCGTCCTCGAGCAAGCCGTGCTCGAACGCGATCCCGGCGCTGACGAGAGCTTCGCCGCCGTGCGCTGCGACCGGATTCGGGTCACGCATCGCCGCTACAACGCGCCCGACTTTCGACTTGACCAACGCCTCGACACAAGGCGGAGTGCGCCCCTGGTGATTGCAGGGCTCCAGATTGACGTAGACGGTGGCACCCGCCGCGCGTTCGCCCGCGGCGCGAAGCGCGAGCACTTCGGCGTGCGGCTCGCCCGGCTTCTCGTGCCAGCCCTCGCCGACGATTTCCTCGCTGCGGGTAATGACGCAGCCGACGCGCGGATTCGGCGTGGCGGTATACAAGCCCTTTGCAGCGAGCGAAAGCGCCCGCCCCATCATGGCGTGATCGAACGACCCAAACGCGGTAACCGAGGCTCCTGTCACCTGCGCCGTTTGCGCGCGGACTTCACTTCCTGCACCGCCTCGCGGAAATCGTCCGGCGTCTCGAAGCTGCGGTACACCGAGGCAAAGCGGATGTAGGCGATCTTGTCGAGCTTCGCGAGCTCGCGGATCACGAAGTCGCCGACGCGGCTGGTCGGCACTTCGCGCTCGCCCAGCGAGCGCAGCCGCTCGATCACCCGGTCGACGGCGGCCTCGACCTCGTCGGTGGCGACCGGGCGCTTGCGCAAGGCGAGCATCATGCTGCCCATCAGCTTGTCGCGGTCGAAGTCGGTGCGACTGCCGTCTTTCTTCACCAGCCGCGGCATCTTCAGGTCCACGCGCTCGTAGGTGGTAAAGCGCTTCTCGCAACGCACGCACTTCCTGCGGCGGCGGATCGTGTTGGCCTCGAGGTTCGCCCGGGTGTCGACCACCTGGGTGTCGGCGGAGCCGCAGAACGGGCATTTCATGCGTAGACGGGAAACCTCGCGCAGAGCGCCCTGACCTCTTCGGCGACGCGCTCGAGCCGCGTTTCGTCGGCTGGCGTTTCGAGCACGTCGCAGATGAGGTGGGCGAGCTTTTCGGCCTCCGGCTTGCGGAAACCGCGCGTCGTCATCGCCGGGGTGCCAACGCGCACGCCGCTGGTGACCATCGGCTTCTGCGGGTCGTTGGGGATGGCGTTCTTGTTGAGCGTGATATGCGCCCGCCCGAGCGCCGACTCGGCGTCCCGGCCGGTGATGCCGAGCCTGCGCAGGTCGAGCAGGAACATGTGGCAGTCGGTGCGGCCGGAAACGACGCGTACGCCCCGCTCCGTGAACACCTTCACCATGGCGCGCGCGTTTTCGAGCACGCGTCCCTGGTAGGACTTGAACTCCGGCTTCAGCGCCTCGCCCAGCGCCACCGCCTTGGCGGCGATGACGTGCATCAGCGGCCCGCCCTGGATGCCGGGGAACACTGCCGCGTTGACCGCTTTCTCCTGCTCCGGCGCGCCGAAGATCAGGCCCCCGCGCGGCCCGCGCAGCGTCTTGTGCGTGGTGGTGGTGACGAAGTCGGCAATGCCGATGGGGGACGGATAAAGCCCGGCGGCAATCAGTCCGGCGTAATGCGCCATGTCCGCCATCAACAGCGCGCCCGCCTGGTCGGCGATGGCGCGAAAGCGCTTCCAGTCGATGGCCGGCGCGTACGCCGAAGCGCCGGTCACGATCAGGCGCGGCCGGTGCTCCATGGCAAGGCGCTCGGCCTGCGCGTAATCGATCTCCTCGTTCTCGGCGAGGCCGTAGGAGACGACTTTATAGAGCTTGCCCGAGTAGTTGACCGGCGAACCGTGGGTGAGGTGGCCGCCGTGCGCGAGCGACATGCCGAGCAGCGTGTCGCCCGGCCGCAGCGACGCGGCGTAAACCGCCTGGTTGGCCTGCGAGCCCGAATGCGGCTGCACGTTCGCCCAGGGCGCACCGAACAGCTGCCTGGCGCGCTCGACGGCAATGGTCTCGACCATGTCGACGTACTCGCAGCCGCCGTAGTAGCGCTTGCCGGGGTAGCCCTCGGCGTACTTGTTGGTGAGCTGGGTGCCGTGAGCGATCAGCACGGCCGGGCTGACGTAATTCTCGGAGGCGATCAGCTCGACATGGTCGTCCTGCCGGCGGTGCTCGAGGTGCACTGCGTTCCAGACTTCCGGGTCGGCCTGCGCGAGGAGGTTGGGGGCGAACATGGCAGCGGCGCAAAAGCGCCTATGTTACTAACTCTTCTGGCGCTCGAGGCGGAAGCGCAACACGTGATCGCCGTGCATGGCCGCCGACTTGCCCAGGCCGATCCAGCCGCGCTCGCCGAGCAGCGCTTCCTCCCGCCGCAGGACCATCTCGCGGCTGTTGCCGTCGATCAGGACAAAGGTACCGTTCGAGGACTGGTCGACGATCACGAAGTTGCCGTGGCGCCCGAAGATGCGCGCGTGCACGCGCGAGGCGCGGGTGCTGGCGATGACCACGTCGTTGCCCTTGTCGCGGCCGAGGCGCAGCGAGCCCGCCGGCTCGACCATGAACATGCTGCCGCCATAAGCGAGCTTCAGGTTCCATTGGCCCGCGACGTCGCCATCGCGCAGCATGGTTTCCGTGAGATCGTCGTCGTCGCGCCACACGACGTCGCAAACCATGACCGCGTCGGCCTTGCCGCGGATTTTCATCGGGTACAGCGGCCGGCAGCGCGCCCGCAGTTCCGGGGCGAGCGAGTCGACCGTCTGCTGCGTGGTGAGGACCTGCTCGGGATTGGCCACGGCGACGAGGCGCGCGGCCACGTTCACCGTGTCGCCGAACACATCGGCGCCCTCCATGATGACCGGGCCATAGGTGAACACCACCTTGATGGCGAGCTTGGGAGCGCTTCCCGACGCAAGACCGAATGCTGCGCTCTGCATCTCGCAGGCCGCGCGCAGCGCCGCGTCGGGCGCGGAAAACTGGCACACCATGCCGTCACCGAGCCGCTTGACGATGGTGCCGCTGCATTCGGCGATTTTCTGGTCCAGGTGACCGAGAAGCCGGTTGATGAGGGCGAGTGCTTGCGTGTCACCGAGCGACTCGTAGATCGCGGTGCTGTCGCAGACGTCGGCAAAAAGCACTGCGCGCCGCGGGTTCTGTGCCACGCTCCTGCCTATCCTCCCGCGGCGATCATACGTCAGATTCGCAGCGGCGGCGCGAGGTCGTCGCGCGTATCGATGTCGCGCACCACCCCCGGATCGCCGACTGGAATTTTCACGAGGCGATTCTCGTGCGCGGCGAGCAGGCGTTTTGCGCCCTCGTCGCCGCGCAGCTTCAGCAGCTCCGCGTAAAAGCTTCCCGCCATTCCGACCGGATGGCCGCGCCGCGCGCGGAAATAGGGCGCCGCCAGCGCCGCGCCGCCGGCGAGAGCCGCGCGCACCGCCGCAATCGAGGTGCGGCGCACGAATGGCATATCGCCGAGCGCCACCAGGTAGCCGTCGGCTTCACCCGCGGCGCGGGCGGCGCAGGCGAGGCTCGCTCCCATGCCTTCGGTAGCGTTTTCGCACACCGTCACCTCGCAGCCTTCTTTCTTGAGCTGCGCGGCAAGCTCATCGGCGCCAGGCTTGGTGACGGCGACCACCCGGTCCAGCTCGGACTTCAAATGGCGCGCCGCCTGCACGGCGATGGATACGCCGTGCGGCAGAGAGTGTTGCAGCTTGTCCGAACCGAAGCGCTTCGCAGATCCCGCGGCGAGCAGGAGCCCGACGATGTTCTTCAAGTCGTCGTCTTGACTTCGCAGGCGGAAGGAGCGAAGCGGCGCTCGGGCTTGGCGGCCCAGGTCGGCTCGCTCACGCCGTGGCGCACCGCGGTCATCTCGGCGAGGACCGCCACCGCGATCTCGGGCGGCGTCTTCGAGCCGATGTAGAGCCCGACCGGGCCGCGCAGGCGCGCGATCTCCTCGTCGGACACGTCAAATTCGCGCAGGCGCGCGCGCCGCGCATCGTTGTTTTTCTTCGAGCCGATGGCGCCGACATAGAACGCTGCCGACTTGAGCGCTTCCATCAGCGCGAGATCATCCAGTTTGGGATCGTGCGTGAGCGCGATGACGGCGCTGTGCCCGTCCAGGTTCAGCTCGCGCACCACGTCGTCGGGCATGCCGCGGTCGAGGGGCACTCCGGCCAGGTCCCAGCCGTTCGCGTATTCCTCGCGCGGATCGATCACGCTGACGTGGTAGTCGAGCATGTGCGCCATCTCGGCGAGATAGCGCGTGAGCTGGCCGGCGCCGATCAGCACCAGCCGCCAGCGGGGGCCGTGCACCGCGCTCAGCACCTGGCCATCGAACTCGAGCACATCCTGCCAGCGCCCCGGCTCGAGCGTGGCGCGGCCGCTGTCCATTTCCAGGCGCCGCTTCACCAGCTGCTGCTGCGAGATTCGGTCGAGCAATTCCGCAATGCGGCTATGGTCGGTCAGGGGTTCCAGGACAAGCTGCAGGGTTCCGCCGCAGGGCAGTCCCCAGCGCGTCGCCTCCTCGTTGGTGACGCCATAGGTCACCAGCTCGGGCTTGCCGGCGGCCACCACCCGGGCCTTGACCTTGTCGATCAGGTCGTCCTCGACGCAGCCGCCCGACACCGAGCCGACCACTTGACCGTCGTCGCGGATCGCAACCATCGCCCCCACTGGACGGGGGGCGGAGCCCCAGGTCTTGACAATGGTGCCCAGCGCTACCCGCCGGCCCTGGCTGCGCCATGCCTCGGCGCTGCGCAGGACCTCGATATCGACGCTATCCATGGGGGAATGTTATCGCAACTCGGCAGCCGCGGCCGCCGCTGCCATGGCTGATTTCGAGCGCCGCGCCGTGGCCGGCGGCGATCTCGCGCACGATGGCGAGGCCCAGGCCGCTGCCGGTGCCGGTGGTGCCGGGCACGCGGTAGAAGCGCTCCAGGACACGCTCGCGCTCCTGGGGGGGGATGCCCGAACCATCATCCTCGATCTCCATGAACGCCCGGCCGTTCCGCGCCCCGGTGCGCACGGTAATGTGGCCGCCGCGCGGCACGTACTCGATCGAGTTGTGGACCAGGTTGCCGAGCGCCTCGCGCAGCAGGAGGGCGTCTCCGCTGACGCTCGCCGGCGCGAGCTCGAAGCCCAGGTCGAGGTCGCGCGCGAGCGCGCTGTGCACCCATTCGTCGGCCGCGCCTTCCGCCAGCCCCTTCAGGTCCACCGCCGAATGCGGCTCGACCCGCCCGCCGCGCTCGGCGCGCGCCAGGGCCAGCAGCTGGTTCGCCAGCCGCGCGATGCGCACGGTCGCGCTGTGCACCTGCTCGATCTCGGCGCGGGTCTCCTCCGAGAGCGGCTGGGCGAGCGCGAGCTCGGCATGCGTGCGCAGTCCCGCGAGCGGCGTGCGCAACTGGTGCGCGGCGTTGGCGAGGAAGCGCTGCTGGTTGCGGTTCGATTCCTCGACCTGCACCAGCAGCTGGTTCAGCGCCTCGATCAGCGGGCGCGTCTCTGCCGGCGCCAGCGCAGGGTCGATCGGCCGCAGGTCGCGCGGGGAAAGCTTGCGGATCTCTCCCGAGAGCCGCTCGAGCGGCGCCAGGCCCCGCGCCACGCCGAACCACACCAGCGCGAGCGTCAGCACCGCGAGCAGCGCCTGGGGCATGACGCTGCCGAACAGGATCTCGCGCACCAGGCGGTCGCGCTTGCGCGTCGTCTCGGCGACCGTGATGGTGCAGACCTGGCCGCCGCAGGGCGCCAGCAGCGCCGCGGCACGAACCCTGGTGTCGCGGTAGGTTGCGTCATAAAAAACCGAGCCGTCTCGCGGGCGCTGCGCGACCGGGGGCGGCGGGATTCCCGCGTCGCCGGCGATCAGCTTGCCCGACGGGTCGCGCACCAGGTAGTAAATCGTGTCGAACTGGTCGGTGCGCAGGATCTGCTCGGCGGCGCTCGGCAGGTCGACCGCCAACGCGCCGTCGCGCACGTGGATGCGATCGGCAAGCGCGATCCCGGCGTCGATGAGCGCGCCGTCGTAGGCATCGGTGGCGGGTTCGCGGGCGAGGTAGTACGCCGCCACCGAGCTCACTGCCAGAATACCGGCGACCGGGAGAAGCAGCAGGCGCAGCAGCTGCCCGCGGAGGCTTGCGTCGGCCATCTAGCGTATTTTGAACTCCTCCAGCATGTAGCCGAAGCCCCGCACGGTGCGAATGTGCACTCCGGCGCGCTCCAGCTTGGTCCTGAGGCGCGAAATGTAGACCTCGATGGCGTTGGGGGAAAGATCCTCGTCCCAGCCGGCGACCGCCTGGATGATGCTCTCCTTCGAGACGATCTTCTCCACCTTGCCGAGCAACACCTCCAGCACGGCCCACTCCCGCGCCGCGAGCTCGAGCGGCTCCCCGGCGAGGTAGGCGCGCCGCGCCACGGTGTCGAGGGTCAGCGGCCCGTGCACGATCTTCGGCCCGGTCTGCGCCAGCGAACGACGGATGAGCGCGCGCACGCGCGCCGCCAGCTCGGGCATGGCGAAGGGCTTGGCCATGTAATCGTCGGCGCCCAGGTCGAGCCCGTGCACGCGGTCGCTCACCGTATCGCGCGCCGTCAGCACCAGCACCGGGACGCGGTGCTCGGCGCCGCGCAGCCGGCGCAGCACCTCGAAGCCGTCCATGCCGGGCAAGCCGATGTCGAGGATGACGAGGTCGAAGCGCTCCCCGCGCGCGGCGCCCACCGCCTCTTCGCCGCGGCCGGCCAGGTCTACCGCGTAGCCTTCAGCCTCCAGGATGCGCGCCAGGCCGGAGGCGAGCGACGGGTCGTCCTCAACGATCAGAATTCGCATCGGAAGCCTTTCGATTGATCATACCGTGGTCCTTTCCTCGCGGCGGTAGAGCATCACGTAGATTACTGGCAGAACGAAAAGAACGAGCAGCGTCGCCGAAACCAGTCCGCCGATCACCACCACGGCGAGGGGTTTCTGCGTCTCTGCGCCGATCCCGGTGGAAAGCGCCATCGGCAGCAGGCCGAGCGAGGCGAGCAGCGCGGTCATCAGCACGGTGCGCAGCCGCGTGATCGCGCCGCTGACCACCGCTTCCTCCGGCGCCATGCCGCCCTCGCGCAGCTCGTTGAACAGCGCCACCATCACCACGCCGTTCAGCACCGACTGCCCGAACAGGGCGATGAAGCCGATTGCCGCCGACACCGAAAGATAGATGCCGGTCATCCACAGCGCGACAATGCCGCCGATCACCGAAAACGGGATGTTGGCGACGATCAGCAGCGAGGAACGGAACGACCTGAAGGCGTCGAACAGCAGCAGAAAGATCACCAGGATCGAGATCGGCACGATCACCGCTAGCCGCGCCATCGCCCGCTCCTGGTTCTCGAACTCGCCCGACCAGGTGATGGAATAGCCCTGCGGCAGCTTGACGTGCTGCGCCACGCGCGCCTGCATGTCGGAGACCACGCCGCCCATGTCGCGGCCGCGAATGAACACGCCGATGGCAAACACGCGCTTGCCGTTCTCCCGCGCGATGTTCATCAGGCCGCCGACGGAGCGGAAGCTCGCCACCTCGGAGAGCGGCACATAGGCGCCCGCCGAGGTCGCCACCAGCAGGCTTTGCATGCGGACCAGCGTGCGCTCGGGCTCGTCGAGACGCACCGCGACGCCGAAACGCCGCTCGCCCTCCCACATCTGCGTCACCTGCTTGCCGCCAAGCACGGTCTCGATCACGTCCTGGATGTCTGAGACGTTGAGGCCGTAGCGCGCCGCGCGCGCGCGGTCGACACGCACCTGGATCTGCGGCTGCTCGCCCAACCGGTCGACGAAGGCGCGCGCGACCCCGGGCACGCTCTCCACCTGCTTGAGCACCGCCACGGCCTGGTCGCGCAGCACATCGAGGTCGTCGCCGAACACCTTGATCACGATCTGGCCGTCGATCTGAGAAATCGATTCGAGCACGTTGTCGCGGATCGGCTGCGAGAAGCTCGGCGTGATGCCGGGAATCTTGTTGACCTCGGCGTCCATCTCACGCAGCAGCCTGGGCTTGTCGACACCTCGCTGCCATTCGTTCTCGGGCTTCAGGTCGACCAGGAACTCGGCCATGTTGATCAGCTTCGGGTCGGTGCCGTCCTCGGGCCGTCCGGCCTTCGACGTGACGCTCACCACCTCGGGGAACTTGCGGATCGCGTTGCGCACCCGCTTGGAGAGCTCCTGCGCTTCTGACACCGAGACGCTGGTCGGATAATTCACGTTCACCCAAACCGCTCCCTCGTTCAGCTCGGGCAGGAACTCGGTGCCGAGCTGCGGCACGAGCGCCAGGCTCAGGGCGAGACAAACCACCGCCGCCCCGAGCACTAGCCGAGCGTGGCGCAGCGTCCACTGCAGCGCCGGCGCGTAGAGGGCCTTCGCGCCGCGCACCAGGAAGTTTTCCTGCTCCGGCAGGTTCTTTTTCAGCATCACCGCGGAAAGCAGCGGCACCAGGGTCAGCGACAGGATCAGCGCGCCGACCAACGCCGAGACCACGGAGTACGCCATCGGCGCGAAGATGCGCCCCTCGTGGCGCTGCAGCGTGAAGATCGGGATGTGCGCGGCGATGATGATCAGCATCGAGAACAGCGTCGGCCGCCCGACTTCGACCGCGGCATCGAGGATCAGGCTGTGGCGCCGCTCATCGTCAAGCGTCTCGTGGTCGTGGACCGCGGTGGTGAGCTTGCGGAAGATGTTCTCGACCACGATCACCGCGCCGTCGACGATGATGCCGAAGTCCATCGCGCCCAGCGAAAGCAGGTTGGCCGGGATGCCGATGAAGGTCAGGCCCAGGAAGGTGGCGAGCAGCGCGAGCGGAATGGTAACGGCGACGATGGCGGCGGCGCGCAGATTGCCCAGGAACATCCACAGCACGATCGAAACCAGAAGCGCGCCCTCGACGAGGTTGGTGAACACCGTGGTCAGCGTCTTGCCGATCAGCCAGGTGCGGTCGTAGATCGGCACCACCTTCACTCCGGCGGGCAGGCCGGTGTCGTTGACCTGGTCGATCTTGGCGCGCACCGCCTTGAGCACCTCGGACGGATTCTCGCCGCGGCGCATCAGCACCACGCCGGTCACGACATCGTCGTCATCGTCCTGCCCGGCCACGCCTTGCCTGGGCACCGCGCCGGTCGCCACCCGCGCGATATCCTTCACCAGGATCGGCGTGCCGGAGCGCTCGGCGACGACGACGTTGCCGATGTCTTCAGGACCGGTGAACAGGCCGATGCCGCGGATGAGAAATTGCTGGCGGCCCTGCTCGACGTAGCTGCCGCCGGCGTTGGCGTTGCCGCGCTGGATCGCCTGCGACAGCTGCGCCAGCGTCACCTTGTAGTCGCGCATCCGCGCAGGATCCGGCCGCACCTCGTACTGCTTCACGAGGCCGCCGAGCGTGACCACGTCGGCGACCCCCGGCACCAGCCGCAATTGCCGGCTCACCACCCAGTCTTGATAGGTGCGCAGCTCGCGCGGCGACACCTTTTCGCCCTTCATCCGGTAACGGTAGATCTCGCCGATCGCGGTGGAAAACGGCGCCAGCTCGGACTGCGCGCCTTCGGGCATATCCACCTCGCGCAGGCGCTCCACCACCTGCTGGCGCGCGAAGTAGCCGCTGTAGCGGTCATCGAAAGTGAGCATGATGAACGACAGCCCGAACTGCGTATGCGAGAACATGCGAACCGCCCCGGGCAGGCCGGACAGGCCGACTTCGAGCGGGATGGTGATCTGCTTCTCAACCTCCTCGGCGGCGCGGCCGGGAAACAGCGAAATCACCGTGACCTGCGTGTCGGTGACGTCGGGGAACGCCTCGACCGGCAGATTCTTGAAGGCCCAGATTCCGCCGCCGATGAAAAGCGCCACGCCGAGCACGATGAATAGCGGCTGGTAGAGCGAGAACGAAACGATCCGCTTGATCATGCCGCGCGTTCAGTCCTTCGACGCCAGCACGCGCTCGAGCAGCAAGCTGCCGTCGGTCACGACCTTGTCGTTCGCGCCGATGCCCTCGAGAATCAGCGAATAGCCGTTGCTGGCCGCGCCCAGGCGCACCGCCCTGCGCTCGAAGCGGCCGTTGCCGGCCTCGACGAATACGAAGTATTGCTCGCCGCGCAGATAGACCGCCTTGCCGGGGACCAGCAAGCCGATTCCGGCGGGCACCCTGATCTCGCCGGTGACGAACATCTCGGCCTTCAGCCTGCGCTCGGCGTTGGCGATCGTGCCGCGCACCTTGATGGTCCGCGTCTGCGGGTCGACGACATCCGCGACGTGCGTAATGCGCCCCGCCACTCGCTCGTCGCCCAGGGCGGCTGTGGAGAGACTGACTTCGACCCCGGGGCGCACCGCGCCAAGGTCCTTGTCCGACACGTCGAGCACGAACCACAGGCGCGACGGGTCGGAGATCACGAACAGACCGGTTGGCGGCGCGGCGTCCGGCCGCAATTCCTGACCGGGATTGAGCTGGCGTTCGACCACCACGCCGGATAGCGGGCTGCGCAGCACGAACGCCTGGTTGACATCGGCGGGCGCGCCGCCGTAGGCGCGCAGCTTTGCCTGCGTGCGCGAGCGCTCGGACGCGGCGCGGGCTTCTTCCGCCAGCGCGGCTTGCAGGTCCTTGGCTGGCGCGATGCCCGCCGCATGCAGCTCCTCGATACGAGCGCGGTTTTTCTGCGCCAGCAGGAAATCCTGCTCCGCCTTGCGCGCCTCGGCCTGCGCCAGGCCGAGCTCCGGCGCCGACACGGTGGCGAGGCTCTGTCCCGCGGCGATGCGGTCGCCCGGACGCACCGCGATGGCGGTCACCCGGCCGGCAAAGGGCGCGAATACGCGCACGGTGCGGTCTTCGTTCCACACCAGGCGGCCATTGAATCGAATCACCGCTTCGCGCCGCGGCTCGATCGGTACCGAAACGATGGAGGCGACCTGCGCGCTGCCGGCCGGAAACACCACCACGCTGTGGTTCTCGACCTGCGGCTGGGCTGCCGGCTTTGGCTCCTTTTCGCCGCAGGCGGCGAGCGC
>DATILQ010000051.1:0-2451 GCA_035476235.1 Burkholderiales bacterium
ATGGGGCGGGAAGTTTAGCCGACCGCGCGCGTGACGCGGCAGAAGAACGCTTTGAGGTAGCGGGTTTCCGGAATCGCAGGATGGAGCGGGTGATCGGGCGACTGGCCGGCAGCCTCGAGGATCTGCACGAAGCGCCCGGCGTGCCGTGCAGCCGCCTGGATGGCCTCCAGCAACTCCTCGGCGGCGAGGTGATAGGAGCAGGAGCACGATACCAGCAGCCCGCCTTCCGCGAGCAGCCCGAGAGCGAGCTGGTTGAGCTTGCGGTAAGCGGCCTGCCCCTGCGGAATGTCCTTCTTGCGCTTGATGAACGCCGGCGGATCGAGCACTACCACGTCGAATTGCCCACCCTGAGAGAGCAATGCCTTGAGGGCATCGAACGCGTCGGCGCGCAACGGCTCGATGGTCTTGCCGTACCGGAGCGCATTGGCGGCGGCGTATTCCAACGCGACGGGCGATGAGTCCACGCAGCAGGCGCGGGCCGCGCGCTGATCGAGTGCCGTCACCGCCCAGGCGCCGACGTACGAACACACATCGAGCACGCGCGCACCTGGAACGACGTAACGTCGCAGGCGCGCGCGGTTGGCGCTCTGGTCGTAGAACCAGCCGGTCTTCTGACCCTGCGCAAGCGGCGCGGTGAAGCTCAGCCCGCCTTCCACGACGCCGACCTCCGCGGGTACCGCTCCGAACGCCGGCTGCAGCAGGTGCGGCAGCTGCTCGAGATCGCGCGCGGCGGTGTCGTTTTTCCAGATGAGTGCCTGCGGGTCGACGACGGCGCGCACCGCGTGCTCGATCGGCTCACGCAGCGCCTCCATGCCGGCGGTCGCTATCTGCCCAACGACCACGTCCCCGTATCGATCGAGAACCAGTCCCGGGAGCAGATCCGACTCGCCGAACACCCAGCGGCAGTAACGCGCATCGCCGAGCCGCGCACGCAGCGCGAGCGCGGCGGCGAGGCGCTGCTCGATGAGCCCGGCGGTCACCGGCTGCGCTGCGTCGCGCGACAGGATGCGTGCGCAGATCAAGGCGTGCGGATTGACGTAGGCGTAAGCGAGGAACGCGTCGCGGTAAGAGTGCAGCTGCACGACCTCGCCCGGCGCGAAAGCGCCCAGCGGTGAGCGGTCGGTGTCGACCTCGTTACTGAACACCCACAGGTGGCCGGCCGCGAGACGCCGTTCCTCGCCGCGCTTCAGGCGCAGCACGCCCGAGTTTTCATCGGCTCGGTGGGCTGGGTAGTGCGCGGGACGGGACATGAGATTCAGGGGGGGGCGGGAAAATCGGATTCGGAGTATACAGAATCAACGCAAAGGTCCGGACTGCAAGCCATGACGCAGACCAGGCATGTGAATAGCGACGGCTCGCCGAAGTACACCAACCATCTCGTCAACGAGACGAGCCCTTATCTGCTGCATCACGCGCACGATCCCGTCGAGTGGTACCCGTGGGGCCGGGAAGCCCTCGAGCGCGCGCTGCGCGATAGGAAGCCGATTCACCTGAGCGTCGGGTACAACGCCTGCCACTGGTGCCACATCAAGCAGCAAGAAAGCTTCCAAGACGAAGCCACCGCGAAAATCCTCAACGACAACTTCATCAACATCAAAGTAGATCGCGAGGAGCGTCCCGACATCGATCGCATCTACCAGATCGCGCAGCAGATGCTCACACAGCGCGGCGGCGGCTGGCCGCTGACCATGTTCCTCACTCATGATGATCAGCGTCCTTTCTTCGGCGGCACTTATTTCCCGAAGGAAGCCCGCTACGGCCTGCCTGCCTTCAAGGACATCCTGCAGCGCGTCGCCGCCTACTACCGGGAGCGCGCGCCCGAGCTCAGGAAGCAGAACGAGGCGCTGATGGCGGCGTTCGCCGAGCTCACTCCAAAGCCCGCGGGGCCCGACAGCGAGCTCACCGACGCGCCCCTCGCCGCCTGCCGCGCGCAGCTCGCCCGCGGCTTCGACTCCCGCAACGGCGGGTTCGGGGGTGCCCCGAAGTTTCCGCACGCGGAGATGATCGAATGGCTGCTCGCGCGCTGGCGCTCGAGCGCCGCAGCGCCCGAGCCCGACCTCCAGGCGCTCTACATGGCGACGCTGACGCTGCGCCGCATGGCGGACGGCGGCATCAACGATCAGCTCGGCGGCGGCTTCTGCCGCTATTCCGTCGATGAGTACTGGATGATCCCGCACTTCGAGAAAATGCTCTACGACAACGGTGCGCTGCTCGCGGCCTACGCTCAGGCTGCACTCGCGAGCGCCGACGCCCTGTATGGGAAAGTGGCGAACACGACCGCCGACTGGGTGCTGCGCGAGATGCAGTCGCCCGAGGGCGGCTACTACTCGAGCCTCGATGCCGACTCGGAAGGCCACGAAGGCAAGTTCTACGTGTGGGATCGCGAGGAGGTGCGCGCGGCGCTCACAGCCGACGAATTCTCGGTGTTTGCGCCGCGCTTCGGCCTCGACC
>DATILQ010000052.1:0-3326 GCA_035476235.1 Burkholderiales bacterium
TCATCCTGATCACCGGCCGCCTCGAGCTGATCAAGGGCCGGCAGTTGACCGAACAAGGCGAGAACAGAACTTTCCTTCTCAAGCCTTTCAGCGAACGCGAGCTGCTCGGTGCCATCAACAAGGCGCTGGCGGCGCGGCAGCAGCCCTAACGGAAAGTCGCTATGGCGCAGCCGCAAGCGCCTCGGTAGATTGCTCGTCACGAACTTACGACACTGGCTATCGTGACTCTCTTCGAGCAATCCTTCACCGAGCTGTCCCGCGACGCGGACGGCATCCAGCATCCTGAAGCGAACCTGTCGACGCGCGAACGCTCGGTCGTGCACCTGATGAGCAACGGGCTGTCCAACAAGGAAATCGCGCGCCACTTGTGCATCGCGCCCGAGACCGTCAAGTCGCATGCGAAAAACATCTTCTGGAAGCTGACGGTCCGGAGCCGCGCACAGGCGGTCTATCGGGCGGCGGCGCTCGGCCTGATCTGATTTTCTGCAGGTGACATAAAGCCTGAGAGGTCAGGCACCCAACCAGGAGTCAAGAAATGCGCGCCGCAGTCTTCAGTCTGGCTTTTACCTTACTCGTGCCCACGACCGTTCTCGCCCAAGCGTCGGGCGGCGCGGTCTTCACCACCACCGCGCCGGGCAAGCGCACCGACGAGCGCATCGCCGAGGTCAGCGCCACGGTCGAGGCCATGAATGCCGCGGATCGCACGGTCACGCTCAAGGGCTCGAACGGCGAGCTCGTTACCGTCGCGGTCGGGCCGGACGTGACGAACTTCAGCGAGATCAAGGTGGGCGACTTCGTCTTCATGCGCTACTACCAGGCGCTCACGCTCGAGCTGAAGAAGGGCGGCAAGGCGGTGGTCGCGCGGACCGAGACCGATGCCGGCGGAATCGCCCGGCCCGGCGAACGGCCGGCCGCCGGCGGTGCGCGCGAGGTCCACGTGGTCGCCGATGTCGTCGCGCTCGATCCGGCGACGCAGACCGTCACGCTGCGCGGCCCGACCCTGGTGGTGGACCTCCTGGTGCACGACCCGAAGCAGTTCGCGCTGGTGAGCGTCGGCGACCAGGTCGAAGCGACCTACATCGAGGCAGCGGCGATCTCCGTCGAGCCTGCGCCGAAGCAGTAAACGCCCGCTAGGCGATCAGCTTCAGCCCGACCTCCCACAGCCGCTCGGCATTTGCGGCGTCGAGCGCGTAAGGCGCGACGCCGCCGCTGAAATCAGTAGTGCGTGCGTGGACCGGCCGCGCTTCGTTGCAGTCCTCGAAGTAGCGGCCGCTCACCCCGCGCAGCAGCGGAGAAGCAGCGAGCAGCACCGAGGTCGCGGCGCCCTGCTCCGGGCTCTTGCGGCGCTCCACGGGTGTCTTCAAGCCGCCGGTGTGCTTCTGCAGGCCAGTGGCGATCGCTCCGGGGTTGACAGCATTCGAGGTGATGCCGTCGTCGCGCCAACGGCGCGTGATGCCGACCGAGTGCAGCGCGTTGGCGGTTTTCGACTGGCCGTAGGCACCGAACGGCGTGTACGGGACAAAGCGAAAGTGCAGATCGTCGAACATCACCGGCGAAAACTGGTGAGCGCTCGAGCTGAGCGAAACCACGCGGGCTCCCTGCGCGGCCGCCAGCGCGCCGTGGAGCCACAGCGTCAATGCGAAGTGCCCGATGAAGTTGGTGCCGAGCTGCAGCTCGTGACCCTGCGCGGTCTCTTCGCGCTGCGGCACGGCCATGATGCCGGCGTTGTTGACAAGAATGTCCAGCGGCCCGTCCCAGGCACGAGCAAACGCACGCACCGAGCGCAGGTCGGCGAGGTCCAGCGGCGCGGCGGAGATCGCGCGGTTGCCCGTCGATTGCTGCAGGGCTTCGACCACGGGCGCGGCCGCGTCGGGACGCCTCACCGCGAGGACCACGTGCGCCCCCGCCTCCGCCAGCGCGCGCGCGGTCTCGATGCCGATGCCCGCTGCGCCGCCGGTGACGACGGCGCGCCGGCCCGTGAGGTCGACGCCGCGGATGATTTCCCGGGGCGTCGAGTGAAAGCCGAAGGTCGTTGTGAGCAGGGACACTGGGTTTTGCTTGGTCTGAGCGGATTGTGTGACGACCGAGAGCTGTCTTTAATCCCCCGGCCGGGGGCTGGTTGTCAATTGTCGAGCCGTTGCAACAAGCGCCATGAACATGTCGCTTGCAAATAGATTGCGTGCGATACATTTGCCTGCATGCGCAAAGCGAAGCCGCCCGTCACCGCGCCGCGCAAGACGCTCGTCCCGGACCAGCTCCTCTGCTTCGCCATCTATTCCACGATGACGGGGCTGAACAAGGTCTACCGTCCGTCGCTGAAGGAACTGCGGCTCACCTATCCGCAATACCTCGTGATGCTGGTGCTGTGGGACGCGGACCAGCGCACGGTTTCCCAGATCGGCGAGTCCCTGTTCCTGGATTCGCCGACCTTGACTCCGCTGCTCAAGCGCCTGGAAGCGGCGGGCCTCCTGACCCGCCGGCGCTCGAAGAGCGACGAGCGCCAGGTCATCGTCGCGCTCACGCCCGCCGGCCGCAAGCTGCAGGCGCGTGCGGTCGAAATCCCGGGCTGCATCGCGGCGGCGATGGAATGCCCGATGCCGGAGATCGAGGCGCTGAACAAAAAGCTGATCGATATGAGGAACGCGCTGATGAGGAACGCTGCATGACCGTATCCCCCGGCCGGGGGAGGGATGCGTCTCCCCTACCTCGCGGGGATAGGTCGAGCAGCGTCTGCCATGCAAACTCCGGCCACGACATGGCAAACGACAGGTGATCGTCATGGCAACAACTGAGAAGCGAAGCACGCCGGCGAATGAGGATGAAGCGCTGAACGAGGTGCAGGAAGCGCTGGCGCGCCTCCACCGCGAGAAGACCCTGGAAGTGCTCGGCGCCTCGATCGCATATGAATTGAGTCAGCCGCTCGGCGCGATCGTCGCGAGCGCCGCCGCCTGCTCGCGCTGGCTCGCGGCGCAGCCGCCCAATCTCGACCGGGCCTTGCGCTCGCTCGAACGCATCGCCGACGAAGGCAAGCGCGCAGGCGAGATCATCGGCGGGCTCCGCGTGCTCGTGCAACGCCAGGCGCCGCAGCGCGAGCGCTTCGATCTCAACGAGGCGATCCGCGAGGCGCTCAGGCTGACGCACGACGAGATGCAGCGCAACGGCATCTCGCTCGAGACCTCGCTCGCCGCAGATCTGCCGCTCGTCGAATGCGGGCGCACCCAGGTCCAGCAGGTCATCCTCGACCTCGTGGTCAACGCCATCCACGCGATGCGCGCGGCCACCAACTCCCCCCGCCTGCTCTCCGTCCGCTCCTCGCTGGCGGGTGC
>DATILQ010000053.1:0-3749 GCA_035476235.1 Burkholderiales bacterium
CGCACGCTGCTTGAGCTCGGCGTGATCCCGGTGATCAACGAGAACGACACCGTGGTCACCGACGAGATCAAGTTCGGCGACAACGACACGCTCGGCGCGCTGGTCACCAACCTGGTCGAGGCCGACGCGCTGATCCTGCTCTCCGACCAGGCGGTTCTTTACGAATCGGATCCCCGCCGAGACTCGAGTGCAAAATTGATCGAACACGCGCAGGCGAGCGACCCGCGGCTGGAAACCATTGCCGGCGGCACCGGCAGCGTGCTCGCCAAGGGCGGCATGCTGACCAAGGTGCAGGCGGCAAAGCGCGCCGCGCGCAGCGGCGCGCACACCGTCATCGCCTCGGGACGCGAACCCGAGGTGCTGGTGCGGCTCGCGCAGGGCGAGCGCCTCGGCACGCTGCTGACCGCGCAGACCGTGCCGCTCGCCGCGCGCAAGCAGTGGCTTGCCGACCACCTGACGGTCACCGGCCGGCTGCGCCTCGACGCCGGCGCAGTCAGGGCGGTGGTGCGCGACGGCAAGAGCCTGCTGCCGATCGGAGTCGTCGAAGTGTCCGGCGAGTTCGACCGCGGGGCGGTGGTCGGCTGCCTCGACCCGCAGGGCCGCGAGGTGGCGCGCGGCCTCGTCAACTACTCGGCGGCGGAGGCGCGGCAGATCGTGCGCCGCCCGTCAGCCGAGATCGAGTCGATCCTCGGCTACTTCGACGAGCCCGAGCTGATCCACCGCGATAACCTGGTCCTGCTCTAGTTGGTGCCGCCTAGATTTTTCGGGTCGACGTAGACCGCCGGGTGGCTGCCGCGCCGCAGCGCGTCGACGCCCTCCGCGGCGCTGCGGATCGGATCGCGGTGCGGACAGAAGAAGTGGTGCGCCAGCGCATATTGCCAGCCGAGCGACGTGCCGCGGGCGAATTCCCGCCAGTCGCTGTCCCTGTTGCTCCAGCTGCCCTCGGCACGCGCAACGGCGTAAAGCCGGTGCTCGCGAGGGCAGCGGATTCCTGCGTAGCTCACGTTGTCTACGCCGCTCGGGCTGCGCGCGACGAGCGTGAAGCGCACGATCCGGTCGGCGCCCACGCTCAGTGAACGCGCGTCGACGAAATACCTGAATTCGGCGCTCGGGCTCACGTAGAACTCGATCAGGTCGGCCTGGCGCGGATAGGGCGGCGGCGCCGCCGTGTCTTCGCTGATCAGGCCCTGGCGGTTCTGCCGCTCCCAGTCGCTCACCGGCTGAGTCGGCGCGCAGCCCGCCAGCAGCAGGACGAGAAGCCACCTCAAGCGAGGTCCGCCACGAGCGAGGCGCGGATCTCGGCCGCTACTTCCACGTCGACGCGGTATTGAGGATGATCGACGCCCATCGACAGCCCGGCGCCGCGTGCGAGCCCCGCGCGCATCGGTGCCGCCAGCTCGAAGCGCAGGAAATGCACCGACGAGGTCTTCTCGTCGTTCTCGCGCTCCAGATCCTCGTCGGCGATGGCGTAGACGCGTTCGCTTGCCGCGACCTGCGCCCAGACGCGCCTCTCGATGCCGCGCAGAAGCCCGAGCATGCGGCGGCGCTCGGCCTCGTCCGGATATTCGATCAGCATCGTCGCCTTCCAGTTGGAGCCGTCCGGGATCAAGGGGTTGTAAGCGTCGAGCTCGCCCTGGATCCCCGCATCCTCGAAGATGCGCTCGATGCGCAGCATCTCCTGCACCTGGTAGCGGATGGTGAGCTCGTCCTCGAACTGCAGCACGACGTGCTCGCCCAGGTGGACGTTACGGCGCTTCTTGTGCTCGATGACCTTGGCGCGGAATTCCTTGCGCTGCCGCGCGTACGCCTCGAGCGACAGCAGGCTGTGTCGCGTGATCATGCCGCTATTTTACGAGAGCGGCCTCGATCTCCGAGAAGGTGAGCGCCACCTCGCCGCCCGCCTGCACCGACACGCCCAGTTGGCGGGCGATCTGCGAGATCGAGAAGATGCCGCGCACCATCGATTCGGCATCCACCACGAGCGCGTGCTGGCGGCCGGCGCCGCGCAGCGTCTCCAGCACGTGGCCGACGCGGGCGCGCTCGACTTCGGCCAGCTCGATGACCTCGACGCGCTCCGCCGGGGTCATGACGTCGCTCACGGCGAGCTCGTCGCGCCGCCGCCCCCGCCCGGTGGCGGCGAGCATCGGCCGCTCGCCGAGGAGGTCGTTCGCGGTGAGAACGCCGAGCACGCTCTCGCGCTCGTCGACCACCAGCAGCAGCCGCACGCCGCGCGTGATCATGAACTGATTGGCGCCGTCGAGCGGTGCCTGCGGGCGGATCGTCGCCGGCGTAACGCGCGTGAAATCGGTCATCACCTGGAGCGCTGGCGACTCGAGGGTCACGCGTTCCGAGGACGGCTGCGTGGGCCGGCGAAACCCGGCGTCGCCGCCAAGCTCGCGCAGCGGCAGCGCCTGGTAGATCCGCTCCACGCGCCTAGCCCACCGGCAGCGCGCGTTGCAGCCGCGCGCGGCGGTCCGTCAGCAGGAAGCGATGCAGCTCGGTCAGCGCCTGGCGGTACACCTCGCGCTTGAACTCGATCACCGCCTCGAGCGGCACCCAGTATTCGTGCCAGCGCCAGGCGTCGAACTCGGGGTGGCCGCTGGCGCGCAGCTTGACGTCGCAGTCGCGGCCCGTCATGCGCAGCAGGTACCAGATCTGCTTCTGGCCGCGGTAGGCGCCGCCGTTGGACTCCCGCGCGCGACGCGCCCATCTTTCCGGCACTTCATAGCGCAGCCAGTCGCGCGTGCGACCGAGGATGCGGACATGCGCGCGCTGCAGGCCGATCTCCTCCTCGAGCTCGCGGTACATCGCCTGCACCGGCGTCTCGCCATAATTGATGCCGCCCTGCGGAAACTGCCAGGCGTGCTGATTGACGCGCTTGCCCCAGAAGACTTCGTTCCGCTGGTTGGCAAGGACGATGCCGACGTTCGGACGGTAGCCTTCCTTGTCGAGCATGGCCGCGCCGCCTTGAGTTAGCTTAAGTTAGAATCGCGCAACGATTTTTCCACAGCCCACCGACAATTACAACGGCGGTGCGGACCAATGAGAACCAGCAGGTTTTTCATCGCCACGCTGAAGGAAGTGCCTGCCGAGGCCGAGATCGCGAGCCACCGGCTGATGCTGCGCGCCGGCCTGATCCGGCGCCTGTCGGCGGGCATCTACACCTGGCTGCCGCTCGGCCTGCGCGTGCTGCGCAAGGTCGAGGCCATCGTGCGCCAGGAGATGAACCGCGCCGGCGCGATCGAGCTCGCGATGCCGGTGGTGCAGCCCGCCGAGCTATGGCAGGAGTCGGGCCGCTGGCAGGCCTACGGGCCGGAGCTCGCGCGCTTCAAGGACCGCCACGAGCGCGACTTCGTGCTGCAGCCGACCTCCGAGGAGGCGGTCACCGACCTGGCGCGCAGCGAGCTGAAGAGCTACCGCAGGCTGCCGCAGCACTTCTACCAGATCCAGACCAAGTTCCGCGACGAGCGCCGTCCCCGCTTCGGCATCCTGCGCGGGCGCGAATTCGTCATGAAGGACGGCTATTCCTTCCATGCCGATGCCGCCGACCTCGAACGCGAGTACCGCAACATGTACGACACGTACTCGCGCATCTTCACCCGCCTCGGCCTGAAGTTCCGCGCCGTCGCCGCCGACACCGGCGCGATCGGCGGCACCGGCTCGCACGAATTCCACGTCCTCGCCGAATCGGGCGAGGACGCCATCGCCTGGTGCCCGCAATCGGACTACGCCGCCAACATCCAGCTCGC
>DATILQ010000054.1:0-1501 GCA_035476235.1 Burkholderiales bacterium
GCAGTTCTACATCGAGAACCGGCCGGGCGCCGGCGGCACCATCGGCTGGGGCTTCGTCGCGCAGTCGGCGCCGGACGGCTACACCCTCGCCATCACCGGCAGCACGCTGCTCGTCGGCGCGCATCTCTACAAGAACGTGCCCTACGACGCGATCAGGGACTTCACCCACATCACGATGATGGCCGCCGGCCCCTATGTGCTGGTCGTCAATCCGCAGAAGGTGCCCGCGAACTCGGTGCGCGAGCTCATCGCGCTGGCGAAAAAGCAGCCCGGAGCGATCGACTTTGCGAGCTCCGGCAACGGCAGCTCGCAGCACCTGGTCGGTGCGCTCTTCAACATGATGGCCGGCGTGCAGCTGAATCACGTGCCGTACAAGGGCAGCGGCCCGGCGATGCAGGATCTGCTCGGCGGCCAGGTCGGCGTGTCATTCGCCGGCGTACCGAACGTCCTTGGCAATGTGAAAGCCGGCAAGCTGATGGCGCTCGCGGTCACCTCGCCGAAGCGCTGGCTCGAGCTGCCGGAGGTACCGACGATGGCGGAAGCGGGCGTTCCCGGATACGAAGCGACGCTCTGGCTCAGCGTTTCCGGACCCGCCGGCATGCCGCCGGAAATCGTGCAGCAGCTCTACAACGCCATCACCAAGGCGCTGCAGGATGCGCAGCTGCAGCACAGCTTCCGCAACGCGGGCGTCGAGGCGATCTCGATGCCGCCCGACGAGTTCAACCGCTACATCGCGACCGAATACGAGAAGTGGGGCCGCGTCGTGAAGGAAACCGGCGCGACGGTGAATTGATACGCCCCGGTAAAGTTTCGTGAGACCGGCGTCGCTCCGCTAGGCGCGGACGGTACGATAAGCGGGGGGCGTGTCGGGGAAGGACGAGCAACGATGCAGAAGATCCTGATCGTCGATGATTCGGCCACCGTCCGGGCCGGGCTGGCCGCGGCCGCGCGCGAGATGAAGCTCGAGCCGGTCCTGGCCGAGGACGGGGAAAAAGCGCTCGCCTTGTTTCTCGCGGAGCGGCCGAGCGTGGTGCTGCTGGACGTGAACATGCCCGGCATCGACGGCTACGAGACGGCGCGTCGCATCCGCGCCGCGAGCCCCGAGGACTGGATACCGATCCTCTTCCTGTCGGCGAGCGTCGGCGACCAGGACCTCGAGCGCGCCATCGAGTGCGGCGGCGACGACTACCTGGTAAAGCCGGTGAGCGCGGTGGTGCTGAGCGCCAAGATCCGCGCCATGCAGCGGCTCGACAAGATGCGCGGCCGGCTGGTCGAGGTCTCGCGCGAGCTCGCCAGCGCCAACCAGCGTCTCGAGACGCTGGTGCACCAGGACGGCCTCACCGGCATCGCCAACCGACGCGCCTTCGATTACCTGCTGGAGCGCCAGTTCGCGCACGCCGTGCGCAGCCACGAGCCGCTCTCGATCGCGCTCTGCGACGTCGACCAGTTCAAGGCCTACAACGACCGCTACGGGCATCCCGCCGGCGACGAATGCCTGCGC
>DATILQ010000055.1:0-3094 GCA_035476235.1 Burkholderiales bacterium
TGGTATGCGTGCACGGCCTCTTGCGCTCGGCGCGCGACTTCGAGCCCCTGGCGCGCGAGCTCTCGAGCCACTTCCGGATCGCCTGTCCGGATCTCGCCGGCCGCGGCGATTCGGACCGGCTGCCGGATCCGGCGCTCTACGCCGTGCCGCAATACCTGGCGGACATGGTCACGCTGCTCGCGCGCCTCGACACCGAGTCGGTGAACTGGCTCGGCACTTCGCTCGGCGGCCTCGTCGGCATGGCGCTCGCCGCGCAGCCCGGTACACCGGTCAAGCAGCTCGTGCTGAACGATATCGGCCCGGTGATTGCGCGCCAGGCGCTCGAGCGCATCGGCGCCTATGCCGGCGAGCGGCATGTCTTCGCGACCTTCGACGACGGCGCACGCTACATGCGCGACATCTCGACGCCGTTCGGCCCGCACAGCGAGGCGCAATGGCGCTTCCTCGCGGAGAACTGGCTGCGGCGCGACGCGGAGGGGCGCTGGCAGCCGCATTACGACCCGCGCATCGGCGAGGCGTTTCGCGCCACCGTGCCGGAGAAGGACATGGAGCTCTGGCCGACCTACGACGCGGTGCGCTGCCCGACGCTGGTCATCCGCGGCGCGCAATCCGATCTCCTGGCACGCGGCACCGCCGAGCAGATGCGCGCTCGCGGACCGAAGGCGAAGCTCGCGGAGATTGCGGGCGTCGGCCATGCCCCGACTCTGTTGAGCGCGGAGCAGATCGGTATCGTGCGCGACTTCCTGCTGCAAGGAGAAACGCCATGAAGCGCTGGCTCATGGTCCTCGCTGCCGTGCTCTCGGCACCTGCGGCGGCGCAGTCGACGCTCGACGCGGTGCGCGCCAAGGGCTACGTGCAATGCGGCGTCAGCACCGGCATCGCCGGCTTCTCGGCGCCGGATTCCAAAGGCGTGTGGCACGGCATCGACATCGACATGTGCCGCGCCGTCGCCGCTGCGGTATTCGGTGATGCGAACAAGGTGCGCTATACGGCGCTTACGACGCAGCAGCGATTCACCGCCCTGCAATCCGGGGAGGTGGACCTGCTCGCGCGCAACAGCACCTGGACCATCTCGCGCGATACCAGCCTCGGCATCAACTTCGTCGGCGTCAATTACTACGACGGTCAGGGCTTCATGGTGCCGAAGAAGCTCAACGTGAAGAGCGCGAAGCAACTGAACGGCGCCACGATCTGCGTGCAGCCGGGCACCACCACCGAGCTCAATCTCGCGGACTACTTCCGCGCGAACAAGATGAGCTTCAAGCCGGTCGTGATCGAGAAGCTGGAGGAAGTGCTGAACGCCTATTTCAGCGGCCGCTGCGACGCCTTCACCACCGATCAGTCCGGGCTGGTGGCGCTGCGCGCCTCGCGCGCGCCGAGGCCCGACGATCACCTCATCCTGCCCGAGCTCATCTCGAAGGAGCCGCTCGGCCCCGCGGTGCGCCATGGCGACGATCGCTGGTTCGACATCGTCAAGTGGTCGCTCTTCGCCATGATCGAGGCGGAGGAGCTCGGCCTCAGCTCGAAGAACATCGACGAGCAGGCGAAAGGCCAGAACCCGACGATCCAGCGCTTCGTCGGTGCGAGCGGCGACATCGGCAAGATGATGGCGCTCGACAGCCGCTGGGCCTACAACATCGTGAAGCAGGTCGGCAACTACGGCGAGAGCTTCGAGGCCAATCTCAAGCCGCTCGGCTTCGAGCGCGGCCTGAACCGGCTGTGGAACCAGGGCGGGCTGCTCTACGTGCCGCCGATCCGATGAACCGCCGCGCGCTGCTCCTTTCCGCGCCCGCCGTGCTGGCCGCGTGCGCCAGTGAGCCGCCTATGGGCGGCGGAGCCGCCCTGGCAAGAGACGTCATGGACACCGAGCGCGCCTTTGCCGCCACCATGGCGGCGCGCGACCACGCGGCGTTCGGCTCCTTCCTTGCCGAGGACGCGGTGTTCCTGAACGGCGGCCGCGGCGAACTGCGCGGCAAGAGCGCGATCGCCGAATACTGGAAGCGCTACTACAGCGCACCGCAGGCGCCTTTTTCGTGGCAGCCCGACCGCGTCGCGGTGCTCGATTCGGGGCTGCTGGCGTATTCGACCGGGCCGGTCGCCGCGCCCGACGGCAAGGTGTTCGCGCGCTTCTATTCGACCTGGCGGCGCGAGCCGACGGGCGCCTGGCGCGTCATTTTCGACGACGGCTGCAACCTCGGTTGCCCCTGAGAGGAGAACCCATGGCAACGCCTTACACCATCCACAACGACGTCAAGTACAAGCCGCTCGAGCTGATCGACGTCGCGCGGCTGCAGCGCGAGACGAAAGAGCAGTGGGTCAATTACACGCTTTCGGAGGTGAACGATTCGGTGGTGCGCCTGGGCGTGCTGCAGGGCGAGTTCCACTGGCACAAGCACGACCGCGAGGACGAGTTCTTCTACGTCGTCGAGGGCCGCTTCTGTATCGATCTCGAGGGCCGCACGGTCGAGCTCGCGCCGCAGCAGGGCTTCACCGTGCCCAAAGGCGTGGTGCACCGCACGCGCGCGCCGCAACGCGCCGTGGTGCTGATGATCGAAAGCAAAGGCATCGTGGCGACCGGCGACTAGACAAGCTTTGCAACGTCGCCTCCGCGAAAGCGGGGGCCCAGATTTTCGAAAAGCATGGGTTCCCGCTTGCGCGGGAACGACAATCCTCTCAGTCGACGGCGAGCGGCTCTTCCTCCATCAGCGCGATCTGCTCGCGCAGCTCGAGGATGCGGTCCTGCCAGTAGCGCTGCGTGTTGAACCAGGGGAAGGCCGCCGGGAACGCCGGGTCGTCCCAGCGGCGCGCGATCCACGCCGAGTAGTGGATCAGGCGCAGCGTGCGCAAGGCTTCCAGCAGGTGCAGCTCGCGCCGATCGAATTCGGCGAACTCTTCGTAGCCGGCGAGCACGTGGTGCATCTGTGCGCCCATCGCGGCGCGGTTGCCGGAGAGCAGCATCCACAGGTCCTGCAGCGCCGGTCCCATGCGCGCGTCGTCGAGGTCGACGAAGTGCGGCCCGTCGTCGGTCCACAGGATGTTGCCGACATGGCAGTCGCCATGCAGGCGGATGGCGCGCACCTTGCCCGCGTTCGCA
>DATILQ010000056.1:0-2907 GCA_035476235.1 Burkholderiales bacterium
CGCCAGCTCTCCGGCGAGCGCGAGCATCTTGCCCAGGGGCCGCAGCTGGGCCATCCCGGCCTCGTACAGCGACGGCAGGTGCTCCTTCGGCACGATGAGCAAATGCACCGCCGCCTGCGGCCGGATGTCGTGGAAGGCAAACACGTCGTCATCCTCGTAGACTTTCTTCGCCGGGATCTCGCCGCGGGCGATCTTGCAGAAAATGCAGTTGGGGTCGTTCATTTCTTCCTGGCGGCTTTCTCGTCGATGCCGGAGATGCCCTCGCGGCGGTGCATCTCGGCCAGCACGTCGCCGGGGCCGAGGCCGTGGCGCGCGAGCACGATCATGCAATGAAACCAGAGGTCGGCGGTCTCGCGCACCAGCTGCAGGCGGTCGCCGCTCTTCGCCGCCAGCACGGTCTCGGTGGCCTCCTCGCCGATTTTCTTCAGCAGCGCGTCCTCGCCCTGCGACAGCAGCCGGGCGACATAGGAGGTCTTTACGTCTCCATGCCTTCTCTCCTCGATCGTCGCGGCGATGCGCTCGAGCGTTGCGTAGAGTCCAGGTTTCATTTTTTGTAGATCAGCGACGGATCCTTCAGCACCGGATCGGTCGCCACCCACCTCCCGTTCTGCAGTTTTCTGAAGAAGCAGCTCTCGCGGCCGGTATGGCAGGCAATGCCGCCCACCTGCTCCACCCTGAGCAGCAGGGCATCCGCGTCGCAGTCGATGCGCACTTCGCGCACTTTCTGCACGTGCCCGGAATCCTCGCCCTTGCGCCAGAGCTTCTTGCGCGAGCGCGACCAGTAGACGGCCTCCTGGCTCGCCACCGTCCTTTCCAGCGCTGCGCGGTTCATCCACGCGACGGTGAGCACCCTGCCGGAGGAAAAATCCTGCGCGACGACGGGAACCAGTCCCTGCTCGTTCCACGGCACCTCGTCGAGCCATTCGTTCACAAGCGCACCTCGATGCCGCGGCTGCGCATGTGCTCTTTCGCCTGGCGCACGCTGAATTCGCCAAAATGGAACACGCTCGCCGCCAGCACCGCGTCGGCATGCCCTTCGATGACGCCTTCCGCGAGGTGCTCGAGGCTGCCTACGCCGCCGGAGGCGATGACCGGCACGCCGACCGCGTCCGACACGGCGCGCGTGAGCGCGAGGTCGAATCCGTCGCGCGTGCCGTCGCGGTCCATGCTGGTGAGCAGGATTTCCCCCGCCCCCGCGGCCTGCATGCGCTGCGCCCATTGCACGGCGTCCAGGCCGGTGGGCTTGCGCCCGCCGTGCGTATAGACCTCCCAGCCGGCGCCGTTCCTTTTCGCATCGATCGCGACGACGATGCATTGATTGCCGACGACGCCCGAAGCCTCGCGCACCAGGTCCGGGTTCTGCACCGCGGCGGTGTTGATCGAGATCTTGTCGGCCCCGGCGTTGAGCAGCCGCCGAACGTCCTCGAGCTTGCGCACGCCGCCGCCGACCGTGAGCGGGATGAACACGCGCTCGGCGACCGCCTCGATGACGTGCAGCAGGATGTCGCGCTCATCGGAGCTCGCCGTGATGTCGAGAAAGCAGACTTCGTCCGCGCCCTGCTCGTCGTAGCGCGCCGCGATCTCGACCGGATCGCCGGCATCGCGCAGGCCGACGAAGTTGACGCCCTTGACCACCCGGCCGGCGGCGACGTCGAGGCAGGGAATGATGCGCTTGGCAAGCCCCACGTTCACTCCTTGGCGAGCGCCTTGTCGGCGGTCGCCTGGGCCTTCTTAAGGTCGAGCTTTCCCTCGTAGAGCGCGCGGCCGGCGATCGCGCCGATGATGCCTTCGGGAGCGAGCAGGCTGCAGACCGCCTGCACGTCCTTGAGGCTGTTGAGGCCGCCCGAGGCGATGACCGGCGTCTTGATGGCCTGCGCCAGCTTGAGCGTGGCGTCGATGTTGACCCCGGTCAGCATGCCGTCGCGGCCGATGTCGGTGTAGATCAGCGCCTCGACGCCGTACTCCTCGAACTTCTTCGCCAGGTCGACGACGTCGTGGCCGGTCATCTTCGACCAGCCCTCGACCGCCACCTTGCCGTCCTTGGCGTCCAGGCCGGCGATGACATGGCCGGGAAAGGCATAGCAGGCGTCGGACAGGAAGCCGGGGTTCTTGACGGCGGCAGTGCCGATCACCACGTAGGTGACGCCCGCGTCGAGGTAGCCCTCGATGGCATCCAGGTCGCGGATGCCGCCGCCGAGCTGGATCGGCACCGCCCCGCCGAGCGCCGCGATCATGTCGCGGATCACTTTCTCGTTCTTCGGCCGGCCGGCGATGGCGCCGTTCAG
This sequence comes from Burkholderiales bacterium, assembly GCA_035476235.1. Taxonomy (GTDB): domain Bacteria; phylum Pseudomonadota; class Gammaproteobacteria; order Burkholderiales; family SG8-39; genus SCGC-AG-212-J23. The sequence continues at coordinate 2,286 of DATILQ010000056.1, forward strand.
ATCGACGATGTGCAGGCGCCGGGCGCCTTCGGCCGCCCAATGCCTCGCCATGGCGACCGGGTCGTCGGAAAACACGGTGGCCGTGCTCATGTCGCCTTGCTTCAGGCGCACGCAGAGCCCGTCCTTCAGGTCAATCGCCGGGATGATGAGCACTCAGTGCTCGATTGAGAATCAGGGACGCCAGCGCACGAAGTTGGAGAGAAGTTGCAGGCCCGCAGACTGGCTTTTTTCCGGATGGAACTGTACGGCAAAAATGTTATCGCGGGCAACCGCGCAGGTAAAGGGCATGCCGTAGACGCAGGTGGCGGCCGTCACCCCCTCGTCGCGCGGCGCCGGGAAGTAGCTGTGCACGAAGTAAAACCGGCTGCGGTCGGCAATTCCCGCCCACAGCGCGTGGCGCCGCCGCTGCAGCACCTCGTTCCAGCCCATGTGCGGAATCTTGAGACCCGAGACCCTGAAGCGCGGCACGTTGCCGGGCAGCAAGCCGAGGCCCCGGGTGTCGCCCTCCTCGCCGCGCTCGAACAGCATCTGCAGGCCGATGCAGATGCCGAGGAAGGGCTTGGCGCCGGCGGCCTCGATGACCGCTTCGCGCGCCCCGCTCGCGGCCAGCTGGCGCATGCAG
>DATILQ010000057.1:0-39576 GCA_035476235.1 Burkholderiales bacterium
CAGGCCGGCCTTCAATGCGAAGTGGTGGCGCGAGTGGCGCGCCCAGGAGTTCTCCAGGCCTTCCTCGCGCAGCAGCAGCAGCGCCTCGTGCAGCGCGAAGAGCGAATTCGTCGGCGCGGTGTGGTGATACGTGCGCGTGCCCGCGTTCCAGTAGCCGAGCAGCAGGTTCATGTCCATGAACCAGCTGTGGATCTTGTCCTTCCGCTTCTGCACGTGCTCGACCACGCGCTCGGAGAACGACACCGGCGACAGCCCCGGCGTGCACGACAGGCACTTCTGGCTCGCCGAGTAGATGGCATCGATCTCCCATTCGTCGACCTTGACCGGCGTTCCGCCGAGGGAGGTGACGGCGTCGACGATCACCAGCGCGCCGTGCTTGTGCGCGATCTGCGTCAGGAGCTTCGCGTCGGACTGGCAGCCGGTGGAGGTTTCCGCGTGCACGAAGGCGACCAGCTTCGCGTCCCTGTTCTTCTTCAGCGCGTCCTCGAGCTTCTGCGGATCGACCGGCTCGCCCCACTTGTCCTCGACCACGACGGGCGATCCGCCGCAGCGCGCCGCGTTCTCGAGCATGCGGCCGCCGAAGACGCCGTTCTGGCAGACGATCACCTTGTCCCCCGGCGCCACCATGTTGACGAAGCAGTACTCCATGCCAACGGAACCGGGCCCCGACAGCGGGAAGGTGAGCGGGTTCTTCGTCTGGTAGACGTAGCGCAGCAGCGATTTCAGCTCCTCCATCATCTCGACGAAGATCGGATCGAGGTAGCCGATGGCCGGCTGGCTCATCGTGGTGAGCACGCGCGGATGGATCTCCGTCGGCCCCGGCCCCATCAGCGTCCTCTGCGGCGGGTGGAACGAGTAGATGCGCTTGGCGGGGGCGTACTGGTTCATGGGATCGGTCTCCGAGAGAATGCCGAAGGGCGCGTCGCCGGGGCGCGACTTCACGCGCACCGGGTTCTTCGCGCTCGCTTCGTTGATGACTTCGACTGCGCTGATGCGGCCCTGGGTAAGGCGCTCGACCTCGCCGGCCCAGCGCGCGGGCACATAGCCGACCTTGACCCAGTTATGCACCACGGCGCGATCCAGCTGAAAGGCGCGGGCGAGCTCCGCCTGGCTGCCGAAGATCTCGACGAGTCGCTCCGCGCAATTCATCATGTCCGTCCTCCTCGCAAACGTAGCATGTCAAATTCAGTTTGACAAGAGAGGCCTCATAGTGAAACCGGACCATCCCGTCAGCTTGAAGCCGGAAACAGTCGGTTTCAGACCCGAAACGGCAGCCGACGCCTGGCTGGGGCTGCTCGCGGCGCGCGGCGTCGAATACCTTTTCGCCAACGGCGGCACCGACTTCGCCCCGGTCGTCGAGGCCTATGCCAAGGGCCAGGCGCTCGGCTGGCGGCTGCCCGAAGTGGTGATCGTGCCGCACGAGAACCTCGGCGTCGCGATGGCGCATGGCTACACCATGATCACCGGCCGGCCGCAGGCGATGATGGTGCACGTCGGCGTCGGCACGGCCAACGCCGTGAACGGCCTGATGAACGCCTCGCGCATGAACATCCCGATCCTGTTCAGCGCGGGCCGCACGCCGCTCACCGAGTCGGGCGCGCTGCCCGGCGCGCGCAACAACTACATCCACTGGGCGCAGGAGCATTTCGACCAGGGCGGCATGCTGCGCGAGTTCATGAAGTGGGACTACGAGCTGCGTCACCCGGAGCAGGTCGAGACGGTCCTCGATCGCGCGCTCGCCATCGCGAAGAGCGAGCCGCAGGGGCCGGTCTACGTCACTCTGCCCAGAGAAATCCTTGCATCTCGGTTTCCGGGAAAATTTTCGGAGAGTTCCACCATCTCGCCCGCCTCGCCTCCCGCGCCGGATCCAGACACGCTGGACGAAGCAGCGAAATTGCTGGGAAAGGCCGAGAGGCCCTTGCTGATCACGGCGAACGGCGGCCGCACCATCGAAGCGGCGCGCGCCATCCAGCAACTCGCCGAGACCTTTGCCATTCCGGTGATCCATTACCGGCCGCGCTACCTCGCCCTGCCGACCGAGCATGCGCTCGCTGCCGGCTGGGATCCACAGGCCCTGCTGCCGCAGTCCGACCTGATCCTGGTGGTCGATTGCGACGTGCCATGGCTCCCGTCGCAGGGCAATCCGCAGCCCGAGGCGAAAGTCGTGCACGTCGGCTCCGATCCACTCTTTGCGCGCTACCCGCTGCGCGGGTTTAGGACCGACCTCGCGCTCACAGGCGGCGTCGCGCCGACGCTCAATGCCTTGTGTGAGCGCACGCAAAAGCACGCTGTGTCTCAGGTAGAGAATCGAAGGCAGGCTGTGACTGCGCAATCGCACGCGACCCGTCGCCAGGCCCGGGGCGGCCCGCCCGCGATGACTCCCAAGTTCGCATCGCAGTGCGTGAACCGGCTGCTGGCCGATGACACGATTCTCGTCAACGAGTACCCGATCCTGCTCGAGGAGCTGACCATCGGCGAGCCGATGCGCTACTTCGGCAACCCGCCCTCCGGCGGCCTCGGCTGGGGCCTGGGCGCCGCGCTCGGCGCGAAGCTCGCCTCGCCCGACAAGACCCTGATCGCGACCCTCGGCGATGGCTCCTACATGTTCGGCAACCCGACCCCCGGCCATTTCGTCGGCGAAGCCATGCGGCTGCCGGTGCTCTATGTCATCTTCAACAACGCGCGCTGGGCGGCCGTGCACCGCTCGACGCTCGGCGTCTATCCGAAAGGCTACGCGTCGAAGACCTCCCGGCCGCCCTTCGCCACGCTCGAGCCTTCGCCCCGCTTCGAGCACGTCATCCAGGCGAGCGGCGGTCACGGCGAGCGCGTGACCGAGGCCTCGAAGCTGATGCCGGCGCTCGAGCGTGCGATGAAGGCGGTGCGGGACGAAAAGCGGCAGGCGCTCGTGAATGTCTGCCTCGAAGCAACCTACGTCAAGACCAGCTGATTCAATGAAGAACTTTATTTCCGCGCTGGCGGGCATGGCGCTCGGCCTCCTGGTGGAGTCCGCCGCATGGGCGCAGTCGGTGTTCGTCGTCAGCCTTTCCCCTTCGCAAGCGCAAATAGTGGTCAATGGGACGGCGGCGCGGTCGCTGTGGATCGGGGAAACGTCGCCCGAAGGCGTGAAGCTTTCCGACATTCGCGACGGCCGCGCCAGCTTCGAGGCCGGCGGGCGGCGCTTCACGCTCGGCCTCGGTCAGTCGAGCGTTGCGGAAACGGTGCTGCGCGCGAGCTCGAGCGGCCATTTCTTTGCCAACGCCGTGCTCAACGGCGTGACTTTCCCCGCGGTGATCGACACCGGCGCGACCCTGGTCGTCCTTAACTGGGATCAGGCCGAGCGCGCGGGAATCGATCTGCGGCAAAGCCAGCGCGTGATGACGAGCACCGCCAACGGCCCCGTGCCGGCCTACGCGATAACGCTGACCAGCGTGCAGGTGGGCGAGATCGGCCTGCTCAACGTTCCCGCGATGGTGATCGAAGGCGGTGGCGAAAAGCTCCCGGCCGTGCTGATCGGCATGAGCTTCCTCAAGCATTTCGAGATGCGCCGCGCCGGCCAGACCATGACGCTTACGCGCTCCAGTCCCCAGTAGTGCCCAGCTAGCCCAGTCGCCCGAGGACGGGCAGCTTGAGGCCGGAGCGGCCGACGCCGAAGCTCAGGCCGAGCAGGTTGACTTCGAGCCCGCCGACGCCGCTCGCGGCGATCCCAAGCAGCCCGAAGAGCGAGAGCTGAAAGCCGCTGCCGCTGGGCGCAGTGGAGAGCACTGTGCTGCCCAGGTAATCCTTGCCGATGGCGGTGGCCGGCAGGTCGAGCTCGAGCTCCGGCACGTGGCGCGCGATCCAGGCGGTGAAGGTGTTGGAGTTCGGGCCCGGCCAGAGCGTGTACTCGCCTGCGTAGGGATAGTCGCGCGCCGCCTTGTCGATGCGCTTGATGAGCTCGTCGACGCCGCGACCCCGCTTTTCCGCGTACAGCTCGGGCGCGGAGCCGAACCACGGCGCGTCGGGCTGCCGGGTGCGCACGGCGAGCGCCGAATCCGACCAGCGCAGCCGCCAGCCGATCACTTCGTAGACAGTATAGGCCGTGGCGCCGGTCGGCTTGACCGCCACCCAGGTATGCACCGCGAACCATCCTTTGACACCCATCGCGCGCGCGCCGTACACCTGGACCACCGCGTCCGCGGTGTCGCGGGCATCGGGCGCGGCACCGGCGTCCGCGAGCCAGGGCGAAGCGATGGCTGCGAGGATCAGCGTTCTTAGCGTGCCGCGCGCGCTCATGGACCGGATCCTATCTGGACTCCATGACGCGCTTCAGCACCTCGTCTTTCATGCCGAAGCTCTGCCCTTCGGCCGGAAAGCTGCCGTTGCGCACGTCGGCAGCATAGCGGGCGACGGCGTCCTTGATCGCGGCGCCGGCTTCGGCGTAGCGCTTGACGAAGCTCGGCGTAAAGCCGGAGAACAGGCCGACCAGGTCATGGAACACGAGGACCTGTCCGTCGCAATGCGCGCCTGCGCCGATGCCGATGGTCGGGATGCCGATGCGCTCCGTGACCAGGCGCGCGAGCGGCGAAGGCACCAGCTCGAGCACCACGCCCCAGCAGCCGGCGCGCTCGAGCGCCTGCGCGCCTTCCATGATGCGCCGCGCGTTCTCCTCGTCCTTTCCCTGCAGCTTGTAGCCGCCGAGCGCCGACGCGGTCTGCGGAGTGAGGCCGACATGGCCCAGAACCGGCACGCCGGCGCGCGCCAGCGCCTCGATGATCGGCACGATCTCGACACCGCCCTCGAGCTTCACCGAATCGGCACCCGCCTCCTTCATGAGCCGCGCCGCGTTGGCGAGCGCCTGCTCGGGCGTGCCATACGAGAGGAACGGCAGGTCGGCGATGACGAACGCCTCGGGCGCGCCGCGACGGGTGGCTTTGGTGTGATGCACCATGTCGTCCATCGTCACCGGCAGCGTGCTGCCGTAGCCGAGGACCACCATGCCGAGCGAGTCGCCGACCAGGATCAGATCGATGCCGGCCTCGGCCACCAGGCGCGCGCTCGGGAAATCGTACGCGGTCAGCATCGCCAGCCGCGCGCCCTTCTTGCGCCTGAGCTCAAGAACGGTCGGCTTCATGGCGCAGGCCTGCGAAATCGAACAGCTTGCGGTCGAGCAGGTGCGACGGGCTCACGTCGGTGAGCGCGCGCACGATCGACTCGACGCGGCCGGGATGGCGCTTTTCCCACTCGGCGAGCATCTGGCGCACCACCTGCCGCTGCAGGTTTTCCTGCGCGCCGCACAGCTTGCACGGAATGATCGGGAAAGCCTTCGCCTCGGCGTAGGCGATCAGATCGTCCTCGCTCACGTACGCGAGCGGGCGTATCACCACGTGCCTGCCGTCGTCCGAGCGCAGCTTCGCCGGCATCGCCTTGAGCTTGCCGCCGTGGAACAGGTTGAGAAAAAAGGTCGCGAGGATGTCGTCGCGGTGATGGCCGAGCGCGATCTTGGTCGCGCCGAGCTCGCCCGCGGCGCGGTACAGCGCCCCGCGTCGCAGCCGCGAGCACAGCGAGCACATCGTCTTGCCCTCGGGAATCACGCGCTTCACCACCGAGTAGGTGTCCTGCTCGACGACGCGATAGGGCACGCCGCGGCTTTCGAGATACTGAGGAAGCACCTCCGCTGGAAACCCCGGTTGCTTCTGGTCCATGTTCACCGCCACGAGATCGAACCTGACCGGAGATTTTTCCTTGAGGGAAATCAAAATGTCGAGAAGAGCATGACTATCCTTGCCCCCCGAGAGGCAGACCATGACCCGGTCGCCCGCCTCGATCATGTTGAAGTCGGCGATCGCCTCGCCCACCTGCCGGCGCAGGCGCTTGGCAAGCTTGTTGTCTTCGTACTCGATTTTGCGGGGAGCTGGAATCATAGGAAGGTCGAACGGCCGCCATCGACTGCGAGGATCTGCCCGGTGACGAAGGGCGCGCAGGCGAGGAAGTGTACCGCCTCGGCGACGTCCTCGGGCGAGCCGATGCGCCCGAGGGGCGTGGTGGCGAGGATGCGTGCGCGCTCGGCCTGCTCGAACTGGCCGTCGTCCGGCCAGGCGATGGCGCCCGGCGCGACGCCGTTCACTCGAACCTCCGGCGCGAGCTCGAGCGCGAGCGAGCGCGTGAGCGCGGCGAGCCCGGCCTTGGCGATGCTGTACACCGGGTAGCCCTTCAGGGGCCGCTCGCCGTGGATGTCGATGATGTTGACGATCGCCCCCCGGTTTTTCGCCAGCTGCGGCGCCGCCTCCTGCGAGATGAACAGCGGCGCGCGCAGGTTGGAGCCGATCAGCTCCTCCCAGTGCGACGCCTCGATGGCGCCGACCGGAACCGCGAAAAAGCTCGACGCATTGTTCACCACAACGTCGAGCCGGCCGAAGCTCTCCAGCGCCGCCCCGACCAGCGCCCGGGGAGCAACCGGAGCGAGAAGCTCTGCCTTCACTTTGGCGGCGCTCTTCGGGCGCAGCGCATTCAGCTCGGCTAGGAGGCGCGAGGCGTCGGCTTCGGAGTCGCGGTAATGCACCAGCACGTTCGCGCCGGCGGCATGCAGGCGACGCGAGATCGCCGCGCCGACGCGCCGCGCGCCGCCGGTGACCAGCGCACTCTTGCCTTGCAGCGGGCCGTCCATGAGCGCCTTGAATTCTAGGGTAAATTCGCCGCATGCTCGCCAGGCTTGCCAACGAGATCGAACAGCACGGCTGGATCTCGTTCGCGCGCTACATGCAGCTGGTGCTGCACGAGCCCGGGCTCGGCTATTACACTGCCGGCCGCGCGAAGTTCGGTCGCACCGGCGATTTCGTCACCGCACCGGAGCTGGGCAAGCTGTTCGGACGCACGCTCGCCAGGCAGTTAAGACAGATCGCTGGTCCGGTGCTTGAAATAGGCGCCGGCAGCGGCGCGCTCGCCGAGACCCTGCTCGGAGAATCGCCTCGTGAATACCTCATCCTCGAGACCAGCGCCGAGCTGCGCGAGCGCCAGCGCGCGCGCCTGGGAAACCGGGTGCAGTTCATCGACAGCCTGCCGCCGCGCTGGGCCGGCTCGGTCATCGCCAACGAAGTGCTCGACGCAATGCCGGTGCACGCGGTGGCCTGGACCGAGCGCGGCGTCATGGAAAGGGGCGTGTCGTTCCGGGACGGAAAACTCGTCTGGGCGGAAAAGCCGGCGGTCGGCGACGTGTTGGAAGAAGCGCGGGCAATCAAGGTGCCCACCCCCTATCAGAGCGAGATCGGGCTCGTGGCGCGCGCCTGGATGCGCACGCTCGGCGAGCGGCTGGCCGAAGGCGCGATCTTCGTCATCGACTACGGCTTTCCGCGGCACGAGTACTACCATCCGCAACGCACGATGGGCACGCTGATGTGCCATTACCGTCACCAGGCGCACGGCGACCCGTTCCTGCATCCCGGCGAACAGGACGTCACCGCCCATGTCGACTTCAGCGCCCTCGCCGACGCCGCACGCGACGCAGGGCTTGAGATCCTCGGTTACGCCACGCAAGCGCAATTCCTCGTCAATTGCGGCATCACGGAAGTGCTCGGCGAAGCGAATGTCGAGAGCGCCCTGCATTACGCGCCGCTCGCCGCCGAGGCGAACAAGCTGCTCTCCCCGGCGGAGATGGGCGAGCTTTTCAAGGTATTGGCGGTCGGGCGCGCAGTGGAGCGGCCCTTGCTAGGCTTTGCGCGTGGCGATCGCTCGAATGCGCTTTGAGCTCGCGCTCCTCGTCGCCCTTGCCTTGCCCGCGGCGGCAGACGAGATCGCCGACGCGAAACGGCGCTGGGCCGAGAGCCCGCACGGGCCGCTGCTCGAGCGCATCCTGCCGCCGACCTTCGATGAACGGCAGCTGCCGCAGCCGCGCTCGCGCGGCGCGCGCCTGGCGGTGCGCTACTGCGTGCAATGCCACAACCTGCCCAACCCGGCGATGCACCATGCGCAAAAGTGGCCGGGCATCGTCGAGCGCATGGTGCTGCGCATGCAGGGCCGCGGCAACCTGGGAACGCTGATGTCGGAGATGATGGCCGGCGTGCAGGCGCCGAGCGAGGAGGAAACCGCATTGCTCGTCGCCTACCTGAGGAGGCACGCGCAAAAGCCGCTCGACCCGAAGCGCTACCCCGAGGTGAACCGCGCGTCGGGCGAGGCCTTCCGGCTCGCCTGCAGCCAGTGCCACGTGCTGCCCGATCCCAGGCGCCACACCGCCGAGCAATGGCGTATTGTCGTGGCGCGCATGCAGGAAAACATGCTGTGGATGAACCGGGTGGTCGGCTCGCAGCCGGCGCCAGGCGAGCCGCAGCTGCGCATCGAGGAGATCAACGCCTTCCTGGAGAAATACGCGAGGCAGCCTTAGACGGCGTCAATTTCCGGTGAAGTTGATGCCACCGAGCGACATCATCTCGAGGAACACGTCGAAGAAGTAGTACTGCAGGACAGCGAAGACCAAGAGCGCGACAAGGATCACGCGTTTCGCCGTGTACCAGCGTCGCACGCTGGGAATTTCCGACACCTTGGCGGTATCCAGTTCGTCGATGTACTGGCGTATCTTGTGGCGCGCGCGCACGTCGCCGCGTGCTTTCTCGTTCAGGCCGCGAGCGACGCGGATCAGGTTGCGGATCAGGTGCAGAGCGACTTCGGGATGCGACAGCAAAAAAGCCTTGAAGTCGGAGCGCGAGATGACGGCGAAGTGCGAAGGCTCGAGCGTCGCGACGGAAGCCGAGCGCGGCTGCTCGTCGAGCATCATCTCGCCGAAGTATTGACCGGGACCCTTGACTTCGAGAACCAACTCCCTGCCGTTTGAATCGTTGAGAAAGACCTTGACCTTGCCCCACAGGACCACGTAGAGCGAGTCGGCGACATCGCCCTCGTGGACGACGAGCGCGTCCTTGGGAAAAGGCCGCATCGCCGCCCGGTCGGCCAGCGGCCGCAACTCCTCGTCTTTGAGGCCCGCGAACAGCGGAATCTTCCTGAGATCTGCCAGCATAGCCGCCGCAGATCTTAACGCTAATTCAATTGGGGCACCGCCATGCCCCGGGCCACGGCCGGCCGCGCGCCGACGGCGTCGTACCAGCGCCTGACGTTCGGATAATCCGATAAATCGACCCGGTGCCACTCGTGGCGCGCGACCCAGGGGTAGATGGCGACGTCGGCGATCGAGTACTCATCCGAAAAATATTCGTGCGTCGCCAGCTGCCGGTCCATGACGCCATAGAGGCGCTTGGCCTCCTTGCCGTAGCGCTCGCTGCCGTAGGGGATCTCGTCCTTCTTCGCGCGCATGAAATGATGCGCCTGGCCGAAGGTCGGCCCGACGCCGCCCATCTGGAACATCAGCCATTGCAGCGCGACGTACTTGCCGCGCGCGGTGCGCGGCAGGAACTTGCCGGTCTTGCCGGCGAGGTAGACGAGGATCGCGCCCGATTCCATGAGCGCGAGCGGCTTGCCGTCGGGGCCCTCGGGATCGACAATCGAGGGGATCTTGCTGTTCGGGTTGATCGCGACGTATTCGGGCGTGAACTGCTCGCCCTTGCCGATGTCGATCCTGTGAACGCGGTAAGGCAGGCCGCATTCCTCCAGCATGATCGAAACCTTGCGCCCGTTCGGCGTGCTCCACGTATAGAGTTCAATCATGTTCAAGTGGCTGCTCACGGTTCTGATCGCGCTCGTCATTCTAGCGGCTGTCGCGCCGTGGTTCGGGCGCGTGGGCCTCGGGCGGCTGCCGGGCGACTTGCGCATTCCGGTGCGCGGGCGGATGTATTACGTCCCGTTCGCCAGCACCGTGCTGCTGTCGCTACTGGTTTGGGCGATCGGCAAGTTTCTTTAGCCGGCCGGCGATCGCGGGCCCCAGCCACATCTGCGGCAGCGACGGCTGCAATCCTTCCGCGGCCTCCTGCTTCGCGACGATCTCCCTGGCGATCTCGAACGCCTGGGTGAACGAGCGCGTCTGCGCGAGCGCGTCGCGGAAATACGCCTGGCCGAAATAGGTGAATTCGCGCCCCGCCTCGCAGCCGAACGACGTGCGGTCCGGCGCGGCCGCAGTGATGATCACGGTGTTGTCGTCGCGCAGGGGCTCGACATAGCCGCCCGAGTAGCAGGCCGAAACGACGATCACGCGCCACTTGATCCCCGAGTCCTGGAGGATGCGGGCGAGCGCGGTGGGAGTCAGCGCGGCGAGCTCGAGCGGGGGCTGGGAGGCCGAAAGACGGTGCTCGCGATCGCCGTGCGCCGAGAGGAAAAGGAACAGCGCGTCCTCGTCGATGTTCATCGCCTCGCCCACCCGGTTCAGCGCGCGCGCGAGGTTGGTCACGCTGCCGATCGGGAATTCCTCGAGCGCGTCGCGGCTGCTCGCGAGGGCGATGGAGCGCCCCGCGGTGCCGAAGCGCTCGTCGAACAGCCGCTTCACGTAGCGCATTTCGCGCAGGAACACGTCCTGGCTGGCGTCGGGAGCGAAGCCGACGAAGTACAGCTCCGGGACGCCGGGGCGGCCGCGCCGCAGGTCGGCGAGCGCGCGCTCGATCAGCTGGCCCTGCAGGTGAAACGCGCGCTCGTCGGCGAGGCCTGCGCCCGCTTCCTCGTCTTGCGCTGCCGGCGGCAGCCAGACGTCGGTCTCGGGAAATACGAAGAACGCGATGGCGATCATCGCGCCCACCGCAAACGCGCCCTGGTACAGCTGCGGGCGGCGCGTGCCCATGACCACCGCGACGGCGCGCACGGAGGCGACCAGGGTCCAGCCAACGAGGATCCACAGCACGAGCTCGCCGAGGCCGCTCGCGGCAGGGACCACCAGCTCGAACCACGGTTGGCTCGCGCTCAGCGCTACGGCGAGCGACAGCAGCTTCTCCGACGCGCCGTAGGCGAGCGCGACGAGCAGCGCTGCGCCGAGGACGAGCGAGATGCCGGCGAGATAAATGGGAATCGCCGACGGATTGAAGTCGCCTTCGAAACCGGCAAGCACCGCCGCGACCGCGACCCACACCCCGAAATCGAACAGCACCAGCAGGACGAAATCGACCTCTGAAACGCGGTAAGCGGACGCGCGCACGGGCAGGAACAGCGCGAGCCGCAGCCCGGCGAGCAGGTTCTTCGCCAGCGAAGAAAGATGAAACCTCACAGCGTCCGGGCGATGGCGTGGACCCGGGCCGCGTCGACCAGGGTCGGTATCTCGGATTGAGAACCTGCTTTTGCGGCAATGGCGCCGGCGTCCACCGCGACCGCGGCTTCGAGCGCACGCTGCAAGCGCGCAACGTCGACGGCAGGATCGGCAAGCCTGGCGACTTCGAGCAGATCCTTGAAGCGCTGCGGGCGCCGGAACGCGTCGGCGCGCTTCAGCAGCTCGAGCAATGCCTGCGGCGACCCCGAATGCGCGGCACGCAACGCCAGCCGGTTGCGGCACGCGAGGAGCGCCAGCTCGCGCTCTTCCCCCGGCGCCCGCAGGCGCTCGCAGAGAGCGTCCACTTCGGATTCCTTCAGCGGCCACGCCAGCTGCGCGAAGCGCACCGGGATCGACCCGGACAGTTTTTCCGGGATGACTTTCAGCTCCGGGAGCAGTTGTTGCCGCAGGCCGCAGGCCTCCAGCACCTCGAACATGCGCCGCGGGTGCGGCTCGGCCAGCCCGCGCGAGAATTCCTGCCACACGCGCTCGGGCACCAGGGAGTCGGCCTCGCCCGACTTCACCATCGCCTTCATGAGCTGCATGGTTTCGTCGGCCACCCGGAAGCCGAAGCGCGCGGCAAAGCGCGCGACGCGCAGGATCCGCACCGGGTCCTCGGCAAAGGCCTCGCTCACGTGGCGCAGCACCCCTTGCTGCAGGTCGCGGCGGCCGCCGAACGGATCGATCAGCGTGCCATCCTCGGCCTTCGCCATGGCGTTGATCGTGAGGTCGCGCCGCTTCAGATCGTCCTCGAGCGTGACCTCCGGGGCGGCATGCACCGTGAAGCCCTTGTAGCCGCGGCCGCTCTTGCGCTCAGTACGAGCGAGCGCGTACTCCTCGTGCGTCTCGGGGTGCAGGAACACCGGAAAATCCCTGCCGACGGGCTTGAAGCCGAGGCGGACCATCTCGTCGGGCGTCGCGCCGACGACGACGTGATCCCTGTCCTTCAAAGGCAGGCCCAGCAATTCGTCGCGCACCGCCCCGCCGACGACGTACGTCTTCACTCGGCCATGTCGAACTGCGGAATGGCCTCGGTCTCGTGCTGCGCCGCTTCGATCCACTCGCGCATCGCGGGCAGCGCGAGCATGGCATCGGCGTAGGCGCGGGACGCCGGCGGCAGCTCGACCTCGTAGGTCCTGAAGCGCAGCACCACCGGCGCGTACATCGCGTCCGCGGCGCCGAACGCCCCGAACAGGAACGGGTGCCTGCACTTCGACCAGATCTCCACCACCCGCTCGATTTCTGCAAGCACTTCCGGCGTTCTGCCCTTGCCTGGATAGCGCCGGCGCACGTTCATGCTCATGTGCTCGCGCAGCTTCGGAAACCCGGCGTGCATTTCCGCGCACACCGAGCGCGCCGCCGCCCGCTCGACCGGATCGTCCGGCCAGAGCGGATGCCTTTCGGCGAGATATTCGAGGATCGCGAGCGAGTCCCACACGCGGCTCGCTCCATCGACCAGGCAGGGCACCTTGCCCGAGGGCGAGTAGCGAAGAATCTCCTGCTTGGCGCCGGGACCGTACAAGGGAATTCTCACCTCCTGGAAATCGAGCTCGAGAACCCGCATGGCGATCCACGCGCGCAGCGACCACGAAGAATAGTTCTTGTTGCCGATGACGAGCAGTGGACGCGGCATGCGGCAAGTTTAACGGTATAGACTTGCGCCATGCGACTCGACGCGGCGAGCGCCGGGCGGTTCGCGGCGCTCGCGCTGGCGTGCGTCGGCCGCGAATTCCCGAATCGGCCGGGACATGTCATGCAGCGCGCCGGCGAGCTCGACCGGCCGCGCAGCCTGCACCCGGCGTTCTTCGGCTGCTTCGACTGGCACTCCGCGGTGCACGGCCACTGGCTGCTCGCGTATCTGCTGCGCCGCTTTCCGGGCCTGCCCCAAGCCGCCGCGATCCGCTCGACGCTCGACAGCACGCTAAGCGCCGCCAATCTCCAGGTCGAGGGCGAATACCTCAGGCAGCACCCGGAGTTCGAGCGCCCCTATGGCTGGGCATGGGCTCTAAAACTGGCGCAGGAGCGCGAAAACCTGCAGCCCCTGGAGGGCGTGATAGTGCAAGCCTACAAGCAGTGGCTTCCCAGGCAGACCTATCCGATCCGTTCGGGCACTCACACCAACACCGCCTTCGGCCTCGCCTTTGCGCTGGATCACGCCCACCCCGAGCTCAAGCCGCTGCTGGTTCAAAGAGCCATCGATTATTTCGGCAACGACCGCGACTATCCCGCCGCCTGGGAGCCCGGCGGCAACGATTTTTTCTCGCCCTGCCTGATCGAGGCCGATCTCATGCGCCGCGTGCTGCCGGACTTTCGCGGCTGGTTCGACGCCTTCCTGCCCGAAGTGCCGGCCTCGCTGCTCGAGCCGGCGCGAGTCAGCGACCGCAACGACGGACAGATCGCGCATCTCGATGGGCTGAACCTCAGCCGCGCGTGGTGCTATTTCAGCCTTGCTCGCGCTCTGCCCGACAGGCCCCTTTTGCGCAAAGCGGGCGAGCGCCACCTTGAAGCGAGCCTCGCACACGTCGCGAGCGGCAGCTACGCGGGCGAGCACTGGCTCGCCACGTTCGCTGCCTACGCGCTTGCCTGCGCAAGCGAAGCAGACTAGCGCCTCGCGCGCCAGCGAAACTGCGGATAGCGCTCGCGCGGACCGAGCGGCGCGAGGTAGAAGGGCACGACCGCCTCGAGCGCCTGCGCGACGAGTCCGAAGGGCAGCGCGCAGTCGGCCCCGCAGACGTTCGGCACCTGCAGCGAGCGGTAGTTGTCGCGTGTCATCAGCGGATGCGGCGCCAATTCCATCAGCCGCGCGAGCAGGTACGACATGCGCTCGGAAAGCGGGATGATGAGCCGCCGCCGGCGGGTGATCGCGCAGACGAATTCGACCAGCTCCCGCAGCGTGTAGACGCGCGGCCCGCACAGATCGTAGGCCTTGCCGTGCGAGCGCGGCTCGTCGATGGCGCTCACCAGCGCGCGCGCCACGTCGCCAACGTAGACCGGCTGGAAGCGCGCCCGCGGGCAGGCCACCAGGAGCGCCGGGAGGAAGCGCGATAGCGCCGCGAACATGTTGATGAACGAGTCATCCGGGCCGAACACGATCGACGGGCGGAACGCCGTGACCTCGAGGTCGTCGGCGGCAAGCACCGCCTGCTCGCCGATCGCCTTGGAGCGCAGGTACTCCGAAGGCGCCTGCGCCGAGGCGCCGAGCGCGCTCATGTGCAGCAGCCGCTTGACGCCCACCGCGCGGCAGGCGGCGACGACCGCCTGCGGCAGCTCTACGTGCATGCGCGCGAAGTCCGGGCCGTAGTCGTGCGGCCCGCGCTCGTCGCGCCGCCCGCGCCGGCTGTGCAGGACGCCGATCAGGTTGATGACCGCGTCGCGCCCGGCGGCGAGCCGCTGCAGCACGCCCGGTGCCGTGACATCGGCCTCGACCACCTCGACGGTCGGCAGCTGGATGAGCTGCTTCGCGCGCTCGCGCCGCCGCGACGGCACGGTCACCTTGATCACGCGCCGCGCAAGCTCCGCCGCGAGGTGGCGGCCGATGAACCCCGCGCCGCCGAGCACGAGGACGTTCTCGACCTTCATCGCGGCCTAAGGCAGCTCGTCCTCGGCGGTGGGTTCGGACCCGGTGCGCGGCGGAACGGTCCCCAGACGCGACTTGAGCGGCGTCAGCTTGTTCTCCAGCACCGCCGCGTAGAACACCGAGTTCGCCATCACGTTTTTCACATAGTCGCGCGTCTCGCTGATGGGAATCGTCTCGACGTAGACCGCGCCTTCGAGCGGCCTCGAGTCGCGCCAGCGCCGCGCGCGGGTCGGGCCGGCGTTGTAGGCGGTCGAGGCGAGGATCGGGTGGCCGACCTGGTCGAGGACCAGCTTGAGATAGCCGGTGCCCAGGCCGACGTTGGTCTGCACCTCGCCCACGTGGTGCGGACGATAGTTGCGCAGGCCCAGCTTCGCTGCGACGTAACGCGCGGTGCGCGGCATGAGCTGCATCAGGCCGGTCGCGCCGGCGCTCGAGCGCGATTCCTGGAGAAAGCGGCTCTCCTGGCGCACCAGCCCGAGCACCAGGGCTGGGTCGACGCCATGGGTCGTCGCGTATTCCCGGAACACGTCCTGGTACGGCACGGGGTAGCGCAGCGCGAAATTGTGCACGCGAACGGTCTTGTTGGCGGTTTCGATGACGCGGTCATAGATTTCCGCGCGGTGCGCAACCTCGGCGGCGGCGATCAGTTTGGCGTCGTCGAAAAAGCGGATGCTGTGGGTCCACTCGCGCACGCCTTCGGTGCGCAAGCCCAGGCGGATCAGCTCCAGCGCGCGCGCAATGCCGGGATCGCGCTTCGCCGCCGCCACCTCGTCCTCGCCGGGCACGTAGGTCTTATCGGGCAGCGCGACCATGTAGCCCAGCTCTTCGTCGGCCAGCAGGCCATAGAAGTCGGGCCGGCCGGCGACGCGCAGGTAATAGGCGCGGCTGCCGGTCTCCTCGCCCTGCGCGGCAAGCGCCCTGCCGTACCAGTAAGACCAGGCCCGCTCCTGCCGCGCGCCGGCGGACATCTGGTCGATCGAGTCGCGCACCACCTGCCAATTTCCGCGACGCAGCGCGGCGCGCGCTTTCCAGGCCAGCTGCTCGTCGGTGAGCCTCAGGTCGCCGGCGCGCGCATACCAGGCGAGCGCCTTGTCGTAATGCTCGCGCGCCGCCTCGTAACCGACGCGGCCCCAGAGGTACTTGAGGTCAGCCTCGGGCAAGCGCGCGGCGAGCGGCCCGTCGAGCGCAGCGGCGGCGCCGTCCTCGTCCACGCGCGCCAAGCGCACGAGGGCGAGCACCACCACTTCGCGCGTCGCCCGGTGCTCGAGGTTCTTGGGCAGCCGGGAGAGCAAGCGCTTGGGCTGGCGTGCCGCCTCGGCCAGCATGCGCTCGTCCGGCGCCTCATTCCTCGGCAGGTAACCGAGCGCGGTTTTCGCGGCGGTGATCTGCCCGTACTCGAACAGCACGCGCACGCGCCGCCAGACATCGCCGAGCGTGAGCTGGCCTGCCTCCATCATCGCGTCGGCGAGCCTGCTGCAGCCTTCGGGCAGCTCGCGCGGCTCGAGCCACATCGCCGCCGCCTCGGCGTAGGCGCTTTCGTCGCCGCGCTCCAGACGCGACGCCCAGCCGTAGCAGCGCACCTCCAGGTCGTCGCGGCTGTAGAACGCCGCCTGGCGGTCGAACTCCTGCCAGTCGCCGCGCTTGCCGAGCACTTTCAGCCATTCTTCGCGCAGCAGCTCGGCGACGTACGTCCGCTCGAATTTCGACAGGAAAGCTCGCACCTCGGCCGACGGCATGTCTTCCAGGCGCAGGGAAAGGCGCCAGTATTCGAGCCATGGCTCGAGCACATGATGATTCAGCTTTTGCGCGTGCTTCGCGAACCTGATCGGATCGCCGGCGCGGTAGGCGTCGAAGGCGCCGAGCAGCGCGTCGTCGCTGCTGTTGCCGGCAAAAGCCGGCGCGGCGGCCAGGCAAAGCGCTACACTCGCTCCCAGTATTTTGTTAGAAATCATCGAGGCAAAGGATAGCACGCGGGTGGATGCTGCCGCTCTGAAAACGTGGCGAAAGACACAGCGCGAACGATTGATTACCGCGCGCCTTGCGCTCTCGCCGGCGCAGCTCGAATCCTGGCGCGAGCGCATCGATGGTTTTATCGCGCGTTCGTTCCCGGGGCTGGCGCGCAGCCGCGTCGCTTTCTGCTGGCCGGTAAAGAACGAGTATGACGCGCGCCACCTCGCCAGAACGCTGCGCAGCCGCGGCGCGTTGACGGCGCTGCCCGCCATCGTCGCGCCCCGCTCGCCGCTCGCGTTCCGCGAATGGCATCCTGGCGTCGCTCTCGCCAACGGGCCGCTCGACATTCCTTTTCCCGTTTCTTCGCCGGAAGTGCTCCCCGACGCGGTGCTGCTGCCGATGAACGGATGGGATACGCAGGGCTACCGGCTCGGCTACGGCGGCGGCTACTTCGACCGCACGCTCGCCAACCTCGCGAAAAAACCCGTGGTGATCGGGATTTCCTACGAGCTCGCGCGCCTCGAGACCATCTACCCGCAATCCTGGGACATCCCGGTCGATTATGTCGTTACGGAGCGCGGCGTCTATCTGAGGGATGCCCAGGAACTGGTCTTTCTGGGCGAGCCCGACCCGGGATCCGGCGTAATGTCCTCGCCGGTTTGTTACGCCGACCACATCAAAAGAGACTGAAGCTAGCGCTTGAGCGCCAGTGTCAGCCCGTCGCCGATCGGGAGCAGCGATAACGCGACGCGGGAATCCCCGTGCAATTTGTCATTGAAGCTGCGCAGCGCCCGCGTGGTGGCGTCCCGCCGCTTGGCGTCCGCGACCGCGCCTGACCACAGCGTGTTATCCACCGCGATCAGCCCGCCGCGACGCAGCAGCGCGAGCGAGCGCTCGTAATAGTTCTGGTAGTTCTCCTTGTCGGCATCGATAAAAACGAAGTCGAACGGTCCCTCGAGCTGCGCCAGCGTCTCGAGCGCCGGCGCGAGCCGCAGCTCGATCTTGTGCTCGACGCCCGCCTTCTTCCAGAAGCGGCGCGCGAGCGCGGTCCACTCGGCGTTGATGTCGCAGCACAGCACGCGGCCATCCGCGGGCAGCGCCAGCGCGACCGCGAGGGCGCTGTAGCCGGTGAACGTGCCGATCTCCAGGCAGCGCCTGGCGCCGATCGCCTGCACGAGAAGCGCCATGAACTGTCCCTGGTCGGCGCCGATCTGCATTCCGGCATGGGGATTCGACGCCGTGGCTTCGCGCAACTCGCGCAGCACTGGAGCTTCGCGCACCGAGTGCTCGACGATGTAGCGCGCCAGCTTTTCAGGAAGGAACGGATGCCGGCTCGCCATCAGACCAGGAACAGCCGGTATGCGGGGTTGCGCGTCTCCTCGGCGTGCGGGTAGCCGAGATTTTCCAGGAATTGCCTGAATTGCTTCATCTCGCTGGAGGGAACCTGCATGCCGACCAGCACCCGGCCGTAGTCGGCGCCGTGGTTGCGGTAATGGAACAGGCTGATGTTCCAGTCGCTGCGCATGCTCGAGAGAAAACGCATCAGCGCGCCGGGCCGCTCGGGAAACTCGAAGCGATAAAGCAGCTCCTCTCTAGCGAAAGGCGCACGCCCGCCGACCATGTGGCGCACGTGCCATTTGGCCATCTCGTTATCCGACAGGTCGAGCGTCCTCAAGCCGTGGCGGCGCAGGTTGCGCACGATGCGCGCCGTTTCCTCGCTGCCGTGCACCTCGACGCCGACGAAGATGTGCGCTTCGGAGGAGTCCGCGATGCGGTAGTTGAACTCGGTGACGCTGCGCGCGCCGATCTGCGCGCAGAATTTCTTGAAGCTCCCTGGGCGCTCGGGGATGGTGACGGCGAGGATCGCCTCGCGGTGCTCGCCCAGCTCGGCCTCCTCCGCGATGAAGCGCAGGCGGTCGAAGTTGGTATTGGCGCCCGAGGCCACCGCGACCAGCGTCTTGCCGCGCGCGCCGTGGCGCTCCACCCAGGCCTTGGCGCCGGCGATCGCCAGCGCGCCCGCCGGCTCGAGCACCACGCGCGTGTCCTCGAACACGTCCTTGATCGCCGCGCACATCGCGTCGGTGTCGGCGAGCACCATCTCGTCGACCAGATCGCGGCACAGGCGAAACGTCTCGCGGCCGACCTGCTTTACCGCCACCCCGTCGGCAAAGAGTCCCACCTGTTCCAGCTTTACTCTTCTCCCCTTCTTCAGGGAGTGCGTCATCGCGGCGGCGTCGACCGGCTCAACCCCCACCACCTTGATCGAAGGACGCAGGCGTTTGACGTAGGCCGCAATGCCGGAGATCAAGCCGCCGCCGCCCACCGGGACGAAGATGGCGTCGAGCGCCCCGGCATGCTGGCGCAGGATCTCCATGCCGATCGTGCCCTGCCCGGCGATCACTTCCGGGTCGTCGTAGGGATGAACGAAGGCAAGGCCGCGGCGGCGCTTGAGGCGCATCGCCTGCGCAAACGCCTCGGCGTACGAATCGCCGTGCAGCACGACCTGCGCGCCGCGCGCCAGCACTGCGTCGACCTTGATGCGCGGCGTGGTGACGGGCATCACGATCAGCGCGCGGCAGCCGAGGCGCTGCGCGGCGAGGGCAACCCCCTGCGCGTGATTGCCGGCGCTCGCCGCGATCACGCCCCTGGCCAGGCGCGCACGCGGCAGCCCGGCCATCTTGTTGTAGGCACCGCGCAGCTTGAACGAGAATATCGGCTGCAGGTCCTCGCGCTTGATGAGCAGGCGGTTTCGCAGGCGCCTGGACAGCCCGGGCGCGAGCTCGAGCGGCGTCTCGCCCGCCACGTCGTAGACGCGAGCCTTGAGAATCCGCTCGAGATAGTTGTCGTGCTTCACGCCGCCCCCTGGAGCGGACGAATTTAGCATGCGGGAGACCGAAATGAAGCTGAATTACCGCGAGCGCGCGCTGAAGATCTTTCCCTGGGTCTGCGCGCGCTGCGCCCGCGAATTCAACGCGAAGAGCGTGCGCCAGCTGACCGTCCACCACAAGGACGGCAACCACGACCACAATCCGCCCGACGGAGCGAACTGGGAGCTGCTGTGCATCTATTGCCACGAGAACGAGCACGCCCGCGAGGTGGACAACGACGGCCGCCCGGCCGCTGCGGAGAAGAAGGCCCCCTCGACCTACCGGCCCTTTGCCGACCTGCCCTCCAGGCTGAAGGGCAGGAAGACCTAGCCGAAGCGGCCGGTAATGTAGTCTTCCGTCTCCTTGCGCTTAGGCTTGATGAACACGGCGTCGGTCGCCCCGTATTCGATCAGCTCGCCGAGATACATGTAGGCGGTGTAATCGGACACCCGCGCCGCCTGCTGCATGTTGTGGGTGACGATCACCACGGTGTATTCGCTCTTGAGCTCGTGGATCAGCTCCTCGATGCGGGCCGTGGAGATCGGGTCGAGCGCCGAGCAGGGCTCGTCGAGCAGCAGCACCTCGGGCCTGATCGCGATGCAGCGCGCGATGCACAGCCGCTGCTGCTGGCCGCCGGACAGGCTGTTTCCGCTCTGGTGGAGCTTTCTCCTGACCTCGGCCCACAGCGCGGCGCGCGTGAGCGCCCATTCGACGCGCTCCTCCATCTCGCGCCGCGACAGGTTCTCGAACAGCCTTACGCCGAAGGCGATATTGTCGAAGATCGACATGGGAAACGGCGTCGGCTTCTGGAACACCATGCCTACCTTGGCGCGGATGAGCGACACATCCTGCTTGGTGGTGAGGATGTTTTCGCCGTCGAGGACCACCTCGCCCTCGGCGCGCTGGTCGGGGTAGAGCGAATACAGGCGGTTCAATGTCCGCAGCAGGGTGGATTTGCCGCAGCCCGATGGCCCGATGAACGCGGTGACCTTCTTCTCGGGGATATCCAGGGAGATGTCGTGCAGCGCCCGGAAGGCGCCATAGTAGAAACTGAGGTTGCGCACGCTGATCTTCGGCGCGAGCTCCTCGACCGGGGGCGTTTCCGCCCGCACCGAAGGGCGCATCACCTGCACGAGGGGCCTGGCACTGGCAACGGGTTCGTAGGCTTCCACTGCGTCAATCCTTTCTTCGGAACAGGCTGCGCGCCAGGATGTTGAGCGCCAGCACGGTCAGCGTGATCAGCGCGGCGCCTCCCCATGCGAGCCGGTGCCAATCCTTGTATGGGCTCATGGCGAACTGGAAGATCACCGTCGGCAGGTTGGCCATGGGCTCGTTCAGGTTCAGCGACCAGAACTGGTTGTTGAGCGCGGTGAACAGCAGCGGGGCCGTTTCCCCGCTGATGCGCGCGACCGCGAGGAGGATGCCGGTGACGATCCCGGTGCGCGCGGCCGGGTAGGTCACCGACAGGATCATCTTCCAGGTCGGGCAGCCCAGCGCCGCCGCTGCCTCGCGCAGGCTGTTGGGCACCAGCTTCAGCATGTCATCGGTCGTGCGCACCACCACCGGGACGACAATGAGCGCGAGGGCGAGAGCGCCCGCCCAGCCGGAGAAGTGCTTTACGCGCGCGACATAGACCGAGTACACGAACAGGCCGATGACGATCGAGGGCGCCGACAGCAGCACGTCGTTGATGAACCGCGTCGCCGGGGCGATCCAGCCGCGCTTGCCGTACTCGGCCAGATAGGTGCCGGTGAGAACGCCGACCGGCGTGCCGAGCAAAGTGGCCACGGCGATGAGCACGGCGCTGCCCGCGATAGCGTTGGCAAGGCCGCCGTCGGCCCCCGGCGGCGGCGTCATCTCGAAGTACAGCGCCGCGCGCGCGAGCGCATACCCGCCTTCGTAGAACAGCGTGCCGAGGATCCAGACCAGCCAGGCAAGGCCGAAGACCAGCGCCAGGCCCGAAACACCGAGCATGAAGACATTGACGCGCTTGCGCGAGCGGTAGAGCGGATTCGCCGGGCTGATGGCGCTCGTCGCCGGACCCACGACCGCGCTCATGCGGGCGCGCCTTCGCGCAGCGCCAGGCGCATGAGGAGGAGCTTGGCGAGCGCGAGCACCACCGTCGTGATGAGAAACAGGATCAGGCCAAGCTCGATCAGCGCGGAAAAATACACATCGCCGACCGCCTCGGTAAACTCGTTGGCGAGCGCCGAGGCGATGCTGTTTCCCGGCGCCATCAGCGATTTCGACAGCTGGTGCGCATTGCCGATCACGAAAGTGACCGCCATCGTTTCCCCGAGAGCGCGCCCCAGGCCCAGCATGATGCCGCCGATGACCCCGACCTTGGTGTAGGGCAGCACGACCGTCCACACCACCTCCCAGGTCGTCGCCCCGAGTCCGTAGGCCGATTCCTTCAGCAGGGCCGGCACCAGGTCGAACACGTCGCGCATCACGGCGGCGATGAACGGAATCACCATGATGGAAAGAATCAGCCCCGCGGTGAGCATGCCGATGCCGAGCGGCGGGCCCTGGAACAGCGCACCGACGAGCGGCAGGGCGCCGAGCGATTCAATCAGCGCCGGCTGCAGGTGCGTCTGGAATAGCGGCGCCAGCACGAACAGCCCCCACATGCCGTAGATGATCGAGGGGATTGCCGCGAGCAGCTCGATCGCGGTGCCCAGGGGGCGCTTGAGCCACGCGGGCGACAGCTCGGTCAGGAACAGCGCGATGCCGAAGCTCACCGGGATGCCGATCAGCATCGCGATCAGCGAGGTGACCAGGGTGCCGTAGATCGGCACCAGCGCGCCGAAGCGCTCCTGCACCGGGTCCCACTCGGCGTGCCACAGAAAGGCGAGGCCGAACCTGTCCAGCGACGGTCGGCTTTCCAGCACCAGGGCGACGAGGATCGCCGCCAGGATGCCCAGCACGAGCAGCGCGAACAGCCGCGTGAGCTGCTCGAACGCCACGTCCTTCCAGCGCGCAGGCCGTCTGCGGACAGGGCCGCGCGGGGACTCGGTCATCGGCAATTCGGCGCTCGAATGTACGGGGGCAGGGAGAACGACGGCGCTCATTCTCGCCCGCTCCTCGGCGCTGAAGCAACAACCTTGCTGGTCTCAGTAGACCGGGTTACCTGACGAATCCCTGAGCTGGGACTTCCAGTTGGTCTGGATGAGCCGGACGACCGGGTCCGGCATCGGCACGTAGTCGAGCTCCTCCGCGAGGCGGTCGCCCTGGGTATAGGCCCAGTCGAAGAACTTGAGCACCTGCCTTGCGCTCTCCGGCTTTTCCTGAGTCTTGTGCATCAGGATGAACGTGGCGCCGGCGATCGGCCAGGCGTCCTTTCCGGGGGCATCGGTAAGAATCAGGTACATGCCGGGGGCCGCCTTCCAGTCGGCGCCCGCCGCCGCCGCCTGGAACGCCCTGGCGCTCGGCGCAACGAACTGGCCTTCGCGGTTCTTGACCAGCGCGTACGTCATCTTGTTCTGGAGCACATAGGCGTACTCCACGTAGCCGATCGACCCCTGGATGCGTTGCACGTACGAGGCGACCCCTTCGTTGCCCTTGCCGCCGACGCCGACCGGCCAATTGACCGAGGTGCCCTCGCCCACTGCGGACTTCCACTCGGGACTCATCTTCGACAGGTAATTCGTCCAGATGAAGGTGGTGCCGGAGCCATCGGACCGGTGTACCACGTTGATATCGCTCGCCGGCAGGCTGACCCCGGGGTTCAGCGCGGCGATCGCCGGGTCGTTCCACTTCCTGATCTTGCCCAGATAGATTTCGGCGAGCAGCGGGCCGGACAGCCTCAGCTGCCCCGGCATGATCTCCTTCAGGTTGACCACCGGCACATCGCCGCCGATCACCGTGGGAAACTGGATCATTCCGCCCTTTTCGAGCTCTTCCGGCTTGAGCGGCATGTCCGAGGCGCCAAAATCCACCGTCTTCGCGGTGATCTGCTTGATCCCGCCGCCCGAGCCGATCGACTGGTAGTTGAGCCCGATACCGGTCGATTTCTTGTAGGCGTCCGCCCACTTGGCGTAAATGGGATACGGGAAGGTCGCGCCGGCTCCGGTAATGTCCGCGGCGAGCGCGGGCGCGCCGGCGAGGCCTGCGGCGAGGCCAGCCGCGCCGATGAGTCGTCTTAGCATTGCATCTCCTGAGGTGAAGTAGACAGCAGCGCTGGGCAGCCTATTTCCGGATTGTTGCCGTTTCGTGACGGCCCGCAGGCATCGCGCCCTGCGCGGTCATGAGACCGTCATGCAGCGCCGCTACCCTCTGCGTTCGGTGTTACCGTCATGGATTTGTCATAATGTCGCTAACCGCAATGGGCGCGACTGAACATCTTTCGAAGCAGTTTGATGCCGAGCTCGAGTCGATCCGCTCGCGCGTGCTGGAAATGGGCGGGCTGGTCGAGTCGCAGATCCGGCGCGCGCTCGACGGCTTCAACTCGGGCGACCGCGCCACGCTGGATGACGTCATCGCCACCGACCATCGCGTGAACGCCATGGAAGTCGCGCTCGACGGCGATTGCAGCCAGGTGATCGTCAAGCGCCAGCCCGCGGCCAACGATCTGCGGCTGATCATCGCCATCATCAAGACGGTCACCGACCTCGAGCGCATCGGCGACGAGGCGCAGAAGATCGCGCGCATGGCGAAAAGCATCCACGAGCGCGGCGGCGTGCAGGCGCCTCCGGTGGTGGAAGTGCGCCACGCCGCCGAGCGGGCGATCTCGATGCTGCGCCGCACGCTCGACGCCTTCGCGCGCCTGGACTGCAACGCCGCCGCCGAGGTGATCCGCGCCGACGCCGGCATCGACGCGGAATTCGGCGCCATCCTGCGCCAGCTGATCACCTACATGATGGAAGACCCGCGCACCATTTCCACCGCGCTGGAGATCGTCTGGGTCGCCAAGGCGATCGAGCGCATCGGCGACCACGCCAAGAACATGGCCGAGTACGTCATCTATATCGTCAAGGGCACCGACGTGCGCCATACCCGCGCGGCTGAGGTCGAGCGCCAGGTGTCGGGGGGCGGCGCCTAGCCGAGCCTGATGGGGGCCACGGTACTCGTCGTCGAGGACGAGCCGCAGATCCAGGAGCTCGTCGCCGTCAACCTGGAGCACTTCGGCCATGCGGTGCTGCGCGCATCGAGCGCCGAGGAAGCGGAGGCCGCCATTCGCGTCGCGCTGCCCGACGTGCTGGTGCTCGACTGGATGCTGCCGGGCGAGTCGGGCCTGTCGCTCGCCCGCCGCCTGCGCGCCGACGCGCGCACGCGCGATCTGCCGATTCTGATGCTCACCGCGCGTGCCATGGAGCAGGACAAGATCTCCGGCCTCGAAGCCGGCGCCGACGATTACCTCACCAAGCCGTTCTCTCCGAAGGAGCTTGCCGCGCGCATCAAGGCGGTGCTCAGGCGCCGCGCGCCGCAGCTGTCGGACGACGCGGTCGAGATGGAAGGACTGCGCCTCGACCCGGCGACGCGCCGCGTGACGGCGGGCGAGCGCAGGCTCGCGCTCTCGCCTTCCGAGTTCCGGCTGCTGCATTTCCTCATGACCCACCCGGGCCGCATCTACACGCGCGCACAGCTGCTCGACCAGGTGTGGGGCGATCACGTCTTCATCGAGGAGCGCACGGTGGACGTGCACATACGCCGCCTGCGCAAGGCGCTCGAGCCCTCCGGCCACCACCGCCTCATCGATACGGTGCGCGGCGCGGGGTACGGCCTGCGCACGGCTTGATCTCGCTCTACCGCGGAAGGCTCGCGGCGCTCGCGGCGATCGGCGCGGCTGCGCTTCTCGCCGGCGTGGTCGGCGGGGCCGCCTGGGGCTGGGCGATCTGCGCCGCCGGCCTGGCGGGCCTCCTTGCCTACCATTTGCGGCACCTCGCCCGGCTCGGCCGCTGGCTCGCGCACCCGGTACCGGGATCGGTTCCGGAAGCCCTCGGCAGCTGGAACGAGGTGCTTACTGCGCTGCACCGCTTCGAGCGCGAGGTGGCGAAGCGCGAGGAAATGCTCGCCGACGCGTTGGCGCGCTTCCGGCGCGCGGCGCAGGCGCTTCCCGACGGCGTGGTGATGCTCGACGCGGAGAACCGCATCGAGTGGTGCAACGACAACGCCGCCGCCATGCTGAATCTCGACCCGCGCGCCGACACCGGGCGGCCCATCGCAAACCTGGTGCGCGAGCCGGCGTTCATCGACTATCTCGCTGCGCCCAACCACGACAGCCTGCCCGCAGTGCGCGCTACCGCCGCGCAAGGCGTCGTCCTGGCGCTGCAGCTCATCCCCTATGGCGAGTCGCAGAAGCTCCTGCTGTGCCGCGATGTCACCCAGGCGGAGCGAGTCGAGACGATGCGACGCGATTTCGTCGCAAACGTTTCGCACGAGCTTCGTACGCCGCTGACCGTGCTGGTGGGCTTCCTCGAGACGGTGCGGGAGCTGAAGCTCGATCCGTCGCGCGTGCGCGACTACCTCGGCATGATGCGCGAGCAAGCCTCGCGCATGCATCGAATCATCGAGGACCTGCTGACTCTCTCGGTTCTGGAGTCCGCTCCGCCTCCGCCCACGGACCGCGTGCGCATGGCGTCGCTGCTCGCCCGGCTGCGCCTGGAAGCCGAGGCCCTGTCGGGCGGCCGCCACAGCATCCTGATGCAGGGCCGGCCGACGCTCGACCTGGTTGGCTCGGAAACCGAGCTGGCGAGCGCGTTCGGCAACCTGGTCAGCAATGCCATCCGCTACACGCCGGCCGGCGGCAAGGTATGCCTCGTCTGGCGCGAGGGTCCCGACGGCCCCTCCTTTGCCGTGGAGGACACCGGCCCCGGCATCGCGCCGGAGCACCTGCCGCGGCTGACCGAGCGCTTCTACCGCGTCGACCGCAGCCGCTCGCGCGAAACCGGCGGCACAGGGCTGGGCCTGGCCATCGTCAAGCACGCCGTCGCGCGCCATCAGGCGAGCTTCGACATCGAAAGCAAGCCGGGTGCAGGCAGCCGCTTCACGGTGCGCTTCCTGCCGCAGCGCACGATGCCGGCCGAGCCGACGCCGAGCGCCAGCTACACGGGATCGGAATAAGCGTCACGTCGCGGTCACGCAAGGCGATGAAGATGCTCGTTCGTGAAGAGCCGCTACCTGTTGTACGCGCTGCCCCTGGCGATGTTCGCGCCGGACGCCTACGCCTGGGGACTGCAGACGCATCTGTTTTTCGCGCAGTGCGCGGTGTTTCTCGTGCCCTTCGCCGACCGCGAGCTGCGCGCCGCCATATCGCGTTTTCCCGGTCTGGTGCTGGCCGGGGCCTGCCTGCCAGATCTGGCGCTGGCCGGCCGGGCGCTCGGCACCCCGGCCTTCCGGCGCGCCCATCGCTGGTCCACGCTGCGGCGGCTTGCCGCCGCGCCGCGCGACGACGGCGAGCGCGCGCTCGCCGCCGGTTATGCCAGCCATCTGCTGTCCGATGTCGTCGCGCACAATTTTTTCGTCCCGGAGCACGAAGCACACATCCTGCGCGCCCGCTACGTCACGCACGCGCTCGCGGAATGGGCCATGGATGACCACGTGCGCGCGCAGGTGTTCGTCAGCCCGGCCGACGCGCTGACCGCGGAACCGGGCGTCGTCGCCGATTTCGTCGCCCGCGGTTTCCGCTGCAGCGACGCGCTCGCACGGCGAGCCACCGGACTGCTCGCGCGCGCGGACAGGGCGCTGCGCTCGTCACGCGTGCCCGGGCTGTGCCGCCGCGTGATCGGCACCGCGCGTTTCGACATGCACCTGAAGAACGCCGCGGCCAGCGTGCGCGAGCTGGAGGCCGCCCTGGCCGGACGCCTCGTCGATTGGGTCAGCTCAGATCCAGAAGGACACTTCAGCGATGACGCCACCGATGGCGGCGCCGGCGAGCACATCGCTAGGATAGTGCAGGCCGAGTACGACTCTCGACGCGGCCGTCAGCAGCGTGAAGGACAGCAGTAAGGCGCCGAGCGCAGGATAGTAGGCCGTGGCGACCATCGTGAACGCCACCGCGTGCAGCGTATGACCGGACGGAAAGCTGAAATGGTCGAGCGGCACTGCGCCGGCGGCGATGGCCGGCACCGCCTGGTAGGGCCGCGGCCTCAGCGTGCCGCGCTTCACCATCCTGTAGGTCAGAGTACAAGCGGCGCCGGCGACCATCATGTGCAGCACCGGCTGCAGGGCGTCGCGGCCATGCTCGACGAGCAGCGCCAGCATCAGCGCGTACCAGAAGATGCCGTTGCCCAGCCAGCTCACCGCCCGGAAGAAGCGCAACACGGCTGCATAGCGCAGCGCCCCGTTCATCCGCAGGCAGAGCCACTCATCGCAGCGCCGCATGCGTTGCAGCGTGACGTCAAGCCGCGACATCGAACAGCACCGCCTCGAAGTCCTCGACAATGCGCTGCCAGGTCAGGCGCTCTGCGCTCGCGCGGGCAGCGCGCCCGAGCCGGCCGGCGAGCGCCGGCTCGCGCACCAGGCGCTCGGCCGCGGCGATGAACGCCGCCTCGTCGTCCGGCGTGGCAAGGAGGGCGGATTCCTCGTGCCGCAGATGCTCGCGCGCCGCGGCGTAGCGATAGGCGACGATGCCCAGGCCGCTCGCCATGGCTTCGAGCGTGACGTTGCCGAAGGTTTCGCTGGTGCTGGGAAACAGGAACAGGTCCGCCGAGGCGTAATGCGCGGAGAGCTCGCCGTTCACCAGGCGACCGGCGATGACGTAGCCGACGTTGCGGCGTCGCAGCGGCCCGGTCATCGGCCCATCGCCGACCAGCACCAGCTTTGCATCCGGCCGCGCCTGCCTCATCGCCTCGAACGCCTTGATCACGAGCGGGAAATTTTTCTCGGGGGCGAAACGGCTGACGCACAGCACAACCGGCGTGTCTTCCGCGGCGCCCCAGCGCTCCCGCAACGCGGCCGAGCGGCGCTGCGGCGAGAAGAGCGCCGGGTTGACGCCGCGGCCCACGACGCGAAGGCGCTGAAACCCGTCGCGGGCGAGGCCCTCGGCCAGCTCGGACGTGGGAACCAGCGTGCAGTCAGCGCGGTTGTGGAAGCGGCGCAGATAGGCCACCACCGGACGCGCCAGCCAGCCGACGCCATAGTGGCGGCTGTAGGTATGGAAGTTGGTGTGGAAGTCGGTCGCCGCCGGCAGGTCAAGGTCCCTCGCCGCCGCGAGCGCGGACCAGCCCAGAGGACCCTCGGTCGCGATGTGCACGACATCGGGCCGGCGCAGCGACCACTGGCGCCGCAGCGCGCGCCCGGCCGGCAACCCCAGCTTGAGCTGCGGATAGCGCGGGATCGCTATGCCGCGGCCGAGCACTTCCTCCAGGTTTCCGTCAAGAAAAGCTTGATCCGCCCGGTTCTGCCGCGGGCGCACCAGCTGGATCGAGTGGCCGCGCAGGCGCAGGCCCTCCACCATCTCGCTGACGGTGCGCGCCACCCCGTTCACCTCGGGCGGATAGGTTTCCGTCACCATGGCTATGCGCAGCCCGTCCATGGGGCGGGCAGCCTAGGCTACCCAGATGACGGCAGCGCGACATTTCCGTGACCGCTCGATGACCGCTAGAAAAGGATCAGCAGCCAGATCAGCCCGGCATTGGCGAGCGACAGCATCACGGCGGCGCTGCCGATGTCCTTCGCCCGCTTGGCCAGGCGGTGGTTGTCGAAGGAGATGCGGTCGACCGTGGCCTCGACGGCAGAATTGAGCAGCTCCACGACCAGCACCAGCACCACGCTGCCCGCCAGCAGCGCCCGCTCGACGCCGCTGCGGCCGCTCCACAGCGCGACGGGCACCAGCGCGGCGGCGAGCAGGAGCTCCTGGCGGAAGGCGTCTTCGCAGCGCACGGCTGCCGCGAATCCGGCAAACGAGTTGCGGGCGGCGTTGATCAGCCGCCTGACGCCGGTTTCCCCCTTGTACGGACTCTCCCTCGCAGTCATCTTGCGGTAACAATCCGGCGAAAAGATGGCGGCAGTCTAAGAAGCCCTGGTTACGATCCCGTGACTGCCAAGCCCAAAGTCCTCGTCACGCACTGGGTGCACCCGGATGTCGTCGCCCGCCTCGACTCGAGCTGCGAAACCATCGCCAACGCCTCGCGCGGCAGCTGGCCCCGCGAGCGCGTGCTCGAGCTTGCCTCGGCATGCGACGCTCTGATGGCCTTCACGCCGGACCGCATCGACGAGGCATTTCTCGAGCGCTGCCCGAAGCTCAGGGTGGTCGCCGCAGCGACGAAAGGCGCGGGCAATTTCGACCTCGAGGCCTGCGCGAGGCGGGGAGTGTGGCTGGCCCAGGCACCGGGCCTCGCTGCCGTGCCGACGGCCGAGCTGGCCATGGGGCTCCTTCTCGCCTTGGCGCGCAATCTGCGAGCCGCGGACGATCACGTGCGCTCGGGCGCTTTTCGCGGCTGGCGCCCGCAGGTGGGCGGCACCGGGCTCGCCGGCAAGACGCTCGGCGTGATCGGCTATGGAGCGATCGGGCGGCTGGTGGCGCAGCGCGCCGCGGCATTCGACATGACGGTGATCTATGCCGACCCGCAACCCGGCCCCGGCCCGTACCAGCGCGTGCTGCTGGGCGAGCTGCTCGCGCGCAGCGACTTCATCATGCCGCTCGTGCCCCTCACGCCCGAAACGCGGCACCTGATCGATGCCCGCGCCCTGGCCCTGATGAAGCGCGGCGGGTTCGTGGTGAACGTCGGCCGCGGCTCGGTCGTCGACGAGGCGGCGGTGGCGGCGTCCCTCGCCTCGGGCCACCTCGCCGGCTATGCCGCGGACGTGTTCGAAATGGAGGACTGGGCGGCGCTCGACACCTGCCCGGGGTCGATTCATCCCGCGCTGCTGGCCGATCGCAGGCGCACTTTGCTGACGCCGCATCTGGGCTCGGCCGTGGACGACCCGTCCCGGGCCATAGCACTGGAAGCCGCGGACAACATCCTCGATGCGCTCGCCGGGCGCACGCCGCGCGGCGCCATCAACGCAGCGCGCTCGAGCTAGGCTGCCTGCAGCTTGGCGACGCTCAGGGCGAGCCACTTCACGCCCAGGTTGCCGAAGTTCACCTGCACGCGGGCATCGCTGCCCTGGCCTTCGGCATCGACGATGATGCCGGAGCCGAACTTCGGATGCACTACGTTCTGGCCGATGCGAAAACCACCGGTGTCACGCGCTTTCTTGAACACGGATTGCTCCTTTTTTGCCGCTCCCCAGACGGATTCCTTGCGCCTGGAGAAGCGCGGCGTCAGCCACTTCACGAGCTCCCCCGGGATCTCCTCGAGGAAGCGCGACGGGATGTTGTAGCGCGTCTGGCCGTGCAGCAGGCGGGTCTGCGCATGCGAGAGGTACAGGCGATGGCGCGCGCGGGTGATCGCGACGTAGGCCAGGCGCCGCTCCTCTTCCAGGCCGTCGCGCTCGGTGACGCTCTGCTCGTGCGGAAACAGGCCCTCCTCCAGCCCCGACAGGAACACCACGTCGAACTCCAGCCCTTTCGCCGAGTGCACCGTCATCAGCTGCAGCGCGTCCTGCCCCTCGCCTGCCTGGTGCTCGCCGGCCTCGAGCGCCGCGTGCGTCAGGAACGCGGTCAGCGGATCGACCACCTCGCCCGACTCGGCGGCGCGCGCCTCGTCGGTGAACGCGGCGGCCGCGTTCACCAGCTCGGCGAGGTTCTCGATGCGCTCGGCGCCTTCGCGCTCGTTCTTGTAGTGCTCGCTCAGGCCGCTGCGCGCCACCACGGCTTCAACCACTTCGGGCAGCGGCAGGTTCTGGGTTTCCTTTCGCAGTTCTTCAATCAACCGCTTGAACGCCGCCGGCTTGCCATCGATTGCCTGAAACAGCGAGAGGCTCTTTTGCTTTGCCGCGTCCTGCAGCTGCTCGATGGTGCGCGCGCCGATGCCGCGCGGCGGGAAATTGACGACGCGCAGCAACGCGTTGTCGTCGTCGGGCGCGGCGACCAGCCGCAGGTAGGCGAGCGCATGCTTGATTTCCGCGCGCTCGAAAAAGCGCAGGCCGCCGTACACGCGGTAAGGCACCCCCCGGGAGAACAGCGCATGCTCGAGAACGCGCGACTGCGCGTTCGAGCGGTAGAGCACGGCCATGTGGGAGAGCCGCGTGCCTTCGCGCGCGAGCGCCTGCACTTCCTCGACGATCCAGCGCCCCTCGTCGCTGTCCGACCCGCCCTCGAAGACGCGGATCGGCTCGCCCCGCCCGGCGGCGGTCCACAGGTTCTTGCCGAGCCGGTTGCGGTTGTTCGAGATGAGCGCGTTGGCCGCGTCGAGGATGTTGCCGTGCGAGCGGTAGTTCTGCTCCAGGCGCACCACTTTCGCCACCTTGAAGTCGCGTTCGAAGTCGGCCATGTTGCCGACGTTCGCGCCGCGGAAGGTGTAGATGCTCTGGTCGTCGTCGCCCACGCAGAAGAACTTCGCCTGCGCGGAGGCGAACAGCTTCAGCCAGCGGTATTGCAACCGGTTCGTATCCTGGAACTCGTCCACCAGGACGTGGCGAAAACGCTGGGAGTAGTGCTCACGAAGAATCTCGTTGCGCGCGAGAAGTTCGTAGCTCCTGAGCAGCAATTCGGGGAAATCAACCACGCCCTCGCGCTGGCATTGCTCGTCGTAGGCGGCGTAGAGCTCGACGAAGCGGCGCGAGCTCTCGTCGGTCACCGCGACGTCGCGCGCGCGCACGCCCTCCTCCTTCTGGGCGTTGATGAAATACTGCACGTCGCGCGGCGGGAAGCGGTCTTCGTCGGCGCCCAGCGTCTTCAGCAGGCGCTTGATCGCCGCGAGCTGGTCCTGCGAATCGAGGATCTGGAAGGCCTGCGGCAGCCCGGCGTCGCGGTGGTGCGCGCGCAGCATCCGGTTGCACAGGCCGTGGAAGGTGCCGATCCACATGCCGCGCGTATTCACGGGCAGCATCGCGCCGACCCGCGTCAGCATCTCGCGCGCCGCCTTGTTGGTGAAAGTCACCGCGAGGATGCCGCCCGGCGTCACGCGGCCGCTCTTCACCAGCCAGGCGATGCGCGTGGTCAGGACGCGGGTTTTTCCGCTGCCGGCGCCGGCGAGGATCAGCGCGTGCTCATCAGGGAGCGTGACGGCGGCGAGCTGTTCCGGATTGAGGTGTTCGAGGTGCAGCGACAAAGCGCTGCAATTATATAAGCTCGCTCAACCCGAAACCGACGGGTTGTCGATGCCGAACCTGCCGCGCAGCCGCTCGGCGAGCGCCTGGGCTTCGGCTTTCGACGGCAGCGAGCGGATGCGCACGACGTACGCGCGCCTGCCGCCGTCCATCGTCGGGAAGATCTCGGCCGGGTAGCCGGCGCTGCGCAGCTCGTCGTAGACGCGCAGCGCATCGTTCTGCTCGCCGGCGCGAGCGAGGTGCACGCTCCAGCGGCCGCCGCGGCGCGCTGCGCCCTTGCCGGCCTCGAGCTCGACTTCACCCGCCCATTGGTCGAGCTGCTGCTTGGCGATGAATCCCACCGGCTGGGTCCGGCCTTCCTGGCGCTGGTAGAACTGCAGCGGCTGGTCCAGCGTCACGGCCGGCTCGCCCTCGGCGCCGACCTCGGCTTGCCCCTCGATGAGGCAGACGATCTCGTTCTTCGCCCGCGCGCGGCCCCACAGGTCGGTGCCGCGAATTCCGGCGGTGACCGTCGCCACCCTGAGGTTCACTTCGCGCTGC
The DNA here is from genome assembly GCA_035476235.1 of Burkholderiales bacterium. Classification (GTDB taxonomy): domain Bacteria; phylum Pseudomonadota; class Gammaproteobacteria; order Burkholderiales; family SG8-39; genus SCGC-AG-212-J23. The sequence goes on from DATILQ010000057.1 coordinate 33,176, forward strand.
CGGGCCTTCGCCAGAACGCCGGTCGTGAAGCGGAAAGCGCCTTCGAGGACATTGAGCGCGGCCTTGAAGATTTCCCTGTCCTCGAGCGCGGTGAGGCGCAGCGACCCGTTCTCGCCGAGCTTCACCACGCTGCCCTCGGAGAGCTTGACCACCACGCGCGAGCCCGCGCCGGTGTTGAGCGAGTCGCCCGCCTTCAGCTCCATTCCAGGGGCCACGGGAATGCGCTGCGCGCCGCGCTCCACCCACGCCGGCATCTGCACGCCTTCGACCAGCGCCGCGGCGGCAGCCGGCGCCTGCGTGGCAGCGAGCGCGAGCGCGGCCGCGAGGATCCCTCCATAGGCAGTCTTCACGCAGCCTCCCCTTATAATCGGCGGCTTCGCGGCAAGAGTCCCATGCAGGATACTTACGATCCCCAGGCAGTAGAGCGCGAGGCCCAGCAGTACTGGGAAGAGAAGCGCTCGTTCCGCGCCAGGGAAGAGCCCGCCCGGCCGAAGTTTTATTGCCTGTCGATGTTCCCCTACCCCTCGGGGAAGCTGCACATGGGGCACGTGAGGAACTATACCATCGGCGACGTTCTCACCCGCTACCACCGGATGCGCGGCTACAACGTGATGCAGCCGATGGGCTGGGACGCGTTCGGACTTCCCGCCGAGAACGCGGCGATGGCGAATCGCGTGCCGCCGGCGAAGTGGACGCGCGACAACATCGCCTACATGAAAGCTCAGCTGAAGAGCCTCGGCTTCGCGCTCGACTGGCGGCGCGAGCTCGCCACCTGCCGGCCCGATTACTACAAGTGGAACCAGTGGTTCTTCACGCGCCTGTTCCGCAAGGGCGTCGCGTACAAGAAGACCGGCGTCGTCAACTGGGACCCGGTGGACCAGACCGTCCTCGCCAACGAGCAGGTGATCGAGGGCCGCGGCTGGCGCACCGGCGCGCTGGTGGAAAAGCGCGAGATCCCGATGTACTTCCTGCGCATCACGGCGTACGCCGAGGAGCTGCTTGCCGCGCTCGACGATCTGCCGGGCTGGCCCGAGCAGGTGAAGCTGATGCAGAAGAACTGGATCGGCCGCTCGGAAGGGGTCAGGGTTGGTTTCGAATATGAAATAGAGAATCAAAAGCGCGTGCTATGGGCGTTCACCACGCGCGCCGACACGCTGATGGGCGCGACCTTTGTCGCGGTGGCCGCGGAGCACCCGATCGCCACCTGGGCGGCCAGGAACAACCAGGAACTTGCTGCGTTCGTCGAGGAATGCAAGCGCGGCGCCGTCATGGAAGCAGAGCTGGCGCAGATCGAAAAGAAGGGCATGCCGACGGGCGTGCACGTCACGCATCCGCTCTCCGGCGAGAAGCTGCCGGTGTGGGTCGCGAACTACGTATTGATGGGCTACGGCGAAGGCGCGGTGATGGCGGTGCCGGCGCACGATGAGCGTGATTACGAGTTCGCACGCAAGTACGGCCTGCCGGTGAAGCCGGTGATCCGGCACCCGCTCGGCGACACGGTGCCGCCGCCTTGGCGGCCGGAATACGCGGCCTATGGGGTTTGCATCAATTCCGGGAAATACGATGGCCTGGACTACCAGCAGGCGGTCGACGCCATCGCCGCGGATCTGAAGAAGAAAGCCCTTGGGGAAAAGCAGGTGCAATGGCGGCTGCGCGACTGGGGCATCTCGCGCCAGCGCTACTGGGGCTGCCCGATCCCGATCGTGCACTGCCCGTCCTGCGGCGACGTGCCGGTGCCCGACGAGCAGCTGCCGGTGAAATTGCCCGAGCACCTGGTGCCCGACGGCACCGGCAACCCGCTCGCCAGGATGCCCGAGTTCTACCAGACCACCTGCCCGTCCTGCGGCAAGCCCGCCCAGCGCGAGACCGACACGATGGACACCTTTGTCGACTCCTCGTGGTACTACGCGCGCTTCGCCTGCCCGGACCAGGACCGGGCGATGGTCGATGAGCGCGCCAGGTACTGGCTGCCGGTCGACCAGTACATCGGCGGCATCGAGCACGCCATCCTGCACCTGCTGTATTCGCGTTTCTTCACGCGCCTGATGCGCGACGAAGGACTGCTCGAGCTCGCCGAGCCGTTCACCAACCTGCTCACGCAGGGCATGGTCCTCGCCGAGTCGTACTACATCGACATGCCGGGACGGCGCGAGTGGGTGAACCCGTACGAGGTCGAGGTCACGCGCGATTCAAAGGGGAAAATACTTTCCGCAAAAACGAAAGACGGCACGCAGGTCGTCTACGACGGCATCGGCACGATGTCGAAGTCGAAGAACAACGGCGTCGACCCGCAGGACCTGATCGACAAGTACGGCGCCGACACCGCGCGCTTCTTCATCATCTTCGCCTCGCCACCGACCAACACGCTGGAGTGGAGCGACGAGGGCGTCGAGGGCTCGTACCGCTTCCTGCGCCGGCTGTGGGTCTACGCGGTGCGATTTTCCCGGCGCAAGGGCCTGGCCGGCAAGCCCGGCAAGGACGCCCGCTTCGAGATCCACTCGGTGCTGAAGCAGGCGAACTACGACCTGCAGAAATTCCAGTTCAACACCGTGGCCTCGGCGTGCATGAAGATTCTCAACGCGCTGGAGCGCCTGCCCGAGGAAGACACCGCGGCCGACGAGGAAGGCATGTCGATCCTCATCCGCCTGCTCTCGCCCATCACGCCGCACATCGCCCATCACCTGTGGCGCGAGCTGGGGTTCGGCGAGGATGTGATGCAGGCTCCCTGGCCGCAGCCGGACAAGGAAGCCCTGGAGCAGGACGAGGTCGAGCTGGTGGTGCAGGTCAACGGCGTCAAGCGCGGTACCGTTCGGGTTCCGAAGACTGCCGACCAACGCGCGCTGGAAGCCATCGTGAAGTCGCTCGAATTCGTGAACAAGCAGATCGGCGACAAGATCATCAAGCGCGTCATCATCGTTCCGGGCCGTCTCATCAACGTCGTCGTCTGATGAGAATCCTCGTCGCCGTTCTTTGCCTCGCGGTTGCGAGCTGCGGCTTCCGGCTGCGCGGCACGGCGGAGGTGCCGTTCAGCACGGTTTACCTGCCGAGCGCCACCGGCGGCATCGCGCTCGATCTCAAGCGCAATATCCAGGCCGGAACCAACGCCAAGGTCGTCGATGACCCCAAGCAGGCGGAGGCCGTGCTGCAGTTCACCGAGGAAACCCGACAGAAGGAAATCCTTTCGCTGACCGGGACGGGCCGCGTGCGCGAGTTCAAGCTGCGCTACCGGGTCGGCTTTCGCCTGCACGACGGCAAGGGCGCCGATTACGTGCCGCAGAGCACCGTGGAGCTGACGCGCGACGTGAGCTTCAACGACGCCGAGGTGCTGGCGAAGGAAGCCGAGGAGCAGCTGCTGTTCCGCGACATGCAGTCCGACATGGTGCAGCAGATCATGCGGCGCATCGGCGCGGCGCAGAAGCCGCAGCCTCGCGTGCAATAGATGCAACTGCGCGCCGAGCAGCTGCACGGCCATCTCGCGAAGTCCCTCGCCCCGGCCTACGCCGTCCACGGCGACGAGCCGCTGCTCGCTCTGGAGGCGGCCGACGCCGTGCGCGCGGCGGCGCGCAGGCGGGGCTTCTCCGAGCGCGTGGTGTTCGAGCCGGGCCGCTCCTTCGACTGGAGCGAGTTCACGCACGCCGCGGCGAGCCTGTCGCTGTTCGCCGCGAGGAAGCTGATCGAGCTGCGTCTTGCCTCGGGCAAGCCGGGCACGCAGGGCGCCGAGGCGATCGCCGCCTGTTGCGCGCGGCCCAGCGCCGACCTGCTGCTTCTGGTCTCGGTGCCACGGCTCGACCGCGGCACGCAGAACTCGGCCTGGTTCCGCGCCCTCGCCGAAGCCGGCGTGATCATCGATGTCTACTCCGTCGATCGGCCCCGCCTGCCGGCCTGGATCGCCGAGCGGCTCGCGCGCCAGCGCCAGAGCGCCGCGCGCGAAGTACTGGAGTTCCTCGCCGACCGCGTCGAAGGCAACCTGCTCGCCGCGCACCAGGAGGTGCAGAAGCTCGCGCTTCTGGCGCCTGAAGGCGAGCTAAGCATCGAGACAGTAAACGAGGCGGTGGCGAGCGTCGCGCGCTACGACCCTTACGTCGCCGCGGAAGCCCTGCTTGCGCACCATCCTGCGCGCTACGTGAGGGTGATCGAAGGCTTGCGCGCCGAAGGCGAGCAGCCGACCTTCGTGCTGTTCGTGCTGAGCAGCGTGCTCTTCGTGCTGCACGGCCTCGCTCGCGGTGAGCGCGCGGATCCGCTCTTCGTCCAGCATCGGCTCTTCAACAAGCCGCTGCAGCGCGCGGTGCAGGCCGCGGCGCGGCGCTATCCGGCGCCGCTTCTCGCAAGCGCCCTTGCGCACGCCGCGGCGATCGACCGCGCCATCAAGGGCGTCGGCCGCGGCGAGCCGTGGGAGGAGTTCATTGCGCTTGGGCTAAAATTGGCCCATGGATCAAAAGCTTGACGTCAGGCAGGCCGTGCGCGAGCTGGGCCGCGCGGCGCGCGCTGCCGCGCGCGCGCTGGCCCGCGCCGACGCCGAGGCGAAGAACCGCGCTCTGGGCGCCATGGCGAAGGACATCAGGTCCAGCGCGAAGGAGATTCTTGCCGCCAACAGCGCCGACGTTGCGCAGGCCAACGGCGCCGACGCCGCGTTCATCGACCGGCTGACGCTCACCCCGAAGCTCATCGAGCAGATGGCCCAGGGCGTCGAGCAGGTGGCGCAGCTCGCCGACCCCGTCGGGCAGATCTCCGAGCGCGTCAAGCGCCCGACCGGCATCGAGGTGGCGAGGATGCGCGTGCCGATCGGCGTCATCGGCATCATCTACGAGTCGCGCCCCAACGTGACCGCCGACGCCGCCGCTCTGTGCGTGAAGTCGGGCAACGCCTGCATCCTGCGCGGCGGCTCCGAGGCGCTCGAGTCGAACCGCGCCATTGCCGCCTGCGTGCGCGCCGGGCTGAGAAGCGCCGGGCTGCCCGAGGCGGCCGTGCAGCTCGTCGATACCGCCGACCGCGCCGCGGTCGGCGAGCTGATCACGCTGACCGAATATGTCGACCTCATCGTGCCGCGCGGCGGCAAGGAACTGATCGAGCGGCTCTCGCGCGAATCGCGCATCCCGATGATCAAGCACCTCGACGGCGTGTGCCACGTCTACCTCGACGACAGCGCCGATCCGGAAATGGCGATCAGGATCGCCGACAACGCGAAGACGCAGCGCTACGGCACCTGCAACACGATGGAGACCTTACTGGTGGCGGAGGGCATCGCCTCCAGGGTCCTGCCTCGTATCGCTTCCATCTATAGGAGCAAGCAGGTGGAAATGCGGGCTGACGAAAAAACCCGCCACCTGGTGCCGGAAGCAAAAGCGGCAACCGACAAGGACTACTACACCGAGTGGCTGGCGCCGATCGTGTCGATCCGCGTCGTGAAGGGCCTCGACGAGGCGATCGAGCACATCGCCAAGTACGGCTCGCAGCATACCGACGCCATCGTCGCCGGAGACCGGGCGCGCGCCGAGCGCTTCCTGCGCGAAGTCGACTCGAGCTCGGTGATGTGGAACGCCTCGACCCGCTTCGCCGACGGCTACGAGTACGGCCTGGGCGCCGAGGTCGGCATCTCGACCGACAAGCTGCACGCCCGCGGCCCGGTGGGCCTGGAGGGCCTCACGACCCAGAAGTTCATCGTGCTGGGCCACGGCGAGGTCCGCACCTGAAAGTAGGCATCCTCGGCGGCACTTTCGATCCGGTTCATAACGCGCACCTCGCGATGGCGCGCGCCGCAATGCGCGAGCTCGATCTCGACAAGCTGCTCTGGATGCCCACCGGAGCGCCGCGCTACCGCAACGCGCCGGTCGCCCCGGCCGGGGACCGCGTTGCCATGCTACGACTCGCGACCGAGGGCGAGCCGCTCTACGAGATCGACACGCGCGAGCTCGCGCCCAACGCCACGGGCTACACCGTAGACACGCTCGAGAGCCTGCGGGCCGATCTCGATTCACAGTTCTATCTGCTGCTGGGAGGCGATCAATACGCGAAGTTCGACACCTGGCACAAGCCGCAGGAGGTCGCCCGGCTGGCGCGGATCGCCGTGTTCTCGCGCCCGGGCTTCAAGATCGAGGGCCCGGCGGCGCGAGTCATTCCCTTTCCCGCCATGCCGGTCTCCGCGAGCGACATCCGCGCGCGCGCCGCGCGCGGCGAAGACCTGTCCGGCCTGGTGCCGCCCGCCGTGGCGGGCTACATCGCCCGCCGCAGGCTCTACCGCTAGATGGACCTGCGCAAGAAGCAGCGCGTGGTGCTCGAGGCGCTGGAGGACATCAAGGGACGCGATATCGTCGTCTTCAACACCGCGCGCATGCCGTCGATGTTCGAGCGCGTGGTGATCGCAAGCGGCGATTCGACGCGCCAGGTCAAGGCGCTCGCGGACC
>DATILQ010000058.1:0-8297 GCA_035476235.1 Burkholderiales bacterium
CTGCCAACAGGGTCTTTCTGCGGGAAACGTTCATGACGCTATTTTAGCGGCGAAACACGCCTGACTTGCCGCCGCGCTTCTCCTCCAGCCTGATCGGCCCGATCACCATGCCGCGGTCGACCGCCTTCAGCATGTCGTAGATCGTGAGCAGGCCCACCGCCGCGGCGGTGAGCGCCTCCATCTCGACGCCGGTCGGGCCGCGGCATTCGACCCGCGCGGTCACCACCACGGACGAGATGCGCCGCTGCAGCTCGAAGTCGACTGCCACCCGCGTAATGGCGATGGGGTGGGCGAGGGGAATCAGGTCGGCAGTGCGTTTGGCCGCCTGGATCGCGGCCACCCGCGCCACGCCCAGCACGTCGCCTTTCTTGGCCTTGCCGGCGGCGACCAGGCGGAATGCCGCCGGGCTCATCGCGATACGGCCCGAGGCGACGGCGATGCGATGCGTGCTCGGCTTGGCTCCGACGTCGACCATGTGCGCGGAACCTCGGGCGTTGAAATGTGTCAGCTGAGCGTGCGATTTTCTGGCCATGCCGGGCGCTATCATAAACACATGCGTGCTACCGCGTGGCTGATCGCCGCATGCGTCGCGCTCGCGCCGCGGGCGTTTGCGCAGAACCTGCCGGACCTCGGCAGCGCCGGGGACAGCGTGCTGTCGCCGCAGATGGAGCGGCGCCTCGGCGAGAGCATCGTGCGCGACATCCGCTTCCGGGAGCCCGCGTACATCGACGATCCCGAGATCTCCGAGTATCTCGGCAACCTCGGCGCGCAGCTCACGCAGGTCACCGCCGGCGCGCGGCACGACTTCGAGTTCTTCGCGCTGCGCGACCCCGCGATCAATGCTTTCGCGCTGCCGGGCGGGTTCGTCGGCGTGCACACCGGGCTGATCAACGCGGCGGACACCGAGTCCGAGCTGGCCTCGGTGCTGGCGCACGAGATCTCGCACGTCACGCAGCGGCACATCGCGCGCATGATCGGCCAGCAGCAGCAGATGCAGCTCCCGGTGATGGCGGCGATCGCCGCCGCGATCCTGTTCGGGCGCTCGCGGCCCGACCTCGCCTCGGGCGCCGCCGCCGCGGCGCAGGCCGGGGCGGTCCAGGCGCAGCTCAGCTATTCCCGCGACTTCGAGCGCGAGGCCGATCGCGTCGGCCTGCAGGCGCTCAACGCCGCCGGCTTCGACGCGCGCGCGATGGCGGTGTTTTTCGAGAAGATGCAGCGCTCCGCCCGCGTCAGCGACGACGGCTCGGTTCCCGGGTACCTGCGCACCCACCCCGTCACCACCGAGCGCATCGCCGACGCGCAGAACAGGGCGGCCAGCATGCCGTACCGGCAGCACCTGGACAGCCAGGAGTTCCAGCTGGTGCGTGCCAAGCTGCGCGCCGATGCGGGCGAGGCGCGCGATGCGGTGGAGCATTTCGAGAGCTCGATCCGCGAGCGGCGCTACGCGAGCGAGGCCGCGGCGCACTACGGCCTGGCGAGCGCCCTGCTGCGGGCGCGCCGCGCGCGCGAAGCGGATGCCGAGGTCGAGCGCCTGCGCGCCGCGGGCGGCTCGGACCCGATGATCGAAACCCTCGCGGCGCGCGTGAAGCAGGCGCTGGGCCAGCCGGCGGCCGCGGCAGCGCTGCTCGCCGAGGCCCGCGCGCTCTATCCGTATTCGAACCCGGTGCTCTACGCGTATGCCGCCGCGCTGCAGGACACCGGGCACAACGCGGAGGCGCTCGCGCTGCTCGCCGAGCCGCTGCGGCTGCATCCGCGCGACTACAGGCTCTACGCGCTGCAGTCGAAGACCTATGCCGCGCTCGGCAAGCGGCTGCTGCAGCACCAGGCGCAGGCCGAGTTCTACGTCCTGCAGGGGAGCTTGCCGTCGGCGATCGAGCAGCTGCAGCTCGCGCGCGCCGCCGGCGACGGCGATTTCTACCAGCTGTCGGTGGTCGACGCGCGCCTCAAGGACCTGCGCGCGCAGTACTCGGCGGAGACGCGCGACGCGAAGCGCTAGCGCTTCGCCGGCTCGAAATACGCGTCGTACAGCAGGTCGAAGGTCCTTTCGGCCTCGCGCAGCAGCTCGTCCTCGCCCGCAGTACGGCGCACCGCGCCCTGCAGCAGCGTCTGCACGCCGGCGGCTTCCGGCACCGGCGTGCCGCGTACTTCGAGGAAGTGCACGATGCTGCCGATCTTTGCCAGCGCGATATTTTTTGAGAGCTGCAGCCGCGCCAGCATTTCCTCGTAGCTGACCCGGCTTTCGCTGTTGCCGAAATGCGCGCCTTCGAAGCCGAAAGCGAGCGCGCCCGAGGGCGGCGGCTGCGCCTTGTCGAGCCAGGCGAGCTTCGCCTCGGGGTCGACGAAGCGGCGGATCAGCCAGGCGCAGGCGAGGCGGTCCGCCCACAGCGGCTTGCGCGTCGCCCAGGTGCGTCCGAACAGCTTTTCGGTGGCATCCAGGGGGGCGCCCGCCTGCCCCGGAAACAGGAGCTTGTGCACGGCGGCGCCGGCCTCCTGGAGCACCTGGCGGGCGCGCTCGCGCATCGGCGTCGGAAAGAAATCCAGCGCGGCGATGGCTTCGAAGTCGCGCCGCTGCTTGTGCAGCACGCGCGAAATGGCGCTCGGGTCCGTCTGGCCGTAGCCGATGCGCAGGCTCTCCACGGTCTTGATCAGGTCCTCGTAGCGGGGGGAGCGGTCGAACAGGCGCAGGAAGGCTTCGTGCTGCGCGGGCGAGGCCGCGGTGACGTGCAGCAGGTGGGCGGCGGCGGAAAATTTCGCGATATAGTCGACCAGCGCCTCAAGCGCCTTGCGGTTCGCCGGCGTGTCGGGCAGGAGGTAAGCGCCCTCGCGCAGCACCGCTGCGCCCAGCGATTCGAGCATGCGCAGCACGTGCATGCGCGACGCCGGATCGTCGGTGGAGAGCTGCGCCAGCGTCACCAGCCACTCGGCCGCGGCCTGCGGGCCCCGCTTGTCCATGCGGCATAATACTTTATGGATTTTGATCGGGAACTCGACGCACGCGGCCTGAACTGCCCGCTGCCGATCCTGCGCACCAAGAAGGCGCTGACTGGCATGCAATCGGGACAGGTCCTCAAGGTGCTCGCCACCGATCCGGGCGCGGTCAAGGATTTCCAGACCTTTTCCAGGCAGACCGGGCACGAGCTGCTGTCGCATGCCGAGGCGAACAAGGAATTCACCTTCTTCATGAGGAAGAAGTGAGGCGCGCAGCAGGGATGCTGCTGGTGGGTTTCGCCCCTTACCTGCATGGCGCGGAAGCGACATTTACAGTAAGAGTCCTGACGCCTGAAACGGCGCTGAAGGCAGCCCAGGCGGCCCTGAAGAAATGCCGCGACGGCGGCTACCAGGCGAGCGTCGCGGTGGTGGACCGCATGGGCGTGGTGCAGGTGCTGCTGCGCGACCGCTTCGCCGGCCCGCATACCACGGACATGGCGAGCGCCAAGGCCTACACCGCGGTGAGCTTTCGCACCAACACCACGGAGCTGGCCGAGGCGACCCAGCCGGGGCGGCCGCAAAGCGGCGTGCGCGGCCGTCCGGGCGTCGCCGCCGTCGGCGGCGGGCTGATGATCGAGGCCGGCGGCTCGCTGCTCGGTGCGATCGGCGTGTCGGGCGCGCCGGGCGGCCGCGAGGACGATGCCTGTGCCGCGGCCGGGATCGCCGCGATCCGCGAGGACATCGAGCTGCGGTGACTATGAAATAATCCTTCGCATGATGGCCCGCTGGATCCGGCTCGGCGCGATCGAGCCGTTCGACTTCCGCGCGGCGTATTCGGCGCTTGCCGCGGCCCAGTCGCCGCTCGCCCGGCCCATCCTTCTGTGGGGCCAGGGCGACGGGCAGTATCTGTTCGCGCTGATCGCGCCGCGGAGAATCGCGCCCGGGCGCGAGGCGCGCTGGGCTTCCTGGGGGCTTGCGCCCGCGATCGCCACTTACCGCCAGTTCGGCCTGCCGGCCTACCTGGACGGCGCGTCGATCTGCCTGCACGGGCAGAAGGTCGCGTCAGCAACGATTGCATCGATCGGCGAGTGCGCCGTAGTCGCCTCAGGTTTCCTGAGGCGCTTCCCGGCAAAGTGCGTTGCCACTCCGTCGGCCGAGATGGAGGAAGCGTTCCGCCTGCGGCTCGAGGCGCAGCACGGCTGGCAGTTCGACCACTCCTGGCCGAGCGAGCACGAAACGGCCAAGTACGCGGTGGCCTGAGGTGCCGTCGCGCCGCGACTGGCTGAAAGGCGCGGCGGCGATGCTCCTGGTGCGCGACGCGCTCGCTCAGGGCCGCCTCGAGCAGGGCGTCTACCGCCGGCAGGGTGAGGTCAGGATCAGCGGCGACGGCGTTTCCACCGGCGCGGACGGCGAAGTCGTGTTCGTGGTCGACAAGGACGCCGTGCTGGTGCGCCGCAATTCCGAGCTTTCCGTCTTGAAGACCGGGCTGCGCATCGTCACCGGTGCGGTGCTGTCGGTCTTCGGCGATGGCCGCAGGCAGTTGCGCACTCCGAGCGCCAACATCGGCATCCGCGGTACCGCCGTGTATCTCGAGGTCGAGCCCGGCCGCACCTACGTCTGCACCTGTTACGGCGAGGCGGTGCTCGAGCCACGCGGCGATCCCGCCGCGCGCGAGACGGTGCGCACCGTGCATCACGAGCAGCCGCGCTACATCATGACCCAGGGTGCGCCGCAGATGATCATGCCGGCGCCGGTGGTGAATCACACCGACGCCGAGCTGGTGTTCCTCGAAAGCCTGGTCGGACGCGAGCCGCCTTTCGTCGGCAAGGGCTTGCGGCCCTACTAGGTGCCCAGGCGCTCGTACACCGGGCGGATGTCGCGGCGGATGGCCGGCAACTGGCTGGCATACGCGGCCGCCGCGGCCAGCGCCGCGACGCCGCACGCGGCGAGCGTGACCGGCGGACCGACATAGTCGGCGATCCAGCCGGTCAGCAGCGCGCCGAGCGGGGTAGTGCCGATGAACGCCATCACGTAGAGCGCGGCGACGCGGCCGCGCAGCTCGTCGGGCACAATCGTCTGCAGGACCGTGTTCGTCGACGCGGCGGACAGCATCAATCCCAGGCCGACGAGGTAGAGGGAAGGCAGCGCTACCCACAGCGTGGTGGCGAGCGAAAACGCGACCAGGGCGCCGCCGGCGGTCGCAGACATCCACGCGATGAGACGGAACAGGCCGCGAACGCTCGGCCGCATCGCGAGGTACAGCATCCCCGACACGGCACCCAGCCCCGCGGCGCCGATCAGGATTCCCAGCGTGCCCGAGTCGCCGTGGAACGCTTCGCGGGCGAACCACGGCATCAGCGCGACGTAGGACCCGACGGTGATGCTGACGGCGGCGAGCAGCAGCAGGGCGCAGCGCGCCGGATAGAAGCCGAACGCGTAGTGCGCCCCTGCGACGAGCTCGCGCCTCCAGTCGTGCTCGCTGGGCGCATGCGGGCGCGGCGGTATGCGCATCTGCGCGAGCGCCGCGAGCATGACCAGATAGCTCACCACGTTCAGCCCGAAGCTCCAGCGCTCGCCGAGCGTGGCGATGAGCGCGCCGCCGATGAGCGGGCCGACGAAGCGCGCGCCGTTCATCATCACGGAGTTGAGCGCGATGGCGTTGGGCAGGTCGCTTTTTCCGCCGACCAACTCGAGCAGGATCGACTGGCGCGCGGGGGCGTTGAATGCGTTGACGATGCCGAGCACCAGGTTTCCGGCGATGAAATGCCAGGGCCTGGCGACGCCGAACGCCACGACGAGGAACATCGCCGCCGCCTGCGCGGCGGCGATCCAGTTGGTCGCCACCAGCACGCCGCGCCGGTCCAGCCGGTCGACGAAAACTCCGGCCAGCGGGGCGAGGACGAAAAACGGGATCTGCAGGGCGAACGCCGCAAGGCCAAGAAGGAACGCCGAGCCCGACAGGTGGTACACCAGCCAGCTGGTAGCGATCATCTGCAGCCAGCTGCCGATCTGCGAGACGCCCTGGCCGATGAAGAACAGGCGGAAGTTGCGGTGCCGCAGCGACCGCAGGGCTAAAGGCGGGCTCACATGCGAGCGGGCAGCTTCGCAAGCTGCTGTTTCAGCTTCGCCAGCGTGGCCTCGAAGCCTGCCAGCCGCTCGCGTTCCTGCTCGACCACCTTGGCCGGCGCGCGCTCGACGAAGGAGGCGTTGCCGAGCTTCGCCCGGGCCTTGGTGATTTCGCCTTCGAGGCGGGCGGATTCCTTCTTCAGGCGCTCGCGCTCCGCGGCGGGGTCGACTTCGATCTGCAGCATGAGTCGCGAATTGCCCACCACGGCGACCGGCGAGTCGGATTCAGGCAGGACGTTGACGTGCCGCAGATCGCTCAGCCGCGCCAAAAAGGAGACAGCGGCACTCGTCGTATCGGAATCCGACGTCGCGGGCGTCTCGGTCACGACCAGCGCCACACGGTCCTTCGGCGGCACCTTCGCCTCGCTTCTCAGGTTGCGCGCCGCGTTGGTCAGCTCCTTGAGCACCGCCATGTCGCGCTCCGCGGCCGAGTCGATCCTTTCGGGCTGCGGCTTCGGATAAGGCGCCAGCATGATGGTTTCGCCCTTCTTGCCGGCGAGCGGCGCCACTTTCTGCCACAGCTCCTCGGTGATGAAGGGAATAATCGGGTGCGCTAGCCGGAGAGCGGTTTCGAGCACGCGCAGCAGCGTGCGGCGGGTGCCGCGTTGCACCGCTGCATCCGGATTCCGCAACTGTACTTTCGCGAGCTCCACGTACCAATCGCAATACTCGTCCCAGACGAAGCGGTAGATGGCGTTGGCGACGTTGTCGAAGCGGTATTCGGCGAAGCCTTTCTCCACCTCGGCTTCGACGCGCTGCAGCTGGCTGACGATCCAGCGGTCGATGTAGGAAAGCTTCACCGGCGCGCGCTCGTCCTGCCCGCAGTCCTGGCCCTCGGTGTTCATCAGGACGAAGCGGGCGGCGCTCCACAGCTTGTTGCAGAAGTTGCCGTAGCCCTCGCAGCGGCCCAGGTCGAAGTTGAGCGTGCGCGAGAAGCTGGCCAGCGAGGCGAACGTGAAGCGCAGCGCATCGGCGCCGAACGCCGGTATGCCGTCCGGAAAGTGGGTCCGGATATAGGCCTCGATCTTTTCCTTGTGCTCGCCCTTAAGGAGCCCCACCGTGGATTTTTTCAGCAGATCGTCGAAGCCGATGCCATCGATGAGGTCGATCGGGTCGATCGTGTTGCCTTTCGACTTCGACATCTTCTCGCCCTCGGCGTCGCGCACGATGGCGTTGATGTAGACGTGGCGAAACGGCACCTTGCCCGTGAAGTGCCCGGTCATCATCACCATGCGCGCCACCCAGAAGAAGATGATGTCGTTACCCGTCACCAGCACCGAGGAGGGCAGGAACACGTCCAGGTCCTTCGTCTTTTCCGGCCAGCCGAGCGAGGAGAAGGGCACCAGGGCCGAGGAGAACCACGTATCTAGCACGTCCGGATCGCGCCGCAGGGATTTCTGTTTTGCCATTTGAAGAGCTTCTTTTTCGCTGCGCGCGACAAAAATCTTTCCCTGGTCGTCATACCACGCCGGGATCTGGTGGCCCCACCAGAGCTGGCGCGAGATGCACCAGTCCTGGATGCTCTCCAGCCACTGGTTGTATGTCGAGGCCCAGTGCTCCGGGACGAACTTCACCTCGCCGCTCGCCACCGCCTTCAGCCCGGCCTGCGCCAGGCCTTCCATCTTCACGAACCACTGGTCGGTGAGCATCGGCTCGACGATCACGCCAGTGCGGCCGGAGCGGGGAACGCGAAGTTTGTAGGGTTTCTCGGAAACGAGGAGGCCCTGGGAACGAAGGTCGTTCAAGATCTGCTCGCGCGCCGCGAATCGCTCCAGGCCGCGATACTTCGCCGGCGCGTTCTCGTTCAGGTGGGCATCGAGCGTGAGGATGCTGAGAGGCTCGAAGCCGTGGCGCTTGCCGACCAGGTAGTCGTTGAAGTCGTGCCCCGGCGTGATCTTCACGCAGCCAGTGCCGAATTCCGGGTCGACATAGTCGTCTTCGATTATCGGAATTGTTCGACCAGTGAGCGGAAGTTTCGCTCGCTTCCCAACTAAAGACTTATAGCGTACATCTTTGGGATTGACCGCCACAGCAACGTCGCCGAGCATCGTTTCGGGACGCGTGGTAACCACCACTACCGACCCGCTGCCGTCCTCGAGGGGGTAGCGGATCTCCCAGATCTTGCCGTCCTCTTCCTCGGTCTCGACTTCCAGGTCGGAGACGGCGGTGCCGAGCTCGGGATCCCAATTGACGAGCCGCTTGCCGCGGTAAATCAAGTTCTGTTCAAAAAGGGCAACAAAAAC
>DATILQ010000059.1:0-3382 GCA_035476235.1 Burkholderiales bacterium
TAACCGCCGTCGAGCTTCCAGATCAACTGCGCGCAGCCGAACTGGTTGTAGTCATCGGGCACCGAAACGATCTGGTGGCCGCGGCGCGCGAGCTCTTCCAGCACCGACGGCGCGAAACCCGATTCGACGCTGACTTCCAGGCCCTGCACGATGCGGTAGCGCGGCCCGTCGCTCGCCGCCTGAGGATTCTGGCGGTAGTCGGCGATGCGCACCATCACCTGGGCGTGGCCTTGCGGCTGCATGGTGCCCCCCATCACGCCGAAGCTCATCACCGGCTGGCCGTTCTTGGTGACGAAGCCAGGGATGATCGTCTGGTAGGGGCGTTTGCGCGGGCCGACGCGATTGGGATGGCCGCTGGTCATGACGAAAGTCGCGCCCCGGTTCTGCATCGAGATGCCGTTCACTACCACGCCCGAGCCGAATCCCATGTAATTGGACTGGATGAACGACACCATCATGCCGGAGGCATCGGCCGCCGTGAGGTAGACAGTGCCGCCCTGCAGGGGCGTGCCGTGGCCGAAGTCCTGCGCGCGCTTCACGTCGATGAGCGCGGCGCGCGATTTGAGGTAGCCGGGCTCGAGCAGCTGCTGCGGCCGCACGTCCATGTAGTCGAGATCGCCCACGTAGCGGCGCGCATCGGCGAAGGCGAGCTTCATCGCCTCGATCTGCAGGTGCAGGCTGTCGGCGCCGTCGGCCTTGAGCGAGGCGAGATCGAAGTGCTGCAGGATGCCGAGCGCGGCCAGGGCGACGATCCCCTGGCCGTTGGGCGGCAGCTCGTGCAGCGTGTAGCCGCGGTAGTCGATTGCCAGCGGCGCGACCCAGTCCGCGCGGTGGGCCGCCAGGTCCGCGGCGCGCATCGCCGCGCCGTGCTTTTGGGCGTGCGCATCGATTTTTTCGGCCAGCGTTCCCCGGTAGAACGCTTCTCCCCTGGATTTCGCAATCTGCTCGAGAGCCTCCGCATGCTCGGGAAAACGAAAGCGTTCGCCGGGCCGCGGCGCGCGGCCGCCCGGCATGAAGGCTTCGGCGAACCCCGGTTGCGCTTTCAGCTCCGGCACCTGCTTCTCCCACTGGCCGGCGATGGTGGGCGAGACGAGGAACCCTTCCCGCCCGTAGCGGATTGCTCTCTCGAAGAGCTTTTCGAACGGCAGCTTGCCGAATTTGCGATGCAGCTCCAGCCACGCCGATACGCAGCCCGGCACGTTGACCGTATTCCAGCCGCGCGTCGGCATCGCTTTCTGGCCGCCGAAGTACTCGGGCGTCCAGCCGGCCGGGGAGCGACCCGACGCATTCAGGCCCTGCAGCTCGCTGCCGTCCCAGACGATGGCGTAGGCGTCGGAGCCGATGCCGTTGGACACCGGCTCGACCAGCGTGAGGGTAATGGCGGCGGCGAGGGCGGCGTCGACCGCAGTGCCGCCGGCGGCGAGCATCTGCAGCCCGGCCTGCGCGGCAAGCGGCTGCGAGGTGGCCACGGCATTTTCGGCGAGCACCGGCCGGCGCGGCCAGGGGTAGGGATTGGTCCAGGAGAATGGCGTCATGGAGCAGTGATCACCGACCCGAAATCCAGCACCACGCGGCCGAGCACCTTCCCGGCTTTCAGGTCTTCGAGCGCGCGGCTCGCCTGATCCGCGGCACGCGTCTCGACCGGGATCGGCTTCAGCCTTCCCTTTTTCGCCAGCGCCACGACCTCCTTCAGCTCCCGCAGGTTGCCGACGTACGAGCCGACGATGCCGATGGCGCGCTGCGCGATCGGCGGCAGCGGATGGGCGAGCTCACCGCCATAGAGGCCGACGAGCACGTAGCGTCCGCCCTTTCGCAGCGCGGCGATGCCCAGGGCGGCCGTCACGGGGCTGCCGACGAAGTCGATCGCTCCGGCAACGCCTTGCAGCCTTTGCACCGCGTCCGGCGATCGCGTATCGAGCGTTGTCCTCGCGCCGAGCCTGGCCGCCGCGGCGAGTTTTGCCTCGTCGATGTCGCAGGCGATGATGTTCTTCACTCCCTTCGCACGCAGGACCGAGATGCCGACCAGACCGACCCCGCCGCAGCCGATCACCGCTACCCGCTCCTTCGCGCCCAGCGCGGGAAGCTTTGCGCTCGCGCTGTAGGCGGTCAGCGCCGAGCAGGCGAGGGTGGCCGCGAACGATTCGTCGATCCCGCCCGCGTCGACCAGGTATTTCGCGTCCGGCACAAGGACGTGCGTGGAGTAGGCCCCGGCGCGATTCACACCCAGGAATCTGGGTTTCAGGCAGTAATTGTCCTGCCCCGCCTTGCAGACCGGACATCGGCCGCAGCCGATCCAGGGATACACGATTCGCCTTTGCCCTACCTTCACTCCCTTGGCGCGCGGACCCACCGCCTCGACCCTGCCGAAGGGCTCGTGTCCCGGCGTGAAGGGCGGCACGCAGCCGCGCTCCTTCACGTAGAAACGCTTGCCGCCGCCCCAATCGAAATAGCCCTCCCAGATATGCAGGTCGGAATGGCACACCCCCGAGCGGGTAATCCGAACGAGGACTTCTGTGCCCTGGGGCTGCGGAGTCTCTCCGAGTATTTTCTGCAATGGCCTGCCGTGCTCGACGATCTGGTAGCTGATCATGCCTTGGCCCCCTCGTGCAGCGCCTGGTCGATGTCCCAGAGGATGTCGTCGAGCGTCTCGATGCCGACCGAGATGCGGACCATGTCGGGCGTCACGCCCGCCTGCAGCTGGTCGGCCTCGCTCATCTGCCGGTGCGTGGTCGAGGCGGGATGGATCACCAGGGTCTTGGCGTCGCCGATGTTCGCCAGATGGCTCATGAACTGCGCTGCCTCGATGAAGCGCTCGCCGGCTTTGGCCCCGCCCTTGACGCCGAAATTCAGCAGCCCGGACGCGCCTTTCGGAAGGTATTTCTTCGCCAATGAAAAATACTTGCTGTCCGGCAGCCCCGGGTAGTTCACCCACGCGACGCGCGGATCGTCGCGCAGGAATTTCGCGACGGCAAGGGCATTTGCGCAGTGCCGTTCCATGCGCACGTGCAGCGACTCGAGCCCCTGCAAAAGCAGCCAGGCGTTCAGGGGAGAAAGCGCAGGGCCAAAGGTGCGCATGATTTCCATGCGCGCTTTCATGGTGTAGCTGAAGTCGCCGAAGGTCTCGTGGAAGATGACGCCGTGGTAGCCGGGCGAGGGCGTGGTGAATTCGGGGAACTTGCCGTTGCCCCAGTTGAACTTGCCCGACTCGACGATCACCCCGCCCATGGTGGTGCCGTGACCGCCGATGTACTTGGTGGCCGAGTGGATGACGATGTCCGCGCCCCATTCGATCGGCCGGCACAGGTAGGGCGTGGCGAAGGTGTTGTCCACGATCAGCGGAAGGTCGTGCGCGTGCGCGATCGCGGCGACGGCTTCGATGTCC
>DATILQ010000060.1:0-3847 GCA_035476235.1 Burkholderiales bacterium
TCGACCTCGGCCGCATCCGCATGCCCTCGGGCACCGTGCCGGTAACGATCAAGTCACTCGTCTTCAGCCAGGACCCGCGCGTGCCGCATGAGCATCGTTCGCATCGGCACGGGCACGACCACGATCATCATCACCACTGAATTCGGGGACGGAGCCCGAATGGCCGACGGTCACCAGGGCCGTTGGTCTTAGCTCCGCCGTCGTACGGTCGGGTAGGCGATCGGGTAGTCGCGGTGCTTTAGGCGTTTGCGATGCGATTTCTTCCTCCTGCATGCACATCTCCCGTGGGCGGAACAGCTTTTGGCCGTTTCACGGTGGTAACGTATTGATCCAATGATCCGATGACAGTCGTGACGCGAAAATCGGCGCCTCGCTCACCGCCATATCTGTCAACTAATTTGTCAACCAATACGCGTTAGTCGCCTCTTATGCAGGGCTTCCACTACTCGCGGGCGCCGGCTTTCTGGTTGGCGTGTTTTTAGTTGGTGCTTCTTGGGATTCGCCGGAGTTCGGTTGGCAAACGATTTTGTGGCCGGTCTACTTCGTGGTAATCGTGTACGTCGTTGCAATCTTCGGAACAACTTACTCTCACACCACCAAGCGAATCCAATCCCTGATCGGGGATGGCGAGGACGTGGAGCCTTCGGATTCGAGTACTGAGGATGCCGAAACTAGGAAAGAGAGGAAATGAAGGCGACTAACCGCCGGTTCTTGCCCGACGCGTTTCGCATGGCGCTACGCGCCACGCACCGCGCGTCAAAACCGGAACGTTAGCACTCGGGAGACACAGATGAGTGGGAACTGGAAGGACGTATGAGCAATAGTTCTGTTGAGAGTCGTAGTGAAGAACAGTTGATGCGCGTAGCGCCCATTGCCGGACTCCTCTTCGTTCTCCTGACGGCGGGCTGTGCCGGCGTAAAGCCCGCGGCGCCGGACGCGGGGCCCCAGAGCGGTGCGCCGCAGGGTGGGGCCGAAGCCCTGGCACCGGTAGTCCGTCCGGCCACGTCACCGAGCCAGCCGCCTCAGGCCGATGCGCCGCAGAGTGGGGCCGAAGCCCTGGCGCCGGTGGTCAGTCCGGCCACGTCGCCGAGCCAGCCGCCTCAGGCCGGTGCGCCGCAAGGTGGGGCCGCCGCGGTTGAACCGGCGGGTCGTCCGGCCACGCCGTCCACGACCCGTTCCACAGGTCAGAACGTAACCGAGCACGACTCGCCCGGCGCGAAGATCCCAGCGAAGGTCCCCCCGTCCCCCTCGCCCACCGCGCAGCTCCCGAAGAAGGACAGCATCACTCCAGACCTTGAGAAGCAGAAAGCGTCGCCGCCGCTGGACTTGGCCTCTCTGGAGACGCGTCTGAAAGAAACCAAAGCCATCGGCGTACTCACCAAGATCACGCTCAAGAATCAGGTCGATGACCTGCTGAATCAATTCCGGGCGTTTTACCAAGGGAGGGTCAAAACCACTCTGGCCGAGCTCCGGCAACCTTTTGATCTGCTGCTCCTCAAGGTGCTCTCTCTCCTGCAGGACAAGGACCCATCGTTGGCAGCGGCGATCGTGGCCTCGCGCGAAGCGATCTGGAGCATTCTTGCGGATCCGGCAAAGTTCGCAACTATCTAATCTGACGTCAGGAGAAGCTATGAGCAAACGTATGACGAGTTGGGCCCTAATGATTTTGATGGCGACGTTCTTCGTCGTGTCCGCGCTCGCTGCTGATGACGCATCGCTCAGCAAGGATCTGACGGCCGTGATCGCGTTGCACGGTTTGCCATGTGGTCAGGTCATCAGCGTCAAACGGCAAGGCGATAAAGACTACATTGCATCGTGCCAGGACGGGAACCGTTACCGTGTATATGTCAACTCCGAGGGCCGAGTGGTCGCGCAGAAACAATAAGGGGCTCTTCGGGAAAGGGCGAGATCCAACTATTCGTTCAACCCGTACGCCGGTCGTCGGCACTACGTGTCCCTCCGCGGGCGCCGGTTAACTCAGTCGTTAGATGACTGCCAATTGGCCGCCCGAAAAGAAACTACCGCCAGGATTTCCATTGGCGGCCGTAGACGAGTCTGGCCGCCCAATTGCGGTTGGCGCGAAGGTCCGAATTGTGTCGGTCGCCTCATGCGCGCAAGGACTGCCGCCTGAAGATCAGGCGCGACTTAGGTCGTACGAAGGAAAGGTGTTCGAGGTGCTGGAGATCGACCGATACGGAATGATTTGGTTTCGGTCAGACGGAGGGAGCAGCGATTTCAGCCTAAAGCCGCGAGAGGTAGCTGTTGTATGAGGCGTCAGTCATCTAACAGCCGGTTCTTGAGCGACGCCAAAACTTCCCCCGATTTAGTTGACACCTTGGGCCGACAAGGTTCGGCTTGAAGCCTTAGGAAAAGCGGCAGCACTACTCGGTCAGTAGTTCGGGCTCCGTCCCCGAATTCCTAGTCTTCGACGGTAAAGCGCTTCCACTGCTCCTTCGGCCGGCTCTTGCCGTCCCAGCCGATCTGGTCCATCTCGCAGAAGAATTGCAGCCGATTGCCCTCCGGGTCGTCGAAGTCGAAGGTGTAGTCATTGCCCGGTCCCTCGTGCTTGATCTGCCCGACCTTGGGCGCGCCTTGCGCGAGGAGGTAGGCGCGGTTGCGCTTCAGGGCATCGAGATCGGCGACTTCCATCGCGATTTGCTGCAGCACTGTCGGGCCGCCCGGCGGCTGGGGCGCCGGCGCAAGCACGAAACTGTGGTGGTCTGCGCCGCAGCGCAGGAACGTCATGCCTTTCTCGTTGACGTCGGACACCTTGAAGCCGAGCACGCGCGTATAGAAGTCGACCATGCGCTGCAGGTCGCGGCAATAGAGACCGACGTGGCCGATCTTGCTGATACGGATGGGGTTGGTCATTGGGCGAGCGCCTTTTCGTAGTAGCTCAAATCGTAATAGCGGGCGGGATCAGTGCTCGGCGGCGGCGAGGGCGCGAAGCGGCCGCGCAGCGCGAGCACCGCGCGGATGCCGTCGACGTCGAGCGCCGCCTTGCGCGCGAGGCTGCCCTGGGCGAGGAGCTCCTGGTAGCTGCGCTCGGCGTTGCGCGCGTCGACGCCGACCCGGCGCCCGAGGATCTGCAGGGCCTCGCCGCGGTTCGCCGGTGCATAGAGCCACTCCAGCGCTGCGATGTGCGCGCCGATGTAGCGCACCAGCAGGTCGCCGTGCTCGCGCGCCCACGAGCGCCGCGCGGCGCCGACCGATCCCTGGTAGTGCGTGAGCACCTCGGCCGAGCTCGCGAGCCGCACGAAGCCGGCCGCCTCGGCCGCGGCATCGGTGGGCGCATTGAGCAGGGCGCCGCTCGCGCGCCTTTCCTGCAGCGCGCGCAGGCGCTCGCGGCTGCCGCCGACGCTGACGAGCTGGTAATCGCCGGGCGAAAGGCCGCCGCGCGCCAGCATCTCCATCAGCACGAAGGCGTAGCCGCTCGCGACGGCATCCACCGCGAGCGCCCGGTCCCTGAGCTCGGCGACGCGCTTGATGCCCGGCATCGCGATCAGGCTGATGCGGCCGCCGTCGTTCACGCCGAGGAAGGCGAAGAGTTCCTCCGGGTAGGGCACGATGTTGTCCATCGCCGTGAGCGCGATGTCGATCTGCCCGTCGCGCAGCACGGCGATCTGCGTCGCGGAATTGGGTGCGGCGGCGAGCTCGACCTTCAAGCTGCGCGCGGCGAACAGCCCTTTTTCCTGCGCGACGAAGATCGGCCAGTTCGCGCTGCCGGCGAAGCCCATGACGCGCAGCGCGGCAGGCTGCGCGTGCGCAGCAGCCGCGGCGGCGAACGCGACGATGGCGAGCCAGCGGGACATGAAAACGGCGGGCTATGATACGCCGATGCTTCGCG
>DATILQ010000061.1:0-6804 GCA_035476235.1 Burkholderiales bacterium
GCGCCGGTGCGGTACTTCGCCTCGGCGCCTAGCGCGGCATAGGCGCGGTCGAGCGCCGATTTCTGCAGGGCCTCGGCCAGCAGCTCGAGCTCGTCGCGATCCTCGACTGCCGCGGGTGCACGCAGCATGCGCTCGATGACGGTCGCCTTGCCGGCATAGTCGAGGGCGCGCAAAGGCGCGCCGCCCGCGTAGGCGAGCCAACGTTCGGCATCGGTCACCCCCTGCGCGGAAAGCCACTGCAGGGCCGCCTCCTTGGGCGGAATCGCCACTGGCAACGCAACGCAGCGGCTGCGGATCGTCGGCAAAAGGCGGGCCGGACGGTGCGACACGAGAAGGAATACCGCGCCGGCCGGCGGCTCTTCGAGCGCCTTGAGCAACGCGTTCGCCGCATTGACGTTCATTTCCTCGGCGGGATGGACCAGGGCGATGCGCAGGCCGCCGCGGTGCGAGCCGATGTTGAGGAAATCGGCCAGCTCGCGCACCTGATCGATCTTGATCTCGAGGCTCGGCTTGCCGCGGCGCGCGGGAGCTTCGCCCTCCTCCTCCGCCGCTGCGGCGTCGGGCGGCGGCGCAAGGGCTTCGGGCTCAAGGCGGCGGAAGTCGGGATGGTTGCCGCCGGTGTACCAGCGGCAGCCGTCGCAGGCGCCGCAAGGCTTGCGCGCCGCGCCTTTGGCTTCGCAAAGAAGGAGCTGGGCGATCCTTTCGGCGAGCGCCAGCTTGCCGACGCCCTGCGCACCGTGAATCAGCAGCGCGTGGGGCAGCCGCCCGGCCCGCTGCCTGAGCGATTCGAGCAGAGGCTCGTTCCAGGGGTGCATCAGAGGTCCGCCAGATGGGTTTCGACGGCCGCGCGCACCGCCACGACTTCCCTGCTCGCGTCGATGACGCGGACGCGCGCCGGCTCCGCCTTGGCTCGCGCGACATAGGCGCCCCTCACGCGCTCGAAAAAGGCGCGGTCCTCGCGCTCGAAGCGGTCGAGCGGTTTCCCGGAAGCGGCCAGCCTCTGCCGCGCGACGTCGTAGGTGCAGTCGAAGACCAGCGTCCGGTCGGGCCGCAAGCCGGGGTGTACCGCGGCGGAGAGCCGCTCGATCAGCTCCAGGGAAACGCCCTTGCCGGCGCCCTGGTAGGCGCCGGTCGCATCCGAGAAGCGGTCACAGACCACCCAGTGGCCCGCGTCCAGCGCCGGCAGGATGACGCGCGCCACATGATCGGCGCGTGCGGCGAGCAGCAGCAGGGTCTCGGCGAGAGGCTGCATCGGATGCTGCAGGATCGCCTTGCGCAGTTGCTCGGCGAGATCCGTGCCGCCCGGCTCGCGAGTCACGACTACATGATGTCCCCGCGCACCGAGTGAATCCGCAATGAACTCGACGTGGGTCGACTTGCCCGCGCCGTCGACTCCCTCCAGGGTGACGAACTTGCCGCGCAGGCTCATCGGCCACCGCGCTGATATTTGCTCACCGCGCGATTGTGCTCGTCGATGTTGCGGGAGAAGTGGCTGGAGCCGTCGCCGCGCGAAACGTAATACAGGGAATCGGTCTTTGCCGGACCCAGCGCCGACTTGAGCGAGGCGAGGCCCGGCATCGCGATCGGCGTCGGCGGCAAGCCGGCGCGCGTGTACGTGTTGTAAGGCCCGTCCTCCAGGAGGTGCTTTTTCTTGAGGTTGCCGTCGAAGGCGTCGCCCAGGCCGTAGATGACGGTGGGGTCCGCCTGCAGCCGCATGCCGATCCGCAGCCGGTTCACCAGCACCCCGGCGATCATGTCGCGCTCGGCGGCAAGCCCGGTCTCCTTTTCGACGATCGAGGCCATGATCAGCGCCTCGTACGGCGTGCGGTACGGCAGGCCCGCCTTGCGGGCCTCCCACTCCGCCTTGAGATGCCGCTGCATCGCGCGATAGGCCCGCCGCAGGACGGCCATGTCGCTCGAGCCCTTGGCGAAGAGATAGGTGTCCGGGAAGAACAGGCCCTCGGGCTGCTCCTCCGGCACGTCGAGCTGCACCAGGATCTGTGCGTCGTCAAGCTCGGCGCTGTGGTGGCGCAGGTCGGCGCTTGCGTTGAGCGCGGCCCGCAATTGCGCGAACGTCCAGCCCTCGATCAGCCTGACCTCCGCCTGCGCGACATCGCCGCGCGTCAGCTTGTCGAGCAGCTCGACCGGGGTCAGCGGCACGGCGATCTCGTAGCTGCCCGCCTTGATGTCGCGCTCTCGCCCCAGCGCGCGCGCGAGCAGCTCGAATTCGCGGCGGTGAATGGCGATGCCGGCGCGCTCGAGCAGGTCCACCGCGGCCCGAAAGCCCGTGCCGGGCGGGACCTCGACTTCCACGGGCAGCTTGCTGACCGACAAGGGAGAGAGTGCGTACCACGCGCCGTAACCCGCCGCGGCGAGCGCTACGAGCAGGATAAGTGCAAAGACTGTCTTCAGTGTGGGGAGCGGTAAAATCCGCATTCTACGATGGAGTGCGCGCGCCTCACCCGCTACGGTCTGCTTTCGGTCACCGGTGAGGACGCGCGCGCATTTCTGCACGCCCAGCTCACCAAGGACATCGAGAATCTGCCGCCGGACCGCGCCACCTTGGCCGGCTGGTGCTCGGCGAAGGGCCGCCTGCTGGCGAGCTTGCTGGTGATTCCCGCGGCGCAGGGATTCCTGCTGCAGCTCTCGCGCGACCTCGCGCCAGGGGTCGCCAGGAAGCTCGCGATGTTCGTCCTGCGCGCGAAGGTCCGCATCGCCGACGTGAGCGAGACCTGGGCACAGTTCGGCGTCTGGGGCGATGGAGCAGCAGGGCCGGCCGACCCGAACGGGATTTCACGCCAGGGGAATATCATTACCGTGCAGGTCGGCGACACCCGCTATCTGGTTCTCGGCCCGGCGAGCGAAGTGGCGCTCGCGCCCACGGCCGGCGAAGAGCGCTGGACCTTGCAGGAAATCCGTGCCGGCCGGCCGCTGATCACGGCGGCAACCCAGGACAAGTTCGTGCCGCAGATGGTGAACTTCGACGAGCTGGGCGCCGTCGACTTCCGCAAAGGCTGCTATCCAGGCCAGGAAATCGTCGCCCGCGCGCAGTACCGCGGCCAGGTGAAGCGTCGCATGGTGGGCGCGCACGCGCCCGCCGGCCTCGAGCTGCGTCCCGGGCAGGAATTCAAGGGCGGCACGGTGATCGACGTCGCGCCGGCGGAAAACGGCAGCGAGCTGCTCGCCGTGATGCCGGTTTGAATTACTACGTCTACTACAAGCTGGATCCGGAGCGCCTGGCCGAGCTGCGGCCGGCGATCGAGGCGCTGTTCAAGACCGTCGAGCGCGAATTCGGCGTGCGCGGCCGCTGGATGCGCCGCCGCGACGATCCCGCCACCTACATGGAAGTCTACGAAGGCATTGCCGACGAGGCGGCTTTCGAGGCGATGCTGGGGCGCGAAGGCGCGAAGCTCGGCCTGCCGCGGAAGGTGGAGCGCTTCGTATCTGCCTGATCCTTCTTGGGTGGCGCGTCCACCGCGACTTCCCGCTGATCGTGGCCGCGAACCGCGACGAGTTCCACGGGCGGCCGGCTGCCGCGGCGTCTTTCTGGAGCGACCGGCGAGGCATCCTGGCCGGGCGCGATCTGCAGGCGCGGGGCACCTGGATGGGCGTCTCGCGCAGCGGCAGGTTTGCCGCGGTGACCAACTACCGCGGCGCGCGCGAGCCCTCGGCCGCCGAGTCGCGGGGTGCCCTCGTCGCGCGCTTTCTGGAAAACGCCGTCGCGCCGGCGGCATACGTCCGGGCAATCGAGCCGAACGCTTATAGCGGCTTCAACCTGCTGGCGGCCGACGGCAGGGAGCTGTGGTGGATGTCGAACCGCGCCGGAGCGCCGCGTCAGCTCGAACCCGGCGTGTATGGCCTGGCAAACCTGCTGCTCGATTCCCCGGATGTCGAGGCGAACAAGGCTCGCTTCGGCGCCGTCATCGAGCCCGCGCCTGCGATCGAGCCGCTGTTCACACTGCTCGCCGAGGCGCGCATCGTCAACCCCGAGTATGGGACTCGTTGCTCCACGGTCCTTCTCCAGTCGAAGGAGCCTCGCACGCGCTATGCGGAGCGCAGCTTTTCTCCTGACGGTACCGAGCTGGAGACGGTGCAATTCGAGTTCTAGAGCGTACGGCGCATCGTCTGGTGCGGAATGCCGGCGTCCTGGTAGACCTCGCCTTCGGCGCTGAAGCCGTGCGCGCGGTAGAAAGCCAGGGCGTGAACCTGGGCGGAAAGCAGCACTTCCCGGTCGCCGCGCCGCGCCGCGGCCTCGATGAGCTTCGCGAGGATCGCGCTGCCCACGCCGCGGCCGCGAAACTCCCTCAGCACAGCCATTCTGCCGATGTGGCCGTCAGGCAGCAGACGACCGGTGCCGACCGCAACGCTGCGGTCGAAGGCAAGCGCATGGATGCACTGGGCATCGTGCTCGTCGAGCTCGATCTCGACGGGCACGCCCTGCTCCTCGACGAACACCGCGTAACGGATGCGGCTCGCCGCCGCGCGCGCCTGCTCCCAGCGCATCAGCTCGATTTGCAGCATGGCGGCAAAAGTATAATCGCAGCATGAAAAGCCTCTGGGACGACGCCGAGGCGATGGGGTTCGGCGGGCCGCTCGGTCCGCGCGTCTACACCTCGCGCCTGCTGGGCCGCGACAAATCGCTGGTCCTGCATGGCGGCGGCAATACCTCTGTCAAGCTGCGCGAGAGGAATCTCTTCGGCGAGGACGAGGACGTGCTCTACGTCAAGGGCAGCGGCTGGGACCTCGAGACGATCGAGCCCGCCGGCTTTACGCCGGTCGCCCTCGGGCATGTGCGCAGGCTGGCGGGACTGCGCAGCCTGCCCGATCCGCAGATGGTGAACGAGCTCAACACGCACATGCTGCGCGCCGGCGCGCCCTCGCCTTCCGTCGAGACCATCCTTCACGCCATCCTGCCCCAGCCATACGTCGATCATACGCATGCCGACGCCGTGCTCTCGGTGTCCAACGCGCCGGAGGGCGAGAAACGCATTCGCGACCTCTACGGCGAGCGGGTCGTCGTCATCCCGTACATCATGGCCGGCTTCGATCTCGCTGCGCACTGCGCCCGCGAATTTCCGCGACAGTCGGCGCAGAACTGCATTGGAATGGTCCTGCTGTCACACGGCATTTTTTCCTTCGGTGCCGAAGCGCGCGAGTCGTACGAGCGGATGATCGAGCTGGTGTCGATGGCGGAGGAGTATCTGCAGAGGAAGAAAGCGTGGCATTTCAGTTTTGCGTCTGCGCAGCCCCCGGCCGCCAAACGGGAGGACATCGCGAGCCTGCGGCGGGCGATCGCCGACCAGGCAGGATTTCCCATGGTATTGAACGTGAATGATTCTGAGAAGTTTCTCGGCTTCGCGCGGCATCCGCAGATCGAGCGCCTGTCGCAGAAAGGGCCGGCAACGCCCGATCACGTGATCCGCACCAAGCCGCTGCCGATGCTTGGCCGCGACGTCACCGGCTATGCGAAGAGGTATCGAGAGTATTTCGAGCGCCAGGCGCCACGCGCGAAGGATAAGAAGACGATGCTCGATACGGCGCCGCGCATGGTGCTCGACCCGCAGCTCGGCTTCGCCGCTGCCGGCCGCACGGCGCGCGACGCGGCGATCGTCGAGGACCTGTACGACCACACGATCGACGTGATCCTGCGCGCCGAGGCGCTCGGCGGCTGGCGCGCGGTCAGCGAGCGCGACCTTTTCGATATCGAGTACTGGGACCTCGAGCAGGCGAAGCTGCGCAAGGCGGGCTCGCCGCCGGTGTTCACCGGGGAAGTGGCGCTGGTGACCGGCGCGGCCTCGGGGATCGGCAAGGCCTGCGTCGAGTCTTTCCTCGCGCGCGGCGCAGCCGTGATTGCCCTCGATATGAATCCGGTGATCGAAACGCTGTGGCCCCGCGTCGATGTTCTGGGAGTGACTTGCGATCTCACCGATCCGAAAGCGATCGAAAGCGGCCTCGATCAAGGCGTCAGGCGCTTCGGCGGCATCGACATGCTGGTTCTCAACGCCGGCATCTTTCCCTCGTCGCAGCCGATCCAGGAGATCCTGGCCCAGACCTGGAAAGGCACCATGGCGGTCAACGTCGAGGCGAACCTGACGCTGATGCAGAGGTGCCATCCGCTGCTCAAGCTCGCGCAGCGCGGCGGCCGCATCGTGGTCATCGGCTCGAAGAACGTGCCGGCGCCCGGCCCGGGCGCCGCCGCCTATTCAGCCTCGAAGGCGGCGCTGAACCAGCTGGCGCGCGTCGCGGCCCTGGAATGGGCAAAGGACGGGATTCGCATCAATTCGCTGCATCCCAACGCGGTCTACGACACCGCGCTGTGGACCGACGAGGTTCTGGCCTCGCGCGCCAAGGCCTACAACCTCACGGTCGAGCAATACAGGAAGAACAACCTGCTGAAGCAGGAAGTCTCCTCGCGCGATGTGGCCGAGCTGGCCGCGGAAATGTGCGGCCCGCTTTTCGCCAAGACCACGGCGGCGCAGGTGCCGGTCGACGGCGGCAACGAGCGCGTCGTCTGATGGCCGTCGAGCCGCTGCGCTGGCGGGGCGATCGCCTGGAGCTGCTCGACCAGCGTTTCCTCCCCGACAAGACTCTCTATGTCACCTGCCGGACTGCAGCCGACGTGGCGACCGCGATTCGCGACATGGTGGTGCGTGGCGCGCCGGCAATCGGCTGCGCCGCGGCTTTCGGGGTGGTTCTTTCGAGGGGCTCTTCCGAAGGCTATGCGGCGCTGGCGAAAAGCCGCCCCACGGCGGTCAACCTGTTCTGGGCTCTCGAGCGCATGAAGCGCGCGAAAGATCTCGAAGC
>DATILQ010000062.1:0-3390 GCA_035476235.1 Burkholderiales bacterium
GGCCTTGATGACCTTCGCGTTGCCGCTCACCGGGGCGGCGAGGTATTCCACGCCCTTGCTCTTCAGGGTTTGGCGCAATTGCGCGGAGCCTTCCAGGGAAATCGAAGAACATTCGACGATCATCTTCGGCTTGCCCTTGGCTAGGGCCTTGCCGAGGACTTCCTTCACGTCGTCGTAGGTGGAGACCATGACGAAGAGGATGTCCTTCGTGGACAGCTCCTCGAGCTGGTTCACCACCTTCGCGCCGTACTTCTCGAGCGGCTTCGCCTTCTCCTTGGTCCGGTTCCAGACCGCGATGTCGCAGCCGCCCTTGGCGAGGCGCTCGGCCATGGCGTAGCCCATGCGGCCGGCGCCGATCCAGCCAAGCCGTTGTTCAGTAGGGGTTGGCAATCGGAAGATCCTCTGCGGGGTACAGCGAAATGATCTTGGCGCCGCTCGGGGTGAGGATCACCTCTTCCTCGATACGGGCGGCGGAGATGCCGTCGGTTGCGGGGCAATAGGTCTCCACCGCGAACACCATTCCGGCCTTGAGCTCGATCGGTTCCCGAAGCGAATTCAGTCGGGAAATGAGCGGCCGCTCGTGCAGGCCGAGCCCCAGGCCGTGGCAGAAATTGAGGCCGAAGGCGTCCATCTCGGTCGCGAAGCCCGCGTCCTGGGCCTTCGGCAGCTTCGCCGCCACCTTGTCGGTGGTCATGCCCGGCTTCAGCATGTCGATCACCCGGTCCATCCACTCGCGCGCCTTCTTGTAGGCAGTGCGCTGCGGCGCCGTCGCCCGCCCGACGTTGAAGGTGCGGTAGTAGCAGGTGCGGTAGCCCATGAACGACTGGATGATGTCGAAGAACGCCTGGTCGCCCGGACGGATCAGGCGGTCGGTGAAGTTGTGCGGATGCGGCGAGCAGCGCTCGCCCGAGATCGAGTTGATCGCTTCCACGCAATCGGAGCCCATCTCGTAGAGGCGCTTGGTGGCGAGCGCGACGATCTGCGATTCCTGCACGCCGGGCTTGAGCGCCTCCGCGATGTCCTGGTAGACGCCGTCGACCATGGCGCAGGCCATGTTGAGGAGCGTGAGCTCGTCGATGTTCTTCACTTCCCGCGCGTGCAGCATGGTCTGCTGCCCGTCCCGGATCTCGATCCCGGCTTCCTGCAAGGCAAACAGCATCGGCGGCTCGACCACGTCCACACCGAGCGGCAACTTCGCCACGCCTTCGGCTTGCAGGATCGACTTGATTTCCTTCGCCGCGTCTTTGAACAAGGTCAGATCGGCGCCGGTGGCGCCTCGCAGCCCGAGCAGGCCCGCGCGGCAGTGGTCGGTCTCGAGCCATGGGGCGTAGAGCTTGTGATGGCGCGCGGCGCTGCCGAAATCCCAGATATAGGGATCGCCGTTGCCGGTCAGGAGCGAATACCGGGTCAGCTTGTCGCGCGCCCATTCGCCGATCACCGTGCTCGTGGTGTAGCGGATGTTGTGCTGGTCGAACGAAAGCAGCGCGCCGAGCCCCGATTGCGCCAGCGCAGCGCGCACGCGCGCAAGGCGATATTCGTGCAGCCGGCGGAAATCGACGCGCTCCTCGAAATCGACCTGCGTGCGGCCGGGCGCCTGCAGCGGCCGGTCCCAGCGATGCTTCGGATCGATGTCGTCCGGGCGCACCACGCGCGGCTCCGCGCGTCGCGTGCTCTTCGCCATTCAGCCTCCTCGAGCGGGCGATTCTAGCCGGAGATGAGATCGATGCGCCGCCGGATGCGCGTGGCGGTTTCGCTGTCGCCCGCATCCGACGCGCGCTTTTCCTGCACGCCCAGCCACGCAAGGAGGGGCCGGCGCCAGCCCTGGGCGGAAGCGATGTCGACCGCGGCGCTGATGCCCCGGGGCTCGATGACCCCGCTGCGCAAGGAAACGGCGTGGGCGACAAGGCGAGACAACGGATCATCTCCCGCCCTGTGCGAACCCTTGCCGGCCAGGTAATCGGCATACGCGAGCTCCTCCTGGCTTGCGCCGTAGCGCAGCGCCTCGAAGCCGGGACAGTCGTCGAACTCGAGGCTCGCCGCGCGCACCGCGCAGCGCACGAGCTCGGCCCGGGCGACGAGGTCGGTACGCCCGGTGCGCGCGAGCTCGCCCCGCGCGCTCTTGAAGTCGGCCTCCGCGAGCGCCGTGTCCCCGGCGAAGTAATGGCGCTGGAACGCCTGCAGCGCGGAGGCGGCATTCGACTGCCAGTCCAAGGGCTGCTGTCCCCCGCCGCATCCCGAGGCGAGGAGGAGCACCCACATCGAGCCGATCAGGGCAAGCGAATTTCGGCGTCGCGCTGGAACGGCCATTTGCGGTTGATCTCGTCGATGAGTCCGCTGATCTTGCGCAGGTTTGCGTCCACCTCGGCGCGCAGCGCCGCGAGGTCCTGGGTCGCGGCCTTGGCGTTGCCGCTCACCGCCTGGGCATCGGCGAGAATCTTGTCGACGCGCTTCAGGCTCTCGCGCAGCTCGTTCAGGATGACGTTCGCCTGGTCCACCGCGCGCTGCGTGCCCTCGACCACGCCGCCGGGACCGAGGACGCGCTGGTCGGTCCTGGCGACCAGCCCGTTGATGGATGCAAGCAGCGCATTGGCGCGCTCGATCGCCGCGACGACCTTCTTCGCGTCCTCGTCGTTGCCCAGCACCGCGCCGAGCGCGCCGTGGCGGCCGCCTACGCGCTCGGTCGCCGTGCGCAGGTTGCCGAGGCTCTGCTGCAGGCTGCCGCCCGGGCCGGTCAGCTGCTCGATGTTCTCCAGCGTGCTGCGCAGCGTCGCCACCATGCGCGGAATCTCCTCCTGCGTGTCGCCCCGCAGGGCCGGCCGCTCGGCGCCGTCGGGCAGCGGCGGATCCTGGAGGTTGCCGCTGAAGGCACGGATCCGCGCGCCGCCGACGATGCCGCGCTCCAGCGTGAAGATGCTCGTGACGCGCAGCCATCTCGCATCCTTGCGCGGCACCTCGAGCTCGATGCGCGCGCGGCCGTCGTCGGCGAGCGAAATGCGCACCACCCGGCCAATGGGAAAGCCCGAGAAGGTGAGATCCATGCCGAGGCTTACGCCTTCGGCGTTGTCCGCCACGAGCGTGAGGCGCTGAGTGGCCTCGAACGTGCCGCGCGCGTAGAGCGCATAAAGAATGAACCCCGCCGCGACCATGATGGTGAGGCCGAGCAGCAGCCCGACGCGGAACTGGAGATTCTTCGGGATCGGCGAGAAGCCATCGCGCTCCATCGGAGCGTACTTTAACAAGGCTCAACAGCGCGACGTGACAAAACTCGCAGGCCAATGCGGGCCCCCTCGTCTACCATTTGCGCCGGGGGGTGTCACGTGCCCACAAGAAAAACGCTGTACGAGGTCCTCGAAGTGGCGCAACGCGCCTCGCCGGAGACTATCGATGTCG
>DATILQ010000063.1:0-15718 GCA_035476235.1 Burkholderiales bacterium
CAAGCGCCGGTTGACCCGCAGGAAGCGCCGGTCCATGCCGATGTGCGCGACCCCCGACCCTGCCAGCTCGAAGGTGCGCCGGAAGCGCCGCTCGCTTTCGAGCAGGCTCGCCTCGGCCTGCTTGCGCGCCGTGATGTCGACGATCGCGCCGATCAGCCCGGCGACCTCGCCGCTGCCGTTGGCGAAAGTCGCCTTGTAGTAGATCGTGTCGCGCGCGCGGCCGTCGCGCGCGGTGACCGTGGCCTCGTAGCTCTGGCCGCCGGGCTTGCGCCAGAGCTCGCCGTCCATCTCGAGGTGCTTCTGCGCGATCGCCGGGCTCTGCGGATAGAGGTCCTTGACCTGCTTGCCGAGGAAGCTCGCGCGCGACAGGCCGAAGAACTCCTCCCAAGCCTTGTTGACGCCGAGGTACTTGCCGTCGCGGCTCTTGAAGAACACCGGCACCGGCAGCGCCTCGACCAGCTGCAGCGCGGCATCGAGCGGTGCGGGCTTGCCGGCTTTGGCTCTTTTCCTGGGCATAGCTCTCCCTGGGGCGATTCTAATCCTCGCGCCAGTTTCCCGCCCGGACCGTCAGTGTAAAAAATTCATTGCGTACAGGCCCTTGGCGGCGGCTTTGAAAGTAGCTAGGGGGATCAGGGCGTCCAGGGTCGGGGTAGCGACGCCGGCCGCCCGGCCGAAGGCGAGGGGGGCCATCAGCTGCGCCTCGATCTCCATCGGCCGGCCGCGCTCGTAGTCCTGCAGCATCGAGGGCTTGTGGCCGATCAGCCCCGGGGACTGGCCGCCGCCCGGCCGCTCCACGGCCCCCTCGGTGGGAATGCCATGCGCGCGCATGATCGCGCGGGCCTCCTCGCCCATGCGCCCGAGCAGCTTCGACAGGGCTGGGTCGGCGCGCACCGCGCCGACGGTGGCTTCGGTCAGCAGGCAGAGCGTCGAATTGCCGAGGTTCTGCGTCAGCTTGCTCCAGACCGACTGCCGGATATCGGCGGCCGGCGGCGAGGACAGGCCGGATTTTTCCAGCGCCAGCCTCAGTTGCCCGATCCTTTCCGATGCGCGGTCATCCACTTCTCCCACCACGAGCATGTTTCTCCCGGGAACGAAGTTGCGGATCACTCCCGGCTCGACCACCTCGTTCGCCGAGTAGACCACCGCGCCGATGATGCGCTCGCGCGCCACGGCGGCCTGCAGTTTCCCTTCGGGGTCCAGGGCGCAGAGATCAGGCGGTCTCGGCCTGCCGGCCTTCAACCCGAGGGCATACCACCATGGAACGCCGTTCTGGGCGAAGACCACCGACGTCTCGCGCCCCAGCAGCGGCGCGGCCTGCTCGGCGAACGCGCCCAGCATGTTGGCCTTCAGCGCGACGATGACGCAGTCCTGCGGCCCGAGCCCGGCCGGCCGCTCGCTCGCCCGGACTCGCCCGACGATAATCTCGTCGCCGTGGAGCAGTTTCAATCCATTTCTTTGAACAGCCTGGAGATGAGGGCCCCGGGCGACCACCGACACTTCGTTTCCCGAGGCGGCGAGTTTCGCCGCGATGTGCCCGCCGACCGCGCCGGCGCCGAATACGCAGATCTTCATAGTGGGGGCTAGCAACATAAGAGCGAACGTCATGATGCCAGCTAGGCGCAAGTTTGCGCCGTTACGATGCGCCCAAGGCGGCAGGATATGAAGCGGTACCTGACATTTTCTCTTCTCGCGGTTGCCTGGCTGGGCGGCGACGCGTGGGCTCAGAGCGCCGGAACGGTTGATCTTTCGGACGGGACGGTTGCGGTCATGTCGTCCGGTGGCAGCCGCCAAGCGGCGTTCAAGGGATTGGGCCTCAATCCGGGCGATACGATCGAGACTGGCGCCGACGGCGAGCTGCATGCCGTGCTGGCGGACGGCGGCCTTATAGCGGTACGCCCGAACACTGTCGTGAAGTTTGCGGCATTTTCGGCGAAGGGTGAGGCGAGCGACGAGACGTGGATGGACCTAGCGCGCGGCGCGCTGCGAGCAGTCACGGGCTGGATCGCCAAGTCCAATGAGCGCGCCTACAGGATCACGACTCCAACCGTGACCATCGGTGTACGCGGGACGGATTTCGATGTAGTGCACATCCCCGAGGGGCAAGCCGGGCCGGATGAGACGGCAGGCACGCACGACTGGGTTCACGAAGGGACTACGATCCTGCAGACGCAGCGCGGCCGGATCGAGGTCGGCGCCGGCCAGGCAGCGCATGCCCCGGCTGCTAATTTGGCGCCGCGCCGTCATGAGGGCGTCCCGGCATTTCTCCGGCGGCGCCAGGGGAAATTTGACGAACGGGTAGAGCAGCATGCGCGTCATATCGACGAGCACATGGCGAAGTCCCTGAGGGAGCGCGGGATCGAACGTCCGCGCCCCGACAGACCCGAAAGACCTCATCGCCCCGAGAGGCCAGAGCGCAGGTAAGCGGGCCTGCGCAGGATGCCCAGCACTAAAATGGCCGGTCATGCGAATCTGCCGGTTTGACGACCATCGCGTCGGCATCGTCTCCGGCGAGGGCATCCACGACGTGACCGGGGTTCTCGACGGCCTGCCGCGCGTCACCTATCCGCTGCCGCGGCACGACCCGTTCATCGCCGCGCTGCGCGAGCTGCTGCCGGAGATGCTGGCCGCCTCGCGGCGCGCGAGGCCGATCCCCGTCGATCAGGTGAGGCTGCTCAGCCCCGTCGCCAACCCGGGCAAGATCATCGCCGCGCCGGTGAACTACAAGAAGCACCTCGAGGAGGCGCTCGCCGACAAGGGCATCCACCACGGCAACCTGGTGAGCGAGATCCACAAGGCAGGCATGTTCCTGAAGGCGCCGAGCTCGCTGGTCGGCCCGGGCGAAGGCGTGAAGCTCGTTCACCTCGACCGCCGCAACGACCACGAGGTCGAGCTGGCCGTGGTGATCGGCAAGAAAGCGCGCAACGTTTCCGCGGCCGAGGCGAGCGGCTGCATCGCCGGCTACTGCATCGGCCTCGACATGACGATCCGCGGGCCCGAGGAGAGGAGCCTGCGCAAGTCGCCCGACTCGTACTGCGTGCTCGGACCGTGGCTGACCACGCCGGACGAGATACCGGACCCGGGACAGCTCGCGCTGTCCATCAAGGTGAACGGGGAGACGCGGCAGGACGCGCACACGAGCGACCTGATCCTCAAGGTGCCGGAGCTGATCGCCTGGGGGTCTTCGTTCTACACGCTGCATCCCGGCGACGTGCTGCTGACCGGCACGCCGCAGGGCGTCGGGCCGGTCCGGCCGGGCGATGTGATGCTTGCGTCGATCGAGCGTATCGGTACGATGCGAGTCGAGGTCACATGAACAAAATTCTGCCGACCACCGTGGTGGGGAGCTATCCGCAGCCCGGCTGGCTGATCGACCGCGGCAAGCTCGGCTCGAAGGTGCCGCGGCTGCGGGCGCCGGAGATCTGGCGGGTCGAGGAACCCTGGCTGGAGGCGGCCCAGGATGACGCCACGCTGCTTGCGATCCGCGACATGGAGAACGCGGGCATCGACATCATCACCGACGGCGAGATGCGCCGCGAAAGCTATTCGAACCGCTTCGCGACGTCGCTCGGCGGAGTCGACCTTGATCATCCCGGCACGACCATCAACCGCAGCGGAGAGCGCGCCATGGTGCCGCGGATTCGCGGTCCGATCGTGCGCAGCCGCCCGATCGAAGTGCGCGACGTGCAGTTCCTGCGCGCGAACACCGACCGCACGATCAAGATCACCCTGCCCGGCCCGTTCACCATGGCGCAGCAGGCGCAGGACGACTACTACCGGGACGAAGAGGCCCTCGCCCTCGCCTATGCCGACGCGGTGAACGCCGAAGCGCGCGATCTCAAGGCCGCCGGCGCCGACGTGATCCAGCTTGACGAGCCGTGGCTGCAGGCGCGGCCCGAGCGCGCCGCGCGCTACGGCGTGAAGGCGATCAACCGCGCGCTCGCCGGCATTCCCGGCCCCACCATCGTGCACCTGTGCTTCGGCTACGCTGCCGCGGTGCACGACAAGCCGAGCGGCTACTCGTTCCTGCCGCAGCTCGCCGACACGAGCGCGGCGCAGATCTCGATCGAGGCCGCGCAGCCGCGGCTCGATCTCGGCGTGCTGAAGGATCTCGCGCCGAAGACAGTGGTCCTCGGCGTCATCGACCTCGGCACCGAGAAAGTGGAGAGCGCCGAAGAAGTCGCGCGCCGCATCCGCGCCGCGCTCGAGCACGTGCCGCCCGAGCGCCTGGTGCCGGCGCCCGACTGCGGCATGAAATATCTCTCGCGTGCGGCCGCCTTCGGCAAGCTCAAGGCGCTCGCCGCAGGCGCCGCCATCGTGCGCGCCGAACTGCGCTAGGCTATTTCCCTTGGACCAGCAGGTTTTCGCGCTCACGCAGAAGGGAAGCGCAGAGCTTCTCGCGGCGGACACTTCGCTCTCTGCAGGCGAGCTCGAGCTTCTCGTCCTGATCGACGGCCGCGCGAGCGTCGCGCAGATCATCCCGGCGGCGAGTTCGCTGACGCCCGAGGCGGTGGTCGCAACGCTGCGGAAGCTCGCCGCCGGCGGCTACATCGCCTCTGCCGCCGACATCACCGTCGACGCGATCGACAGCGGCGATTTCTTCACCAAGCCGCTGGCTGCGCCGGCCGCGGTCAGCGCCTCGCCGCAGGCCGCCTCCGAGTCGGATGCCGGCGTGTCGTCGCTGCAGAGAAACGGCTACTACGTGCGCATCGCGCGCCGCGCTGCCACCGCGCGCGCTCTTGCCGCGGACGGGAAGATCCACGTGGTGGTGGTCGAAGACGATGCCCAGGTCGGCAAGCTGCTGCGCATGATGCTGTCGATGGAAGGGCTGGTGCCGCGCCTCGCGTCGACCCGCGACGAAATCCTCGCCGCGCTGCGCCAGACGCCGAAGCCGGACCTCGTGCTGCTCGATGTCATGCTGCCCGATATCGACGGCTTCGAGGTGCTCGCGCGCATCCGCCAGCACGACGCTCTCAAGAGCGTGCTGGTCATCATGCTCACGGCCAGGACCACGCGCGAGGGCGTCCTCAAGGGACTGATGCTCGGCGCGGACGGCTACATCACCAAGCCCTTCGATCTTGAGGTGCTGCTCAAGGCGGTGAAGACGGTGCTCGGACTCACAAAGTGAGCTATTTCTTTGGCTGCCCCGCTTCATCGACGGCGATGGTCGCGCTCGGGCCAACGCCCATGATCTGCAGCACCACCTCCTCGTCCTTCGCGCCGTCGTAGTGGATCTGGTTCGCGTGGTGCACGACGAAGCTGCCGGCCGGCACCGGCGTGGTGTTTTCCTTGTCCCACTTCGGCCCGGAGCCGACCCACCAGGTGCCTTTCAGCACGACGATGTAGCGCGTCTCCGGGTGGAAATGCGGCGGGCTGAAGGTGCCCGGCGAAAACTTGTTGCGCTGCACGTACGCCTGCCCC
The DNA here is from genome assembly GCA_035476235.1 of Burkholderiales bacterium. Classification (GTDB taxonomy): domain Bacteria; phylum Pseudomonadota; class Gammaproteobacteria; order Burkholderiales; family SG8-39; genus SCGC-AG-212-J23. Next base: position 5,419 of record DATILQ010000063.1, read on the forward strand.
GGCGTTGCCAGGTCGCCGGAAATGATGGCGCTCTGGATTCCAGGATAGCGAGCGGGCTGAAACTTGATGTCGCCCTCGCGCACGATGTTCATCACTTCTTTCGGCGAACCGGCGAGAACCGGGTATGAGGCGCTGAGCAGGTTCTCGGGCGCCGGATGGCGGTCGACGTTGAGCACCATGGAGACCAGCGTGTAGTAGCCCGACACGCCGATCAGGTCGACAACGCCGCGCTCGCCAAAGCGCTCGAGCACCGCCTTGTAGGTGGCGTCGCTCACGAACTTCTTTTCGTGCAGCTCGGTGCAGAAGTCGTAGACGGCGGCCTCGTCGTCCTTCATGGCCGCCGGGCGGCGCCGCTGCGCAAGATCCGAAGCGACCCCCGGCGCAAGACCTGCCTTCAGCGCGAGCGGGTGATGCGCGTACCACTCGTACTGCGAGCCCCAGTAGCGCGCCGTGATGAGGATCGCGAACTCGTTCAGGCGCGGCGGCAGCGAGCTGTTGAAGCGGATGTACTCGCCCATCCGCTGCGCGCGGTCGGCGAGCTGCGGGCTGCGCAGCAGCGCGTTGAACGGTCCGCGCACGCCGCCCCGCGGACCGCCCGCGATCTCATCGTAAACCTTGCGCTGCGCGTCGGTCAGCTCGCCGACCGACAGCGGCCTGAACCGCGGCCCGTCCTGCGCCAACGCCGTGGTGCCAAGCGAAACCAGCGCCGCCGCCAGCGCGCCAAGATATGCTTTCATGTCGCTCTCCTCTCCGGACTCAGTATATGGCAACGTTCACCAAGGTCACCCTGTACACCGATCGCGACGGCCGCGCGAAATGGCGCGAGGAAGAGGTGCCGCTCGCCGAAGGCACGCCGCAGGCGATGCTCTCCGCCGTGTTTCCGTCCGCGGGCTACCAGCTGCGCCACAGCCCGGCGGGGTTCCGCAGCCCGTGGCACTGCACGCCTAGGCCGCAGTGGGTGTTCATCCTGGGCGGCGAGATGGAGATCGGGCTGCGGGACGGCAGCACGCGCGTCTTCAGGCCGGGAGAGCACTTCTATTCCGCCGACGTCCTTCCCGAAGGACAGGTTTTTGATTCCCAGCTGCACGGGCACTGGAGCGCGCAGCGCGGCAATCGCCCCCTCGTCACGCTCTTTGTAAAGGCAGCAAGGCCAGAAGAAAATTCCTCATGAATGCGAGAAAAGCACCCGCCCGGCGATCGGCACGCGGGCGATCAGGACCAGGCCCATGCCCGAATCGGTGATGTAGAGACTCTGGCGCTCCGGGCCGCCATAGGCGAGGTTGGTGACGAGGTCGCTGCCGCAGGACTGCACGCGATAGAGCGGCTCGCCGCGATGGCTGAAGATCCACGCCGCGCCCATGTCGGGATGCGCCACAGCGAGGCCCTCGGCCTCGTCCATCGCCATGCCGTCGGGCCCGCGGCCGCCGGACAGGGTGATCTGCACGCCCATGCGCACCACCGTGCCGTCGGGCGCAAAGGGCAGCCGCCAGACTGCATTGGCGCGCGTCACCGCCACGAAGAGCGTGGTTTCAGTCTTGCTTAAAACCAGGCCATTGGGGCTGGGAATGCAGCTTGCAAGCCGCTGCAGGACGCCGTCCGCGGTGTAACGGTAGACGCAGCCGCTCGGATCGGCTAGGTCGCTTTGCCCCTGGTCGGTGAAGTACAGATCGCCGTTCATCGCGAAGGTCAGATCGTTCACGCCCTTGAACGCCTGCTGGTGATAGCGCGATACCACGGGCGCGATGCGGCCGCTCTCCGGGTCGAGCGCCAGGATGCCGAGCTTGTGGTCGGCGACGAAGAGGCGGCCGTCCTTGTGGATGGCAATGCCGTTCGGCTCGCCGTCGTACTCGGCGGCTACGTGAAACTCTCCGCGCGGGTTGATCCGGAAAATACGGCCGAATGCGAGATCGACGACGTACAGATTGCCTTCGCGGTCGAACGCCGGCCCCTCGAGGAAGCAGCCGGCGGGCGTCGGGCCCTTGCCCGCGGCGAGCCGCTCGGGCGGCGCCTTGCCTTTGCGCAGCTTCGCCGGCACCTCGGCGAACACCTTGGTCTCGATCCGCTCCGGCGGCGCGAACAGGCTCATCGTCATTCCGCCTTGATGCCGACTTCCCGCGCCACCCTGGACCACTTCACGAGCTCGGCGGAGATGAACTCGCCGAACTCGGCGGGGGTCATTCGCACCACCTCGGCGCCTTCCGTCTCGAAGCGCTTTTCCGTCTCCCGCGAGGACAGCACGCGAGTCAGATCGCGGTGCAATTTCTCTATCACCGGCGCAGGCGTGCCGGCGGGCGCGAGCAGGCCCCACCAGTTGTGCGCCTCGTAGCCGGGAACGCCCGACTCGGCGATGGTCGGCACGTCGGGCAGGACCGCGCTGCGCCGGGTGCCGCTCGTGCCCAGCACCCTCAGCCGCCCGCTCTTGATATGCGGCACCACCTGGATCAGCGACGGCATCACGATCTGCGCCTGGCCGGCGATGACGTCGGCCATCGCCGGCCCGCCGCCCTTGTACGGCACGTGCACCACGTCGATCCCGGCCTGGATCATGAACAGCGCGCAGGCGAGATGCTGCAGGCTGCCGACGCCGGCCGAGGCGTAATTCAGCGCGCCGGGCTTGGCCTTCGCGAGCGCGATCAGCTCGCGCACCGTGCTCACCGGCAGCGACGGATGCACGGTCAGCGCCGCCGCGCCGCTGCCGAGGATCCCGACCGGCGCGAAAGCGCGCTCCGGGTCGTAGGGCAGGTTCTTGTACAGCGCCGGGCCGAAGGCGTACGCGACGGAGATCAGCAGCAGCGTGTAGCCGTCGGGCGGCGACTTCGCCGCGAGGTCGGTGCCGAGCACCCCGCCTGCGCCGCCGCGGTTGTCGATCACGACCTGCTGGCCAAGGCGCTCGCCGAGCTGTATCGCCACCATGCGCGCGACGATGTCGTTGCTGCCGCCTGGGGGGAAGGGGACGATCAGGCGGATCGGGCGGGAGGGATAGGTTTGGCCTTCCGCCGTCCCAGCCAGCACTGCCAAAAGCAGTATTAAAAAAAACCTCATTCCGCTTTGATCCCGGCCTCGCGCGCGAGCGCGGCAAAGGCCTCGGCCTCCGACCTGATGTACGCCGAAAATTCCTGCGGCGAGGCGCTCGCTCGCGTCTCGATGCCGCGCTCGAAGTAGCGCTGCCTGAACTCCGGCTGGTTCACCGCCCGCGCGATTTCCGCGTGCAGCCTCGTCAGGACCTCGCGCGGCGTGCCTGCGGGCGCGACGTAGCCGTTCCAGGTCACGTCCTCGAACCCCGCGAGCCCGGACTCGTCGAGCGTCGGCACTTCCGGAAAGAGCGGCGAGCGCGCGAGCGTCGTCACGCCGAGGGCGCGCAGCTTGCCCGCCCTGACGTGCGCGGCCGAGGTGCTCACCTGGTCGAACATCATCGCCACCTGCCCGCCCATCACGTCGACCAGCGACTGCGCGTTGCCCTTGTACGGCACATGCAGCATGCGGATTCCCGCCCGGCGCATGAACATCTCCGCCGCGACGTGGCCCGTAGAGCCGTTGCCGGAGGTCGCATAGGTGAGCCCGCCCGGCTGCGAGCGGGCGAGCGCGATCAGCTCCTGCACCGAGCGCGCCGGAACGCCGGGATTCACCACCAGGACTTGCGGGATGCGGCAGATGAGGCTGACGCCGGCGAAGTCCCGGCTCGGGTCGTAGCCCGCGCTTTTCACGATCGCCGGCACGCGCGCGAAAGTGATCGCCACCGAGAGCAGCGTGTAGCCGTCGGGCGCGGCGGCCTTCACGGCCTGGGTGCCGATGATCGCGCTCTGGCCCGGGCGGTTCTCGACCACGATCTGCTGGCCGAGGCCTTTCGACACCTCCTCGGCCACCGCGCGCGCCATGATGTCCTGGTTCCCGCCCGGCACCAGCGGCACGATGACGCGAATGGGTTTTGAGGGGTAGGTTTGCGCTTCTACGATCCCGCAGAAGAGAAAAAGTACTAAGACTTTCATCAGAGCTGGAGATCCCGCACCTGCTTCGCCCGCTGCGTGCACGCCGCCATCAGGAACGCGAGATCGGTTCCGGTGGAGACGTAGCGCGCGCCCATCTTCACGTACTGCGCCATCAGGTCGGGCCGCGAGCCCAGGCCGCCGACGCCGACGTGCTTGCCGCGCTTCCTGCACGCGGCGATGGTGCGCTCATAGGCGTCGCGCACCTTGGGATGGTCGTACTGTCCGGGAATGCCGAGGTCCACCATCAGGTCGTTCGTCCCGATCAGCACCAGGTCGACGCCGTCGACCGCGACGATCTCCTCCGTCGCCTCGAGCGCCGCCTTCGACTCGAACTGCACGATCACCAGCGTCGCGTCGTTGAGCGCGGGCAGGGTCTCCGCCGCGGGAAAAGTGCGGAACTGCAGCTGCGGCAGCCCGGCCGACAGCCCGCGCTCGCCGAGCGGCGGATACTTCGCCGCCGCAACCACCGCGCGCGCCTCCTCGGCCGAGCGCACCCCCGGCGCGATCACCCCGAGCGCCCCGCCGTCGAGCACGCGCGAGATGTACTCCGGCGTATTCGCCGGCACCCGCACGAACGCCGGGATCCCCGCCTCGAGGGCCATGACGCAGATCTGGCTGGTCGTCTCCATGGAAAAGCTCGAGTGCTCCAGGTCGACGTAGAGCGAGTCGAACCCGGCGCTCTTGGCGATGCGCACGATCTCGATGCTCGACACCAGCCGCGCGGTCATCGACGATACCAGCTCGCCGCGCGCGAGCTTCTCCTTGACTGGGTTGCGGACGATGTCGCGCACCTGGACCGGCATGGGATGCCTCCTCAGGCGAGGAAGCCGGTCTTGCGCTTGACGGCGGCGGCCTGCGGCGAGGCGAGAAACCCGAGCAGGGCCTGCGCGCTCTCCGGCTCCCGGGCGGCGACCGGAATGCCGCCTGAAAACACCGTGACGGCCTGGATCTCGCGCGGCAGCGGGCCGACCAGGTCGATGCCGGCGACCGCGAGCAGCTCCGGCACCTGCTGAAAGCCGATCTCGAACTCGCCGCGCGCGATCAGCTCGCCGACGAATACGCCCGGCGGCGTCTGGGTGAGCTTCGGCTTGAGCTCCCCGGCGATTCCCAGCCGCTCGAACAGGCCCGACAGATAGACGCCGCTCGGTCCGCTGGAATAGCCGATCGATTTCGCCGCGCGCAGGGCGCGCTTGAGCGCCTCGACCGAGCCGATGTCGGGCCTGGGCGCGCCCGCGCGCACGGCCACGCCGACGCCCGATTTCGCGAGATCGACGCGGCTGCCGGCGACGATCCTGCCCAGCTGCGTCAGCTCGTCGATGAGCGCCGCCGAGGCGATGAGCGCATCGGCGGCCTCGCCCGCCTGCACGCGCTTCCTGATGTCCACCATTCCGGCCCATTCGGTCGCGACCTCGCGGCCGCTCGCTTTCTCGAACTGCGGCACCAGCTCCAGGTAGGCCGCCTTGATCGCCAGGGAAGAGATGACTTTAAGGGTTCGCATCACGCCTCGCAGAAGTACTCGACGATGTCGGAGGTGCCGGCGCGCGGCTGGCCGAACGCGATCCAGCCGTGCTTGCGCAGCGGGAACTCCTCGCGCTGCAGCATGACCTCCACCTCGTCGACCACCGTGACGAACGTCCCGTTCGTGCTGTGGTCGCGGAGGAGGAACCGGTCCTGGCGCCGCTCGATCGTGCAGTGCTGCCGCGAGGCCTTCGTATCCGCCACCACGAGATCGCAGCCCGCGTCGCGCCCGATCAGGAGCGAGTCGCTCCCGCGCCGTCGCGCGATATCCCGGCCCAGGTACTTCAGGCGCAGCCTGCCCAGCGGGATGCGCAGCACCGACAGGGTGGTCGCGAGGTCGGTGATGTCCGGGCTCTGCCGCCAGACCAGCTCGCAGAGCGCGACGTCCTCCGCCTTGCCCTTCACCGGGACCGAGTACAGCAGCCGCGTCGAATTGCGCAGCAGCTGAGGGAGCAGCGACGCCGTATCGTCCGAGGTGAGCACCTGTCCCCGCTTCGCCTGCTCGTGGAGCCGGTACGCCACATTGACCGTGTCGCCGTAGAAGTCGTCGTCGCGCTGGATCACCGGCCCGGCATGAAAGCCGATGCGCAGGCCGAGCTTGATGTCGCCGACCTGCGGCAGCGCCTCGATCGCGACCTGCATCCGCGCCGCCGCGCTGGCCGCCGCATCCGGGCTCGAGAAGAGCGCCATCACCGAGTCGCCCATGGTCTTGACCACGCGTCCGCCGGTCGCTTCGGCTGACACGCGCAGCTTCTCGAGGCAGCGCCCGATGGCCTCGGCGGCCAGCGCGTCTCCGGCGGCTTCATACAGCTTCGTGCTGCCGGTGACGTCGGCAAACAGGACCGTGGTCTGCCGGCTCGCCTCCATCCGGGCACTACGCTCGCCGGATCCAGCCGTAGCGCCGGTTGCTCGGGGATCCGCCCGCCGCGAGGTAATCCTCCCGCAGCTTCGAAAGCTTGTCGCCGCGGTCGCTGCCTGGCCTGGAGTATCCGGGATAGTTCAGGGTCGCCTTGAGGCGGTCCGGGATGCGCGCCTCGTAATCCTGCGGCACCGGCTGGTACGCGGCAATGCCGGCCGGCAGCTTGTAGAGCCGCGCCGAATTGAGGCCGAGGATCTTGCGCTTGTCCTGCGCGCTGAGCTGCGGATAGCCGTACTTCTTCGCCATCTCCTGCGGGATCTGGAAGCGCCAGAAGGCCTCGATCTGCCACTGCGGCGCGCCGTACCAGAGCGAGTCCGAGCCGAACACGATGCGCTCCGGCCCCAGGTACTTCACGAGCTGGCCCAGCATGTGGGCGCACACGCCCGGGAACGTCACCACGCACGAGGCGAAGGTGGTGCCGATCTCGGCGTACACGTTCTTCAGGGGCGCCGAGGTCTGCGCGAACTCGGTCAGCCAGCGCAGGTCCGGCACGCCGTTGCGCAGCTTCCCGGCGCGGATCGCCTGCAGCGCTTCGGCATCGAAGAAGCGCGGGCCGAAGCAGGCGTGGTAGATGATGAAGTTGAACTCCGGCCAGTCGCGCGACACCTTCGGCAGGTCGGTCGGGCTGCCCTGCTCCGGCGTGTCCGGCGCGGCAGGCGCGAGGCCCTTGTGGATGCAGATATTGAAAAACCCCGGATGGGCCGCGAGCTCCCTGCGGTTGCTGCGGATCAGCTCGAAGCTCGGGTACGCGACCTGCTCGTCGTCGAGCCGCCATTGCTTCAGCTCGCTCTGCGGATCGTCGTCGAGCTTCGCGGTGTAGGCGATGTTGTAGCCCTTCCACGAGTCGGGATGGAACTGGTCGATCTGCTGCTGCATGAAGCCGAGGTTGTGCCGGCCCGGGAAGATCTGCCCGTGCGCGAGCAGCCGCGTCGAGCCGGCGATGCCGTTGACCCAGTCCCGCACCGCCGCGGTCTGGTAGCCGGTCAGGTTCATCGCGCTGAGCGACTCGTCGACGCTGCGCGGGATGCGCGGCTTGGCGCCGCCCGGCGGCTCAAACAGGCCGAGCGGCGCGTTGCTCAGGATCGCGACCGCCACCTGGCTGTCGAGATAGACATCCTTGACGAACTTCACGAGGTGGAAGTTCGCGCCGGAGATCGGCGTCTGGCCGAGCGACGGGTTCCATGCGCTCCACGGATGCCCCAGCTCATCGGGCAGGCCCTCGGCGTTGAACGGGTTCTTGTCAAAGCCGGCGGCAGAAGCCGCGGCACCGGCACCTTGCGACATCGCGCGCAGCGCCAGCGGGCCGCTGAACGACTCGCGGATCATGTGCAGCTGGTCGTCGAACACGAACAGATCGCCCGGCACGCCCGCCGCCGCGTGCGCCGGCCCGAACAGCTCGAGCGGATTCACGTCGAAGAACCTGCCGAACACCTCGTTCATCGCCAGGAACGCCGCCGCCATCCCGCCCGCTGAGGCGAGAAACCGCCTGCGGCTCATGCCGAGCCCGCGGCCCGCCTCCGTCGCGAGCTCGGCGATGCGCAGCTCGACCTGGCGCTGCTGCAGGGTCTGCGGCAGCGGAAAGTATTCGCCGTTCGACACCACCTGCGTGGGGACCGGCGAGCCGAGCTCGTCGGCCTGGTCGGCGCGCGTCAATCCGGCCAGCTGGCGCTCGGACAGCCACGAGTCTTCTTCGCGTGAACCGGGCAGGCGTTTCGGCATAGGACCCTCCTCGCAGGGTGGAGGGATTCTACGCCGCGCGTCCCTAAGAGCGCTTGACGCCGCGCGGCCAGGCGCGCATCGCCGCTTCCGCCGTCGCCAGCAGCCTCTTGGGCGTCGCGCCGTCGCGCGCCTGCATCGCCATGCCCTGGAACACGGTCGTGTAGAACTCGGCCAGCGCGCCGGTGTCGGTGCCGCGCGGCAGCTCGCCCGCGGCGGCGCCGCGATCGATGCGCGCCTTGAGGCTCGCCTTCATCGCCGCGCGGCGCTGCGCGAGGTCGGACTGCACGTGCGCCGAGGCGTCGGAGCAATTCGTGTCGGACATCACCAGCAGGCAGCCGCGCGGATGACTCGAGCCGGCGAGCTCGCCGGCGGCCTCGCGCAGCACCCGGCGGACGGCCTCCTCCGCCGTCGGCGCCTCGTCGAAGGCCTTGGTCAGGCTCTGGCGCCGCTGCTCCTGGTAGCGCCCGACCGCCTCGAGGAACAGCTTCTCCTTGTCGCCGAAAGCCGCGTAGAGGCTCGGCGGGTTGATGCCCATGGCGGCGGTGAGGTCGCTTACCGACGTCGCTTCGTAGCCGTGGCGCCAGAAAACGTCGATCGCGCGCTCGAGCGCCGCGTCGCGATCGAACTCGCGCGGGCGTCCGCGCGCTTTCAGCGGCCTGCCGTTGGCGCGTTTCATGGCGCCCGAATATTACATCTGTAGCGATTGTTAAGCAAAGCCATTAATGTAGCGGACGGTATAGATATAGGAGCATCGCCGATGAATTTCGTTCCCTTGCGCAGGCGCGTCGTGGTGGCCGCGACGCTCGCCGCCCTTGCCGGCCTGTCGGCCGGAGCGCTCTACCTGCGGCCTTCCAGCGCAGAAACCAAGCCGTCGGCGGCGCAGCCGCAGGCGACCCCGGTGCCCGTGGCCACCGTCGTGCAGAGCGACGTGGCGATGTGGGACGAATTCTCCGGGCGCCTGGAGGCGGTGGAGCGCGTCGACATCCGCTCGCGCGTGGCGGGCGCCGTGCAGTCGGTGCACTTCGTCGAGGGCGCGCTGGTCAAGCGCGACGACCTGCTCGTGACGATCGACCCGGCTCCCTACGCCGCGGAAGTCGAGCGCGCGCAGGCGCAGGTGGTCGCCGCGCAGGCGCGCGTGACCTACACGAAAAGCGAGCACGAGCGCGCGCAGCGGCTGTGGAACGAAAGCGCCATCGCGCGGCGCGAGCTCGACGAGCGCGTCAATGCGCAGCAGGAAGCCGACGCCAACCTGCGCGCCGCGGAGGCCGCGCTGCTGTCCGCGCGCCTGAACCTCGGCTATACCCAGGTGCGCGCGCCGGTGTCGGGCCGCGTCGGCAGACTCGAGATCACGGTCGGCAACCTCGTCGCCGCGGGGCCGGGTGCGCCGGTGCTGACCACCCTGGTCTCGGTCAGCCCGATCTACGCCAGCTTCGATGCCGATGAGCAGGTCGTCCTGCGCGCGCTGAAGGACCTGACGCAGGGAATACCGGTAGAGATGGAGACGGCCGGCGGCACGACGCACCGCGGCCGCCTGCAGCTCATCGACAACCAGGTGAATGCCAGGAGCGGCACGGTGCGCGTGCGCGCGGTGTTCGATAACAAGGACGGCAGCCTGATCCCCGGCCAGTTCGCCAAGCTGCGCATGGGGCAGGCGAAGACCGAGCCCGCGCTGCTGATCAGCGAGCGCGCGGTGGGCACTGACCAGAACAAGCGCTACGTGATGGTGGTGGGCGAGGACAACAAGGCCGCCTACCGCGAGATCACGCTCGGCGGCGCGGCGAACGGCCAGCGCATCGTCACCTCGGGCCTCAAGCCCGGCGAGCGCATCATCGTCAACGGCCTGCAGCGCGTGCGGCCCGGAACGCTGGTGGCGCCCCAGGTAGCCGAGGCGGCAAAGGCGGCATCGTGAACCTGTCGCGCTTCTTCATCGACCGCCCGATCTTTGCGGGCGTGCTGTCGGTGCTCACCTTCCTCGGCGGGATCATCGCGCTGCGCTTCCTGCCGATCTCGGAGTACCCGGAGGTCGTGCCGCCTTCGGTCGTCGTCACCGCCAACTATCCCGGCGCGAACCCGAAGGTCATCGCCGAGACGGTGGCGACGCCGCTCGAGGAGCAGATCAACGGCGTCGAGGGCATGCTCTACATGTCGAGCCAGGCAA
>DATILQ010000064.1:0-2305 GCA_035476235.1 Burkholderiales bacterium
GGAAGACGTGAGAGTGCTGGTCTTCCAGCCGTACGGCGTCCGCAGTCACGCTGGCGGTCTCACTTGAAGTAGCTCTGCACGACGTCGATGAGTTCGTATAGTACGCTTGCCGCCCATGGCCCACGATCTGGTCTGCTGGAAGTGCGGCGCGCCGCTCGCCGAACTGAGCCTGCCGCTGCGACGGCTCGAGGAGTGCCCGAAGTGCCATGCCGAGCTGCACGTGTGCCGGATGTGCATCGACTACGACACGCGTGTCGCCAAGCACTGCCGCGAGCCGACTGCGGAGGAAGTGAACGACAAGACGCACGCGAATTTCTGTGATCACTTCAAGCCGCGCACCGCGGCGTATACGCCACCCAACACCGCTGAGGTCGACAAGGTGCGGACCGAACTGGAGAAATTGTTCGGCAAGCGCTGATGGCTCTCACGCCCCGTCGCCCGGAAAGGGCGTCGTGCCGCACCCGGCGCCACTTCGCGCTAAACTGGCCTCACAATCAGCGCTTAGCCGCCCGACAACGGCACAACAGGGAGTCATCCATGGTCGGTCGATCGCCCTGCGGGCACTGTTTGCCCTTCGTCGTTGCCGTGCTGGCCTGCGCCGCTGTGCCCGCCTGGGCCGCAGGCGCCGCGCTCCCTGAGGCTGTGGCCTCCAAAGACCTTCACTCCTGGGAAGCCGGCGAGGATCCGGCGGCCCTCGACAGCTGGGTGCACGCGCACCTGCGCCGCGCCGACGCCGACATCGCGCGCCTCATGGCCGTGAAGGGCGCGCGCACCGTGGGCAATACCCTGCGTCCGTATGACGATGCGGCCAACGAGATCATCCTTGCGGTCGCACAGTCCAGCGTGATGTATGGCGTGGGGGCCACGAAGGAGCTGCGCGACAAGGCGCAAGCGCTCACGCAGAGCGCGAATGCCGCGTACACGGCGCTCAACCTCAACAAGCCGGTCTACCGGGCGCTCACCGCGGTGCCATCACCGGCGGACGCGGCGACCCGCCACTATCTCGAACACACCCTGCTCGAGTACCGCCTCGCCGGCGTGGACAAGGACGACGCCACGCGCGCCCAGATCAAGGCGCTGCAGGACAAGATTACCGAGCTCGGCCTGGCGTTCGAGCGCGCGGTGCACGACGACGTGCGCACGACCCTGGCCGACAAGGCGCAACTCGACGGCCTGCCGCCGGACTACCTCGCCACGCACACCGCCGACGCCGAAGGACACGTCAGGATAACGACCGACCCGCCCGATGGCTGGCCGGCGCAGAAGTTCTCCAACAGCGCGGAGTTGCGCGGCAAGCTGTTCCTCGCGGCCCAGCAGGTCGGCTACCCGGCGAACACCGAGACTCTGCGCGGGCTGCTCGCCCGGCGCGAGGAGCTGGCGCGCCTGCTGGGCTATCCGACCTGGGCAGACTTTGCGATGGCGGATCAGATGATCGGCTCGCCCGCGAAGCTGGCCGAGTACCTCGGCAAGATCGATGCGGCCTCGCGCGAGCCGGGTGCGCGCGAGGATGCGGCGCTGCTGGCGTTCGCCCGGCAACGCGAGCCCTCGATGCAGAAGATCTCAGCCGCCGATGCGCGCTACTGGCAGGAGCAGTACCGGCGCGCCAAGTTCAGCTTCGACTCGCAGAGCGTGCGACCCTACTTCCCCTACGCCGAGGTCGAGCGCGGCGTGCTCGCCACGGCCGCGACGCTGTTTCATGTCGACATCAAACCGGTGACGGGTGTGCACACCTGGCATTCCTCGGTCACCACTTACGATGTCTTCGACGGCAAGGTCAGGCTCGGGCGCATCTACCTGGACATGCATCCGCGCGAAGGCAAGGACAAGTGGTTCTCCACCCAGCCGCTCAGCTTCGGTATCCACGGCCGACAGCTGCCCGAGGGTGTGCTGGTGTGCAACTTCCCGGGCGGCACGCCCGGCGACCCGGGCCTCATGCAGTACGGCGACGTGGTGGTGTTCCTGCACGAGTTCGGTCATCTCATGCATCACGTCGTCGGCAGCCAGAACGCGTTCGTCGGCGAGGGCGGCTTCCTCGTGGAGGGCGATTTCATCGAGGCGCCCTCGCAGATGCTGGAAGAGTTCTTCCATGATTACGGCGTACTCAGCTCTTTTGCCCGCCACTACCAGAGCGGCGAGGTGCTGCCCCGCGATCTGTTCACGCGCATGACCCGCGCCGATGCCTACGGCCGCGCGAGCGGCCAGCAGCGCCAGCTGATGTTCACCGCGATATCAGTGGACTTTCACACGCTGCCGCCGGCGACGCTGGACTTCGACGCCGTGTACCGGCGCGACTTCGAGCGTTTCA
>DATILQ010000065.1:0-2765 GCA_035476235.1 Burkholderiales bacterium
TGATGGGCGGCCCGCTGGAAGCCTTCGAAAAGGCGCTGGCGCAGGACGACGCGCGCATCGACCTCGCGCACGCCTGCCTGATGATCGCCGAGGACGCCTATCCCGGCCTTGCGGTGGAGCGCTATCTCGGCGATGTCGAGCGCCTGGCGCTGCGCCTGCGCGCGAAGATGTCGCAGGGCGGCGCCGAGGAGCGCGTGGCCGCGCTGAACGAGTTTCTCTATGAGGACCTCGGCTTCACCGGCAATGCCGACGATTACTACGACCCGCGCAACAGCTATCTCAACGAGGTGATCGAGCGCCGCACCGGCATTCCGATCACGCTCGGGGTGCTGTACATGGTGCTCGGCCGCCGCGTCGGCCTGCCGCTCGAAGGGGTCTCCTTCCCGGGGCATTTTCTGGTGCGGCTGCGGTTGCGTACCGGCGTGCTGGTGCTCGATCCCTTCGAGCGCGGCATGCCGCAGTCCGAGTCGGATCTGCGCAGCCGGCTGCAGCGCGTGATCCCACCCGGCGTCGCCGGCGACGTGCCGGTGGCCGATCTGCCGCTCGATCAGTTTCTCGAGGCGGCGACCAACCGGCAGATCCTCGCGCGCCTGCTGCGCAACCTGAAGGCGATCTATCGCGACACCGACCAGCCGGAGCGGCTGCTCGCGGTGCTGAACCGGATGCTGGTCGTCGTGCCCGACTCGGCGGCGGAGCTGCGCGATCGCGGCATCGTCTATCAGCGCCTCGAGTGCTACCGCGCGGCGCTCAAGGACCTCACCGACTACCTCGAGCGCGAGCCGGAGGCTTCCGATCTCGACGAGGTACGCGCGCGCCTCATGGAGGTCTCGGCGCGCTGCGCGCGGCTCAATTGACCTACAATCCGTCGCTCAATTTTTCAACGCGAGGGGGATAGCATGCAACGCAGATCGTTCCTCAAGAAGGCGGCCGCAGGCGTCGCCGCCGGCACCGTTGCGGCGCCGGCGATCGCACAGTCGCAGCCGCAGATCACGTGGCGGATGGCGACGAGCTGGAGCAAGAGCCTGGATACGCTCTACGGCGGCGCCGAGCAGGTCTGCAAGCGGGTCGGCGAGATCACCGACGGCAAGTTCCAGATCCGGCCGTTCGCCGCGGGCGAGATCGTGCCGGGGCTGCAGGTGCTCGACGCCGTGCAGGCCGGCACGGTCGAGCTCGGGCACACCGCGCCCTACTACTACTTCGGCAAGGATCCGGCGTTCGCCTTCGGCACCGCGATCTGCTTCGGCGGCAACCAGCGCCAGCAGGCAGCCTGGTGGATCTTCGGCGGCGGCGCGGAAGCGATGGCGCCGCTCTTCAAGGACTACGGCTGCGTCGGCTTCCTCTCGGGGAACACCGGTTGCCAGATGGGCGGCTGGTACCGCAAGGAGATCAAGTCGCTCGCCGACCTGAAGGGCATGAAAATGCGCATCGGCGGCATGGCAGGCCTCGTACTCGCGAAAATCGGCGTGGTACCGCAGCAGCTCGCCGCGCCCGACATCTACCCGGCGCTCGAGAAAGGCACGGTGGACGCCGCCGAGTGGGTCGGCCCCTACGACGACGAGAAGCTCGGCTTCAACAAGGTGGCGAAGTACTACTACACGCCGGGCTACTGGGAAGGCGGCCCGATGCTCATGACTTTCTGCAACGAGAAGAAGTACGGCGAGCTGCCCAAGCCCTACCAGGCGGCGCTGCAGGCGGCCTGCGGCGAAGCGCACTCGTGGATGATGGCGAAGTACGACGCCCAGAACCCCGACGCGATGAAGCGCCTGCTCGCGAGCGGCACCAATCTGCGTCGCTTCCCGCAGCCGGTGCTCGAGGCGGCGGAGAAGGCCGCCTACGAGCTCTACGACGAGCTGAAGGGCAAGAGCAAGCACTGGGCGCGCATCTACCCGCAGTGGCTCAAGTTCCGGGACGAGCAGATCCAGTGGTTCCGCGTCGCCGAGGCCACCTACGACAACTACCTGTTCTCGTCGAAGGTGAAGCACAGCTAGGCTTCCTCGACTCGAAAAAAACCCCGCTACGGCGGGGTTTTTATTTTGTGCTCAGCGTCCCTGCTTGAACTGCTTCTCGAGGTCGTCCTCGCCGCCCGGAGGCTGTTGCGGGCTCGACTCATCGGGCGGCACGACGATCTCGATCTTGCTCGGGTCGATCTTCGGCCCGGTGTCGAGGAGCGCGGTGACGAGTCCCGGCCAGAAGATGACGATCGCCACCATGATCAGCTGCAGCACCACCCACGGGATCGCGCCCCAGTAGATCTGCGAGCTTTTCACTTCCCGCGGCGCGATGCCGCGCAGGTAGAAGAGCGCGAAGCCGAACGGCGGGTGCATGAAGGAGGTCTGCATGTTCACGCACAGGAGCACGCCGAACCAGATGAGGTCGATGCCGAGCTTGGTCGCCACCGGCGCGAGCAGCGGGATGATGATGAAGGCGATCTCGAAGAAATCGAGGAAGAAGGCGAGGAAGAAGACGAAGAAGTTGACGAAGATCAGGAAGCCCGTGGCGCCGCCCGGCAGGTGCGACAGCAGGTGCTCGATGAAGGGGTCGCCGTCGACGCCTCGGAACACCAGCACGAAAATGGTCGAGCCGATCAGGATGAACAGCACCATTGCCGTGATGCGCATGGTGGACTGCGACGCCTGCCAGATCAGGCTGCGCAGCTTGGTGATCCTCACCGCCTCCCAGAGCACCACCGCCAGGCCGGCGTAAAACACGATGAAAATCGGTGCCTGAATGATCTCGAACAGTTTCCTGGAGGCGCCTGCCAGGGC
>DATILQ010000066.1:0-5155 GCA_035476235.1 Burkholderiales bacterium
ACCAAGCTCGGCGTGCACGTCGGCTTCCACAGCGGGCCGGTGATCCAGGTCGAGAAGGACGTGCTCGGCGACACGGTGAAGCTCGCCGCCAAGCTGGTCGAGCAGGCGCAGAAGGGCCAGACCATCACCTCGCAGCAGACCGCGGCGCTGCTCAGCCCCGAGCTCAAGCCCTACTCGCGCGAGCTGCGCGAGCTGGCGGTGAGGGAGCAGGGCGACGGCGTGTGGCTGTGCGAGATCGTGTCGCAGGCCGCCTCGACCGCGCTGGTGCGGCTCAGCTACCGCGACCAGGCGGTCGAAGTCTCGCGCGAGCATCCGTCGGTCGTGATCGGGCGCGAGTACGGCTGCGGCCTGATGGTGGCCGACCGCACCGCTTCGCGCAAGCACTGCACGGTCGAGCTGCGCGGCGGGCAGTTCGTGGTGCAGGACCACAGCACCAACGGCACCTACGTGATGATCGACAACGAAAGATCGGTGCTGCTCAAGGGAGATGACCTGGCGCTGCGCCGCTTCGGCTGGATCGGCTTCAGCGACGTGCGCTACGCCGGCTCGGACGTGGTGCAGTTTTCCTGCGGCTAGCCTCGCATGAACGCGACGGTCCTGTTCGCGGACGTTAGCGGCGCCGCGATTTCGCAGTGCATCGGTCCCCTCCGCACGGCCGCGGAGTCCACCGGCGGCCGCGTCGTGAAGATGATCGGCGACGAGGTGATGATGCTCTTCGCCACGCCGGATGCCGCCGCCCAGGCGGCCGTCAAGATGCACCAGTGCATCGAGGCGCTGCCCGCGGCCGCGGGCGCCGAGGCCAGCCTGCGCGTGGGATTCCACAGCGGGCCGGTGATCCAGGTCGAGAGGGACGTGCTCGGCGACACGGTGAAGCTCGCGGCGAAGCTCGTGGAGCAGGCGCAGAAAGGCCAGACCCTCACTTCGGCGCCGACCGCGGCCCAGCTCAGCGCCGGGATGCGGCCTTTCCTGCGCGACCTGCAGCGCGTGGCGCTCACCGACCGGTCCGAGACCATCCGGCTCTGCGAGATGCTCAAGATCTCCCTGAACGGCGCCGCGCGCGCGCACGAGGCCAGGGCGAGGACCATGCTGCGGCTGGCCTACGGCGACCAGGCGGTGGTCTGCTCACGGGAAAACCACCCGCGCATCGTGATCGGCCGGGGCAGCGCCTGCGACCTGGTGATCGCCGACAAGCTGGCGTCGCGGCAGCACTGCACCCTGGAAGCGCGCGAGGACGAATTTTTCCTGCTCGACCACAGCACCAACGGCACTTACGTCACCGTCGAGGGCGAGCACGAAATCCTGCTGAACGGCGAAGGGCTGGCGCTCGCGACCCACGGCTGGATCGCCTTCGGCCATCCGCACGGCGGCGCCGCCGGGGCGGTGGAGTTCTCGGGGAGCTAGAGGTAGGTCAGCAGCAAGGCGAACAGGCCGAGCGCGACGAACACGGCGACGAGCCCGGCGATGACCTCGAAGGCCGTGACCGACGATTCCTCGCCTTCATCCACCAGCGTCTCGTCGAACCGCGGGTAGCTGCGTCCGATCTTCCCCATGCCTGCGCTCCCCTAGAGCTTGTCGCTGGAAGCGGGCCGCGGGCGCACGCCCGCGGCCCCTCCCTCCTCCCAGCTCCCCTTCACTCAGACCCCGATGCTGGCATGGAGTCGCCGCGCCCTCAATCGGACGAAAGCATGAGAGAGATCTGTAAAGCTTCGTCAGCCGTGCGCACTGGGAGCCGCGCGCAGGCATGCTTCGCCTCTCTTAGGGAGTGCAGCAGTGGGGGACCAGGGATCGCAAGTCGCGCTCGGACGCAGCGTGATCATCGTCGGCACGGGCAGCCTGCAGAACAAGCTGCTCGCCAATCTCATCGAGCAGAGGACCGGCTACGCCTGCAGTACTAGGCCGGCGGATGAGATCAACGGCTCCCTGCCGGCCAGCTCGCTCGCGCTGATCGACGCGGCCGAGTTCGCGCAGCGCCTGCAGGCGCTCTGCGCGCGCGGCGTGTTCCAGAGCATCGCGCTGATCAACACCGAGGAGCGGCAGCCGCTCGAGCTGGTGGTCGCCTGCCCGGGCGTGAAAGGCGTGTTTTTCACGGAAAGCTCCGAGGAGACGCTGGTGAAGGGCATCGAGGCGATCTTCCGCGGCGAGTACTGGCTCCCGCGCCGGGTGCTGAGCGCGCACCTCGAGCGCACCCGCACGGTGCAAAAGCCGGCTTCGCCCGCGGCGACGCTCCTCACGCGGAAGGAACTCGAGACGCTGCGGCTGCTCGCGGTCGGCAGCAGCACGGGGGACATCGCCAACGAGCTGAAGGTGAGCCCGCACACGGTGAAGACCCACCTCTACAACCTGTTCCGCAAGATCCGGGTCACCAACCGCGTGCAGGCGGTGCACTGGGCCACGCAGAACAAAATCGGGCTCTGACCCCGATTTCCATCTCCATGGGATGGACTGGCAGTCGGTGCATGGAGTAGGGTGGCGCGAATCAGGGGAGGCCGCCATGCGCCTGGCATCGTCTGTCTTCGCGGTTCTCGCGGTTTCGTTCGCCGGCGTCGCGTGGGGCCAATCGAAGAACCTCGCACCGGGCTTCACGAGCCTGCCCAAAGGGGCCAACGTCGTGATCATGCCGACGGACATCGAGCTGTTCTCGATCAGCGGCGGCGGGGTGCTGGAGCCCAAGGCCGACTGGACCGAGGCGGCGACGCAGCATTTCAAGACCGCCTTGCGGGACAAGAAGCAGAAGCTCGGCTTGCGCACGCTCGAGCTCGCGGAGAAGGACGCCGATGAGCTTGCCGAGGTGAACACGCTGCACGCCGCGGTGGCGCGCGCGATCGCGCTTCATCACTTCGGCACGCCGCTGCCCACCAAGGAGGGCAAGCTCGACTGGTCGCTCGGCGAGCCCGTACAGGCCATCAAGAAGGTCACCGGCGCCGACTACGCGCTTTTCAGCTGGGTGCGCGACAGCTATGCGAGCGCCGAGCGCCAGGCGGCGATGGTCGCGCTCGCCTTCGTCGGCATCGGCCTGGGCGGCGGCATGCAGGTCGGCTACGCCTCGCTGGTCGATCTCAATACCGGCCAGGTGCTGTGGTTCAACCGCCTGCTGCGCGGACGAGGGGACTTGCGGGAGGCGGACAAGGCGGCCGAGACGGTGGAGGCGCTGCTGGAACAATTCCCGGTCGCGAAATGAAGCGCCGGGATTTTCTCGCCGGCGGCTGCGCCGGCTGCGCCAGCCTCTTGCCAGGTCTAGCCGCGGCGCAGCCCGCCTGGGAGATCCCGGCGCGGTTCGCGCGGCCCGACGCGGGCAGCGACGAGGGCGGGCTGTGGTCGATGATGGACCGCGAGGAGGTGCGGCTGCGCAAGAGCCCCTTTTCGCTGCGCGACCCGAAGCTGCAGGCCTACGTGCAGGACATCGCCTGCCGGCTCGCCGGCGAGCATTGCCCCGACGTGCGCGTGCATCTGGTTCGAACTCCGCTCTTCAACGCGTCGATGGCGCCCAACGGCATGATGCAGGTGTGGAGCGGCCTGATGCTGCGCGTGGACAACGAAGCGCAGCTCGCCGCGGTGCTCGGCCACGAGATCGGCCACTACCTCGCGCGCCACTCCGTCGAGCGGCTGCGCGATGCGAAGTCGCGCAGCGCGTTCGGCATGTTCATCGGCATGTTCGGCGCGGTCGGACAGCTCGGCCAGCTCGGCCTGATCGCCGGCATGTTCGCGTACTCGAGGGAGCACGAGACCCAGGCCGACAGCATCGGCGTGCTCCTGATGCGCAAGGCCGGCTACGACGCCGCCGAAGCGGCGAAAGTATGGGAAAACCTGCAGCTCGAGATGAAGGCGCGGCCCGACGGCGATGCCTCGCGCAGCCCGTTCTTCGCCACGCATCCGCCCGCGGCCGAGCGGCAACAGGCGCTGGCGGAGCTGGCGCGCGCCTCGCCCGGGGGCGCGGCGAACGAAGCGCAATGGCGCGAGGGCGTGAAGCCGTTCCTGCGCGACTGGCTGCACGAGGAAGTTAAACGCGGGCAGCACGAGGAGAGCCTCGCCCTGCTTGGCCGCATGATCGCGCGCTCGCCTGCCGCCGCCGACTACCGCTGGGCGCGCGGCGAGGTGTACCGCCTGCGCGCCAGGGACGGCGACCTGGACAGCGCGGTGGCGGACTATCTCGCGGCCGTCGCCGACGGCGGCGAGCCTCCGGACACGCACCGCGGCCTGGGCATGATCTACCGCGCCCGTCGCCAGTCGCCCGAAGCGAGGACCAGCTTCCAGCGCTATCTCGAGCTGGCGCCGGAGGCGCCCGATTCCGCCCTGATCAAGAGCTACGTCGAGGAGCTGCGCACATGAGAACCCTGCCGATGGCACTGCTGGTTTTCCTTCTGGCCGGCTGCGCGGGCGTCGCGAAAGTGGAAAGCGGCGAACGCGGCCTGGGCGAGCGCATGCTCGTATCGCTCGACGGTCCCTGGAACAAGGTCAGCGCGCCGGACAGGGAGCCGGCCGAGGTCTGGACCATGGAGGGGCGGCCGGTGGACGAGCTGCTCATCTACTCCGGCATCAAGAACGAGCAGGTGATCCACGCGACCGCGATGGGCGCGAACCGCAAGAACTTCGCCTTCCGCTCGGGCATGCAGCCCGACGAGATCGTGGCCATGTTCGAGGGCATGCTGACGCGCGACGGCTCGACGTTCAAGCTGGTGAAGCTGGCGCCGGCGGACTTCGGCGGCGCGAAGGGCTTCCGCTTCGAATACGCGCTCACCCGCAAGGTCGACAACGTGCAGCTTTCCGGCCTGGGCTTCGGCACCGTGAGCGGCGGCGAGCTTTTCGCGCTGCTCTACCAGGCGCCGCGGCTCGCGTTCTTCCCGCGCCACCAGCCGCAGGTGGAGAAGATGGCGCGCAGCGCGCGCATCAAGACCTGAAAATGGGGACAGACTCGATGAATGCACATCGTAAATTGGCGCGAACGATGCTGGTCTGCGCGATGCTGGCCGGCGTTGCAGGAACCGCGCTCGCGCAGAAAAAGGGGAAAACGCTCAAAGAGCAGATCGTCGGCACCTGGACCTTTGTCTCGGCGCTCGATGTGAAGGCAGACGGGACCCGGAGCGACCGCTGGGGTTCCACTCCGAAAGGCATTTTCATGTTCGACCGGAACGGCAATTTCGCGCAATTCATCACGCGC
>DATILQ010000067.1:0-2899 GCA_035476235.1 Burkholderiales bacterium
CGAGATGCGTATCGCGAAGGAAGAAATCTTCGGACCGGTCCTGTCGATACTGACGTACAAGACGGAAGCCGAGGCCATTGAAATCGCCAATGACACCGAATTCGGCCTCATCGCCTACGTAAGCTCGGCGGACCCGGAAAGAGCCACCCGTGTGGCGCGCAAACTCGCCGCCGGCCGCGTCCTGATCAACACATTAAGTCACGATCCGTTTGCTCCCTTCGGTGGGTTCAAACAATCGGGGATCGGTCGGGAAGGCGGGATCTTCGGGCTGCAGGAGTTCCTGGAACCCAAAGCGATCATCGGCTAACCCGAGGAGTGTCCTGACAGCGCGATTGCTTCCAGACGAAATGCCAGCGAGAGAAAAAAATGACGTCCACGCCATGACAAACATCACACCGGCCCTTGACGCTGTAGTGATGAGGGCACTTGCCAAGGAGCCGACGCGGCGCTTTGCTACAGCCAGCGAATTCGAAGCGGCGCTGAAAGGTGCCCTCGCGGGACTGAGGCATCACAGCGATAGCGACCGCGAACGGTCGGACAATCGAATGTCCGCTTCTGGCCGAAAGCGGACGTTCGACTTACCCCGATTCACCCCGTGACGACTGGCCGGGCAACCCCTGAAATTGGTCTATAGAGCTGTTGCATAAAGGCTAAGGTTCCCCGTGGGGATGCCAACATCGCGGTAAGTGTTGCGGCCTATTCAGCCTTGATGCCCGCTTCCTTCACCACACGGCCCCATTTCTCGTAGTCCGCCCTGATCTTCTCCAGCGTCTTCGCAGGAGGCAGGATCTCGGCGTCGCAGCCCGTGGCGTTGATCTGGTCGAGCAGCTTCCTGTCCGCGCCCGCCTCGGCGAGCGCCTGAGTCCAGCGCGCGACGACCTCCTGCGGCAGGCCGGCGGGGCCGAGCACGCCGTACCAGGCGGTCGAATCGAAGCCCTTCAAGCCGAGCTCGTCCATCGTCGGCACATCCGGGAACGCAGCCGATCGCTGCAGCGAGGTCACCGCGAGCGCGCGGATCTTGCCGCTCTTCACCGCACCCACCGCCGGCCCGAGGGACGAAAACAGGATCGGGATCTGGCCGCCCATCAGGTCGGTCATCGCCGGGCCGCCGCCCTTGTAGGGCACGTGCAGCAGGTCCGCGCGGGTCACGCTCTTGAAGTATTCGCCCGAGAGATGATGCGGGCCGCCGACGCCCGAGGTGCCATAGCTCCATTTGTTCGGCTCGCGCCTGGAAATCTCAATTACATCGGCGACGCTCCTGAACGGCGTCGACGGATGCACCACGAGCATGCTTCCGCTCCCGCAGACGTGGCCGAGCTGGGTGAACGATCTGATGTTGTCGTACCCGACCTT
The DNA here is from genome assembly GCA_035476235.1 of Burkholderiales bacterium. Lineage (GTDB taxonomy): Bacteria > Pseudomonadota > Gammaproteobacteria > Burkholderiales > SG8-39 > SCGC-AG-212-J23. The sequence goes on from DATILQ010000067.1 coordinate 1,354, forward strand.
GCCGAGATGCGGCGCTACCGTGAGCGGGCCGCTATCGAAGTAGTAGAGCGTATAGCCGTCGTTCGGCGCCCTGGCGATCGCCTCCATTGCCACCCCGCCGGCGTTGCCCGGCCGGTACTCGAAGACGAGCGGCTGGCCGAGCAGCGGCTCGAGCGCCCGGGCGAGCGGCCGCGCGCCGGCTTCCGCCGAACCGCCTGCCGTGTAGCCGATCATCAGGCGGATCGGCTTGCTCGGATAAGCCTGGGCGTGCGCCGTGGATAGCGAAGTCGCCAACAAAGCCGCGACGGCTGCGAATCGAAGCATAGCTGCAGTTCCTTGATGAGAGGTTGCGGCCGTCATATTAGGATTAGATTTTCATCAGAGGGAGGAAACCATGAACGTTTCGTCGATGGTCAAAGTTGCGCTCGCGGTTGCCGTGTTGCTGTCGAGCGCTCAGTCGGCGCTTGCCCAAGGCAAAACCAGGCTGCTCTGGCTCGGCCAGGCGAGCTGGCGCATCGAATCGCCGGGCGGCAAGGTGATCGTGATCGATCCCTGGCTCACCCAGGGGCCGAAGGCGCCGGCGCAGTACAAGGACCTTTCCGCGCTCGGCAAGGTCGACCTCCTGCTGGTGACCCATGCGCACGTCGATCACATCGGCGACGCGCCGGCCATCGCGAAGATGTACAACACCGTGCTGTACGGCCCGGCGGACATGGTCACGCCGCTCATCTTCCTTGGCATGATTCCGGCAAACCTCGGGCATCGCTTCAACAAGTCGGGCAGCGTGACGCCGCTTCCCGGCATCAAGGTCACCGCGGTCAAGGCCGAGCACTCCTCGCTGCTCGTCTGGAACAATCCCGCCACCGGGAAGAACGAGGCGCACCCGGCGGGCGAAGCCATGGGCTACATCATCCAGATGGAGAACGGGTTCAGGCTCTGGCACATGGGTGACACCGGGCTCTTTCCCGACATGCAGTTCATCTCCGAGCACTACAAGCCCGACCTGGTGCTGATGCCGATCGGCGGCAACTTCACGATGGATCCGGCCGACGCGGCGTTCGCGGCGCGCACCTGGGTGAAATCGAAGACCGTGATCCCGATGCACTACGGCGCGAACCCGCTCGTCAAGGGCACGCCGGCCGAGTTCCTGGAGGCGATGAAGGGCAGCCCGGTCAAGGTCATCGTCATGACCGAGGGGCAGACCGTCGAGTTCTAGGCGGGAACGCCGCGCAGCCCGGCAAACGCGAACAGCGCCATGCTGAGCGCCATGGCGGCGTAGCCGGTGTAGTTCAGGACCTTGCCGCCACGCGGGCCGAGGATGCCTTTCGTCTGCAGGATGGAGGCCGCCGTCGAAAGCGCGGCGCCCAGGATGGCGAGCGCGACGACGGCCGGGCGGGCGAGGAGGAATTCCATCAAGCGCGGCTGGCGCGCTTGAGGTAGGCCTCGACGAAATCGGCCGCCGCCTTGGAGCCGCGCGAGAACGAGCGCATCGCCTCGGCGTGCAGGATCGAGAGCGCCTGCTTCTTGATGTCGTTGGCGCGGTCGCTCTCGACGAGATCCGAGAGCT
>DATILQ010000068.1:0-17078 GCA_035476235.1 Burkholderiales bacterium
TCTTTTCGGCAGGCGTCGGGTCGCGGCGCAGGGAGCGCGATCTGTGCTTCAGCGTTCTCCGGTAGGCGATGAACTTCACCAGCGAACAACGCCGAGCGGGCGCGCGCGTTTACAAAACCCCCCGGCGCGTCGTGCCTAGAAACCCCCCGGCGCTTCGCGCCACCCCCCTTGTCAGGGGGGCGACAAGCTTACAGCCCCACCGTCGTGCTCGACACCGCCGGAAACGAGGCCGCCCAGATCTCCATGAACCGGCCGCGCATCGCCAGGGCCTCGGTCTCGTCGCCGAAGGCGAGCGCGCCGCGGAAGAATTGCGCCACCGGCCGGCGCACGAAATGCAGGGAATCGAGCACCAGAAACGCGTCCTGCAGCTCGCGGATCTCCTCGTGCGTGCGGTTGATCTGCATGGCGTGCGAATAGCGCCCGAGCAGGCTCATCATGCGCGGGCACTGGCGCGTCAGGTGGTCGGTGTTGTGCAGCACCAGGTAGATGCGCCGCGTGCGGCTGGACATCAGGAAGCGCTCGAGGCGCGCGATGCGCAGCGGATCGTTCAGCCGCAGCCCGGCGCCGTCGGGATCGAAGATGCGCAGCTCCCGCCCCGGCTGCTCCAGGAGGCGGTCGACCGCCGCCTGGAAATCGGCGTTGGTGTCGAAACGCTCGTAAACAGTCTCGCTCATGTCCGCGCCTTCAGCCGCACGTAGCCGGCCCGATGCCAATCGTAGACCAGGTTGGCAAGCGGCGCCCGCGCCAGGCGCGCGCCGGGCAAATGCCGCCGGTCGGCGAGCTCCTTCAGCAATTCGCTGTGCCTCTTACCCACCGTAATGCATTCGCCGTTGAGATAGAAGCGGTTGCCGGAATAAAGCAGCTGCGTCTTCGGATCGAGCTGCACTTCGGCGCGCGCCAGCGGGCGCCGGGAGCGTCCCGGCCTGAACACCACGTGCGGTTTCGGCGTGGTGAGGTACCGGCCGAGGACTGCCGAGGCGTCCGTTCGCGAAGTCTTTACTTTCTCCATGATGGTCCGTGCGAAGCGAACCATCTCGCGCGGGATCTGCGCCGGACGGGAGGTGGGCTCCAGGCGCGGGTCCCGGTAAGCGGCGTCAGGCAGGCCGCGCTCGTGCAGCCAGTCGAGGAACGCGGCGCCAAGCTCCGCGCCTCGCGGCGCCCGGAAGCCGATCGAATAGGTGAAGCAGCGCTCGAGGGCGACGCCGTCATGGCGCCAGCCGGGAGGCAGGTAAAGCAAATCGCCGCTCTCGGCTAGATATTCAAAGGCTTTTTTGTTCTGACCCCAAACCCGCCAATGCCGGCGCCCGCTCGCCTGCAGAAGAAATACGTCGTACGAGTCGACGTGCGGCCCGACCCCGCCGCCCCGGGTGGCGAAGCTCACCATCACGTCGTCGAGCCGCGCCTGCGGAATGAAGGCGAAGCGGCGCAGCAAACGATCGGCCGCCGCGACGTGGAGGTTCACGCCGCTGACGAGCAGGGTCGAATTCATCTTCTTGAGGGAGAGGCTCTTGAAAGGCCCGTACGCCGTGTTCCGCCGCCTGCCCGAGCGTTCCACCAGACGGGATTCGACGTCATCGCGCGCGGCCAAGGCGGCAAGCGCATGCTCGTCGACCACGCCCCGGAATGCCGGCAATGCACCGCGCACGAAAAGCGGGCGCTTCTGCCAATACCGGCGCAGGAAAGCGCGCGGCGTCAAACCGCCCAGCAAACGCAGCGTCATCCACGAATTATAGGAGCGCGGTCTTGTCGCGATTGTGCGACAAGCGTGCCGCGAGCAGTTGTCAAATGAAAAATGATTTGGAATAGAATCGGCTCACATGCTGCAACCAGGACAACCTGCGCCGTCTTTCGCGCTTCCCGACGCCGACATGCAGACGGTGAGCCTGCAGGCGTTCCGCGGCAAGAAGCATGTGGTGATCTATTTCTACCCGCGCGACGGCACGCCCGGCTGCACCATAGTGACCACCGATTTCTCCGACCACGAGGACCAGTTCGGCAAGTTCGACTGCGTGGTCCTCGGCGTGTCGCGCGATGACTGCCTCACCCACGCCGATTTCCGCGACAAGCACGGCGTCACCATCGCGCTGCTCTCCGATCCCGAGGGCGAGGTGTGCCGGAAATACGGGGTGCTGCAGGAAAAGCAGAGCGAGGACGGGGCGCGGCGCGAATGCCTGATCCGCTCCACCTTCGTCATCGACAAGAAGGGCGTCATCCGCCATGCCGCCTACGACGTCAAGCCGCGCGGCCACGCCGCCGAGGTCTACGACCTGGTGAAGCGCCTGCGCGTGTGAAGCCGGTCGCGGTCGGCCCGGACACCGTCGTTTCCCTGAAGATCGAGATGTACGACGCGCACGGCGCGCTGCTGCAGGCCAGTTCCGCGCCGCTGACTTATCTGCACGGCGGCTACGGCGGCCTGCTCGAGGCGCTCGAGGCGGCGCTCGAAGGCAAGCACCCAGGCGAATCGATCAAAGTGCAGCTCGAGCCCGAGCAGGCGTTCGGCGAATACGACGCCGAGCTGCTGCGCGTCGAGCCGGCGGCGCGCTACGGCGCGGGTCTCCGTATCGGCATGGAGGTCGAGGACGCGTTCGAAGGCGCCGCGGCGTGCCGGTATACCGTCACCGACCTCGCCGGCGGCAAGGCGGTGCTCGACGCCAACCATCCGCTCGCTGGAATGGCGCTGCGTTTTTTTTGTACCATTACGGCGGTCCGCCAGGCAACGCAGGAGGAACTCGGCCGCAGGGAGGCGCTCCATCGCCGCGATCCATGAGCACCGCCGGACAGCGAAGAAGGCCGGCCTGCGCTACGTCACCGACGGCACCAGCGGCATCCGGCGCCGGCGCGTCGGCGGCGGCTGGGCTTACTACGCGCCCGACGGCAGCAGAATCACCGATCACCAGGTTCGAAAACGGCTGAACGCGCTGGCGCTGCCTCCAGGGTGGACCGATGTCTGGATCTGCCCGGATCCCAGCGGCCACATCCAGGCGACGGCGCGCGACGCGCGCGGGCGCAAGCAGTACCGCTATCACCCTTCCTACCGCGACGCGCGCGACCAGTCGAAATTCCGCCGCATGCTGGAGTTCAGCGAAGTGCTGCCCATCCTGCGCGAGCGCCTCGAGCGCGACCTGCGCGCGGCGCCGTTGAGCCGGCGGCAGCTCCTCGCCACGGTCGTCACGCTCCTCGACAAGACGCTGATCCGCGTCGGCAACGACGAATACGTGCGCTCCAACCGCTCGTACGGCCTGACCACGCTGCGCCGCCGCCACGTGCAGGTCGACGGCGCGACGCTGCGCTTCAGCTTCCGCGGCAAGAGCGGCGTCGAGCACATCGTCGCGCTCTCCGAGCCGCGGCTCGCGCACATCATCCAGCGCTGCCGCGACCTGCCCGGCGAGGAGCTGTTCCAGTACCTCGACGCCGCCGGCAAGCGCCAGTCGATCACCTCCGACGACGTCAATGCCTACCTGCGCGCGCTCACCGGGCGCGACGTCAGCGCCAAGGACTTCCGCACCTGGGGCGGCACCATGCTCGCCGCGGTCGAATTGCGGCACATGGGGGTCGCCGCCAGCCGGCGCGAAGCCGACCGCAACATCGTCCAGGCGATCGACGCCGTGGCGGCGCGCCTCGGCAACACGCGCGCGGTGTGCAGGAAATATTACATACATCCTGTCCTGCTGGACGCTTATATGATGGGCGAGACGGTGCCGATGCCGCCGCCGGTTCGCCGCGGCACGCGCCGCACGCATCCCGGCGCCGCGCTGCGGCGCGACGAGGTCGCGGTGCTCGAATTTCTGGAACGGAGAACGCAATGAAGACCTGCAAAGTCGCGCTCCTCGCAGGACTCCTCGCCGCCGCGCCCGCCTGGGCGCAGACCATCGACCGCATCCAGAACCTCGCGCAGCAGGAGTTCCGCCTGCTCTCCGAGGACCTCGGCGGCGCGCTCAGCTATCACCCGCAGACCCCGACCGCGCCGCTCGGGGTCACCGGCTTCGATGTCGGCATCGCGCTGACCGGCGCGCGGCTGCACAACACCGCCGTGCTCGAGCGGGCGAGCTCGGACAGCGTGCCCAGCACGCTGCCGGTTCCGACGCTGCGGGCGCACAAAGGCCTGCCCGCGGGTTTCGACGTCGGCGTCATGTATGCATCGATCCCGAGCAGCAATATCCGGTACTACGGCGGCGAGCTGCGCTACGCCATCATCGAGGGCGACGCGGTTGCCCCGGCGATCGGCGTGCGCGGCAGCCTCACCAAGCTGAGCGGCGTTGACCAGTTGGCGCTCGACACCCGCGGACTCGATCTTTCGATCTCCAAGGGCCTTGGTTTCGTCACGCCGTACGCGGGAATCGGCAGGGTCTGGGTGAACAGCGATCCGAAAGGCATCGCGTCGCTGCAGAGCGAGAAGTTCGCGCTCAACAAGGGCTTCGTCGGCGTGGGGACCAAATTCCTCGTGATGAACGTCAACCTCGAGGCCGACAAGACGGGCGACGTTACTGCGTACAGCATCAAGGCCAGCATCAGGTTCTGACCTGGTTCGGCTGGCCTAGCCAGGTGTTCCAGAGCTTGCGCGCGGGATCGATCAGCTCGCTCGCCGTGAGGCCGACCGGCCCGCTGCCGCTGCGCGCGAGCTCGTCGGCAGCGGCGCCGTGCAGGTGCACGCCGAGCACGAGCGCCGCTTCGCCGGGATAGCGCTGCGCAAGCAGCGAGCCGAGCAGGCCGGCGAGGACGTCGCCCATCCCGGCGCTCGCCATGCCGGGATTGCCCGTTGCGTTGATGAACCAGTGACCGTCGCGGGCCACCATCACGCTGCCGTTGCCCTTCAGCACGACGTGAGCCTTGAATTCTTCCGCGAGGCGGCGCGCCGCGGCGACGCGGTCGGCCTGGATATCCGCGGTTTTCGCATTGAGCAGCCGCGCCGCCTCGGCGGGGTGCGGCGTCAGCAGCGTGTCGGCTTGCCGCCTCGCACAGGCGCCGCGCAAGTCGGCGCTCTCCGCCATCAGGTTCAGCGCGTCGGCATCGAGCACGCACGGGATGTCGCTGGCGAGCGCGGCGCCGACCAGGGTTTCGGCGCGCTCGCTCTCGCCGATGCCGGGCCCGGCGACGAGCGCGTCGAGCCCCTGGCCGAGCGCGTCATCCGGGTGGCGCAGCATGAGCTCCAGCGCGTCGGTGTCGACGCCGGGCGCCTGGTGATCGAGCAGCCCGACGTAGACCCGGCCGGCGCCGAGCTTCAAGGCTGCGCTTCCGGCGAGCAGCGCCGCGCCGGTCATGCCTGCCGCGCCGCCGAGGATCGCCAGCGCGCCGGCCATGCCCTTGTGGAAGTTGCGCGGCCGCGGCCTGAGCACGCCGCGGAAGAGCTCCGGGCTGGCCAGCCAGGCCGCAGGCCGCACCAGGCGCCCGGCATCCAGCCCGAGCTCCGCGACGCGAATCTCGCCGCAGTGATCGGGCCCATCGAGCGTGAGCAGCCCCGGCTTGAGCGCAATGAAGCTGAGGGTGTGAGTGGCGCGCACCGCGTGGCCGAGCACGCGGCCGGTATCCGCATCGATGCCGCTCGGCACATCGAGAGCGAGGACGGGGCAGCTCTGCCGGTTCGCGTAGTCCACCAGCCTGGCAAATTCGCCCGTGATCGGGCGCGTCAGGCCGATGCCGAACAGCCCGTCGACGATCAGCGCCCAGCGTTTGTCGCCCGGCAGCGTCGCAGCATCCCCGACCCCGGCCACGGTGACGCGGAAAAACCGCTCGCGCAGGCGCTCGGCGCAGATTTTCGCGTCGCCGCCGTTATTGCCGGGCCCGGCGAGGACCAGGATGTCCTTGCTCGTGTCCGGCGCAAGTCGGGCCGCGGCGTCGGCGGCGGCGAGCCCCGCGCGCTCCATCAGCGCCGGTGTCACTTCGGCTGCGGCCTGCTCGATGCTGCGGATATCGGCGGACAGGTAGATCGGCGCAGACACGGCGTCAGTTCAATGTTAGCAGCACTCGCTCGGCGAGGGCGAGCGATGCCGTCAGCCCGGGCGACTCGATGCCGAACAGATGCACCAGCCCGCGCACGCCGTGCTCGCGCGGTCCCTGGATGAGGAAGTCGGCAGCGGGCTCGCGCGGTCCCGCGGTCTTCGGCCGGATGCCCGAGTAGCCCGGCAGCAGCGCGCCGTCGGGAAGCGCGGGCCAGTAGCGCCGGATCGCGGCGTAGAAGCGTTCGGCGCGACGCGGGTCTACGTCGTAGCCGATGCGCTCGACCCATTCGACGTCCGGGCCGAAGCGGGCCTGGCCGGCAAGGTCGAGCGTCACGTGCACGCCGAGGCCGCCGGGCTCGGGCACCGGGTAGATCAGGCGCGAGAACGGCGCGCGGCGCGCGAGCGAGTAGTAATTGCCCTTGGCGTAGAACTCGCCCGGCGCAAGCTCGCGCGGGTAGCCGGCGATGCTTTTCGCGACCGTCGGTGCCCTCAGCCCGGCGCTGTTGACGAGCAGCCTCGCCTTTATCTGTTCATTCCCCGCTCGCAAAACGATTCCGTCGGAAACAACTTCGGCGGTTTCCAGGGGACTCTTCACGGCAAGCATCGCCCCGTGCGCCTCGGCATCGCCGAGGTACGCGAGCATCAGAGCGTGGCTGTCGATGATGCCGGTCGAGGGCGAGTAGAGCGCGGCCACGCAGTGCAGCTCGGGCTCGAGGGCGAGCGCCTGCGCGCGCGTCATCCACACCACGTCGGTGACGCCATTGGCGTGCGCCTTTCTCTGGATCTCCTGCAGCTCCGGCAGCTGTTTGTCGTCGCTGGCGACGATCAGCTTGCCGCTGCGCCGGTGCGGGACGCCGTGCGCGGCGCAGTACTCGTAGAGAAGCTGCTTTCCTTCGACGCAGCTCGTCGCCTTGAGGCTGCCTTTCGGGTAATAGATTCCCGCATGAATGACTTCCGAGTTGCGCGAGCTGGTGTGCGTCCCGATCGCATCCTCGGCCTCCAGGACCACGACTTCGCGGCCCGCCGAGGCGAGGGCGCGCGCCACCGCGAGGCCGACCACGCCCGCGCCGATGACGACGGACTCTACGCTTTCCAAGTTAGGATGCGATTGTAATGGCTGAGCCACGCAATTCCGGCCGCTGGCAGTTCTGGATCGATCGCGGCGGCACCTTCACCGACATCGTTGCCCGCCGCCCGGACGGCTCGATCGCCACGCACAAGCTGCTGTCCGAGAATCCCGGGCGCTACGCCGACGCGGCTCTCGCCGGTATCCGCAAGCTTCTTGAACTTGCTCCGCAGTCGCGTATTCCCACGGGCAGGATTGAAAGCGTAAAGATGGGCACCACGGTCGCCACCAACGCGCTGCTCGAGCGCAAGGGCGAGCGCACCGTGCTGTTCATCACGCGCGGCTTTCGCGACGCGCTGCGCATCGCCTACCAGAACCGCCCGCGCCTCTTCGACCGGCACATCGTGCTGCCGGAGATGCTGTATGCCGGGGTTTTCGAAGTCGAGGAAAGAATCGGCGCGAAGGGCGAAGTCTTGGTGCCGCTTGCTTTTCGACAAACCCAAAAAGATCTCGAAAAAGCATACGACGAGGGATTCCGCTCCATCGCCATCGTCTTCATGCACGGCTACCGCTTCCCGGAGCACGAAAGACAGGTGGCCGAGCTGGCCCGGCAAGCCGGGTTCACGCAGATCTCGGTGTCGCATCGCGTCAGCCCGCTGATGAAGCTGGTCGGTCGCGGCGATACCACGGTGGTCGACGCCTACCTGTCGCCGATCCTCAGGCGCTACGTCGAGCAGGTGGCCGCCGAGCTCGAAGGCGTGCGGCTGCTGTTCATGCAGTCGAACGGCGGCCTCACCGACGCGCGCCGCTTCCAGGGCAAGGATGCGATCCTGTCGGGGCCGGCGGGCGGCATCGTCGGCGCAGTGCGGACCTCCCTCGCCGCGGGATTCGAGCGCATCATCGGCTTCGATATGGGCGGCACGTCCACCGACGTATCGCATTACGCCGGCGAGTTCGAGCGCGAATTCGAGACCCGCGTCGCCGGCGTGCGCATCCGCGCGCCGATGATGAGCATCCACACCGTCGCCGCCGGCGGCGGCTCGATCCTGCATTTCGACGGCGCCCGCTATCGTGTGGGCCCGGATTCGGCGGGGGCGAATCCGGGTCCTGCCTGCTATCGGCGTGGCGGCCCGCTCACCGTCACCGACGCCAACGTGATGCTCGGCAAGATCCAGCCGAAATATTTTCCGCGGGTTTTCGGGGAAGACGGCAGCCAGGAGCTTGACGAGGCGGTTGTAAAGCAGAAGTTCTCTGTTCTGGTAAAGCAGATCAGTGATGGCCGCTCCCCCGAACAAGTCGCCGAAGGGTTCATCCAGATCGCGGTCGGCAACATGGCCAACGCGATCAAGCACATCTCGGTGCAGCGCGGCCACGACGTCACCGGCTACACGCTGTGCTGCTTTGGCGGCGCGGCGGGCCAGCACGCCTGCCTGGTCGCCGACGCGCTCGCCATGACGCGCGTTTTCATTCATCCCTACGCCGGGGTGCTGTCCGCGTACGGCATGGGGCTCGCCGACCAGAGCGCGATGCGCGAGCAGGCCCTCGAATTGAAGCTGCAGGATGAGGGCGCCTTGGAGGACGCCGCGCACAAGCTGGCCATCGACGCGCGCGACAGCCTGATCGCTCAAGGGGTCTCGCCGCAGCGGGTGCGCGTGGTGCGGCGCGCCCACCTCAAGTACGAAGGCACCGATACCGCGCTCATCGTGGCGCTCGGTCCCGTCGCCGGCATGCTGTCGCAGTTCGAGGCCGCGTACCGCAAGCAGTTCAGCTTCCTGATGCCGGGCAAGCCCCTGATCGTCGAGGCGGTGTCAGCGGAGGCGATTGCTTCCGGCGAGGTGCACGAGGAACGGGAAGTCGATAGGAAGAAACCCGGCAAACCGGTTGAAACAGTCCGCATGTTCACGCTCGGCAAGTGGCGCGAGGCGCCGCTCTACCGGCGCGAGGACCTCGGCCCGGGCGAGCGCATCGAAGGCCCCGCCATCATCGCCGAGGCGAACGCGACGACCGTGGTCGAGCCGGAATGGCGGGCGACAGTTACGTCTTTGAATCATCTGGTTTTAGACAGAGTGCAACCCAGAAGAGCGCAAACCGCTATTGGCACGCAGGTCGATCCCGTCATGCTGGAGATCTTCAACAACCTCTACATGTCGATCGCCGAGCAGATGGGTCTGCGGCTGCAGAACACCGCCTACTCGGTGAACATCAAGGAGCGGCTCGACTTCTCCTGCGCGCTGTTCGACGCCGAAGGCAACCTGATCGCCAACGCGCCGCACATGCCGGTGCACCTGGGCTCGATGGGCGAATCGGTGAAGACCGTGATCCGCCTCAATGCCGGCGAGATGAAGCCCGGCAACGTCTATGTCCTGAACGCGCCGTACAACGGCGGCACGCACCTTCCCGATGTCACCGTGATCACGCCGGTTTTCGATTCTCGGCAGATTCTTTTTTATGTGGGATCGAGAGGACACCACGCGGACATCGGCGGCATCACTCCCGGCTCGATGCCGCCGGGTTCCAAAGTGGTCGAGGAGGAAGGCGTTCTCGTCGACAACTTTCTCCTGGTCGAGGCAGGCCGCTTCCGTGAGAAGGAAACCGCGGCGCTGCTGAGCGCAGGCCGCTACCCGGTGCGCAACGTCCAGCAGAACATCGCCGATCTGCGGGCTCAGGTCGCCGCCAACGAAAAAGGCGTGCAGGAGCTGCGGCGCATGGTGGAGCATTTCGGGCTCGACGTGGTGCGCGCGTACATGCGCCACGTGCAGGACAACGCCGAGGAATCAGTACGGCGGGTGATCGGCGTGCTGAAGGATGGAGAGTTTGATCTGCCGCTCGACAATGGAGCGCACATCCGCGCCCGCATTCATATTGGAGCGGACCGGCGCAGCGCGCGCATTGATTTCACCGGCACCTCGGCGCAGCTGCCGGACAATTTCAACGCCCCGGCCGCCGTCTGCATGGCGGCGGTGCTCTACGTATTCCGCACGCTCGTCGAAGACGATATTCCGCTCAACGCCGGATGCCTGAAGCCGCTCGAGGTGCTGATTCCGGAGGGATGCATGCTGCGGCCGCGCTACCCGGCGGCGGTGGTCGCCGGGAACGTGGAGACTTCGCAATGCATCACCGATGCCCTCTATGGAGGGCTGGGCGTGCTGGCCGCTTCGCAAGGCACGATGAACAACTTCACCTTCGGCAACGAGCGCTACCAGTACTACGAGACGGTCGCCGGCGGCTCGGGCGCCGGCCCGGGCTTCGACGGCGCGGACGTGGTGCAGACGCACATGACCAATTCGCGCCTCACCGATCCCGAAGTACTGGAGTGGCGCTTCCCGGTGCTGCTCGAGAGCTTCGAGATCCGCGACGGATCGGGCGGACGGGGACGCTGGCGCGGCGGCCACGGCGCGGTGCGGCGCATCCGGTTTCTGCAGTCGATGACCGCGGCGATCCTCTCCGGGCGCCGGCTGGTGCGCCCGCACGGCCTGGCGGGAGGCGAGCCCGGCATGCCTGGGCGCAACTATGTGATCCGCGCCGGCGGCAGACGCGACGAGCTCGGACCTTTCGCCCAGACCGAGATGGCGGCGGGCGACGTTTTCGTGATCGAGACGCCGGGAGGCGGCGGCTACGGACCGGCCGCCGAATATAATAGGACCTAAAGAATGCGCCCCAACGCCATCTACTCGAAGTCCGGAAAGGGAGTCCAGGAAGCTTCGGGCAAGACGAGCCTTCTGAAGCGCGAGCACCGCGCGGTGCTCGCGGCGATCGACGGCAGGGCGACGCTCGCCGATGTCGCGCAGAAGAGCGGCAACGCGTACGACAACGACTTCCAGCGCCTGATCGTCCAGCTCGACAAGGACGGGTTCATCCGCGAGGTATCCTCGGGTGCGGCGGCCGGTCCAGCCGCGGCGGCGGCCAAGCCGGCCGGCAAGCTCGACACGGCCATCGATCTGGATTTCAGCTCGCTCGCTTCGTCGCAGAAGGCCAATACCGCGCCGCAACCGACGGCGCCCCCGCCGCCGCCGCCGGCGCCGAAAGCGCCCGCGGTCGACATGGCTGCCAAGGCGGCGGCCGAGCGCCGCGCGAAGGAGCAGGAAGCCGCGCTTCACCGCGCGCGCAAGGAGGCCGAGGAGAAGGCGCAGGCCGAGCGCGAGCGCCAGCGCACCGAAGCCGCGGCCAAGGTGCGCGCCGAGACCGAAGCCAAGCTGCGCCTCGAGGCCGACAAAAAGCTGCGTGAAGAGGCGGCGCACAAGGTGCGCGCGGACGCTGTCGCCAAGGCGCAGGCCGACGCCGAGCTGAGGGCCAAGCTCGACGCCGAGCGCAGGGCGCGCGAGGAGGCGGAGCGGCGCATCAAGGAGGAAGCCGAGCGCGCCCGCCGCGAGGCCGAGGAGAAAGCGCGGCGCGAGCAGGAGGAGCTGCGCAAGCGCCTCGAGGAAGAGCGCAAGGCGCGCGAGGACATCGAGCGCAAGGCGCGCGAGGAAGCCGAGCGCATCCGCCAGGAAGCCGAAGAGCTGCGGCGGCGCGAAGCGGAGGCGCTGCTCCAGCAGATCGAGGAAGAGCGCAAGGCGCGCGAAGCGGCCGAGCGCAGGGCGCGGGAAGAGATGAGCCGCGCGCGCCTGGAGCGCGAGGAGCGTGCCCGCCGCGCCGAGGAGCGCAAACAGAAGCCGTCCGAGCCCGCCGCGGAAGCGCCGCCGCCGGCGCCGCCGCGGCCGCAGCCGGCCCCCGGCAACGACAAGTTTGCCGATTCTCTGTTCGCCGATCTCGACTCCTTCAACAAGCGCGAGGAGGAAAACCGCAAGAAGGACGAGGAAGCCGAGCGCGTGAAGCAGGAGGGAAGGCTGCGCATGGCGCGCGAGATGGAGGAGCTGAGGGCCAGGGAAGAGGAGGAGCAGCGCAAGGCGGAGGAGAAGCAGCTTGCGCGCGAGGAGGAAGAGCGCAGGGTCAGGGAGGAGGAGGAGCGCCTCGCGCGCGAGAACGAGGAAAGACAACGCAAGTTCCGCGAGGAGGAAGACAAGCGCGCGCGGGAGTCCGAGGAGCGCTCGCGCAAGGCGAAGGAAGAATCCATCCTGGCGGCGAAGACCCGCGGCGACATGGCTTCCGGCGACAGCTCGCAGCAGGACCGGCGGGCGAAGGCATTGAAGCGGGGACCGGGCGTCGCCGCCGCCTACCGGCGCCAGGAGAGGAATTGGGGCAAGCCGGTAACGATCGCGCTCGTCGTGATCCTCGGCGTGGCGCTCGGCGCGCTGCACGTCATACCGATCTCGACCGCCGAATACGAGAAGGCGGCGCGCGAGGCGCTGGGCCAGCCGGTGAGGCTCGGTTCCGGCAGGGTCTCGCTATGGAGGGGGGTGCATTACGAGTTCAGGGACGTTCGCATCGGCGAGCGCGTCAGAATCGCCGAAGTGCGGGCGTTTCCGGCGCTCGACGCGCTGTTCGACGAAAAAAAGATCTTCAAGCGCGTCGAGCTGGAGGGCGCCGTCGTGCCGCAGGACGTGCTCGGCGAGGCCTTGTTTGCCAGGGCGAACGGAGAGAACTTCACGCTCGGCCGCGTCCTGGCGAAGCAGCTGAAGCTCGAGGGACCGCTGGCGCTTCCGCCGCTCGATATCGACGTGGCGCTCGACGCCACAGGCGTGCCGCGCGCGGCTTCGCTGGCCGGACCTGAGAACCTGGTGGCTAACCTTGCCTCCAGGGGCTCCGAGCTCGAGTTCGAGATGAGCGCCACCCGCTTTGCGCTGCCCATCGCGCCGGCGCTTTCGCTCGACCACTTCGGCATGAAGGGCACGCTCACGCGCCGCGGCATGAACATCACGTCGTGGGACGGCGCGGCGCTGAACGGCAGCGTCTCGGGCACCGCCCAGGTGCGCTGGGGCGGCACCTGGAACGTGGAAGGCGTGCTCACCGCGCGCGGCATCAACGCCGCGGTGTTCGCGCCGGCGCTGCTCTCGGAAGGCCGCGGCGAGGGCACCGGCAGATTCTGGATGACCGGCCGCGAGCCGGCCAACCTCGGTTCGAGCGGCCGTCTGGAGGGGAACTTCACCGTCAACAAGGGCGTGCTCGGCAGCTTCGACCTGTCGCGCGCCATCCAGACCGGAGGGCGGCAGGTCACCGGCCGGACCCAGTTTACCGAGATGAACGGGCAGGCGATCTACAACGCCGGCGCGGTGGCGCTGCGCAACGTCAATATCGGCGCCGGGGCGCTCAACGCCGGCGCCAGCGCCGACATCGCGCAGAGCGGCGCGCTGTCCGGGCGCATCGTCGTCGACGTCAGGACCTCGACGCAGGCGCTGCGCGCGGTCCTGATCCTGGGCGGCACGGTGAAGGAGCCGCAGGTAAAGAACTAGTGCCCCAAATTCTCCGCCTCCGAGGACCGCGCGCGGTTTCGGAGTTCCGCCTCGCCAAGCTGCTTGCTGCGCTGCAGAAACTCGAGCCCGGCGTTCCCTCCGTCGCGGCCGGGTTCTGGCATTTCGTCGAGCTGGAGGGCGCGCTCGGCGAGCGCGAGGCGAAGGTACTCGAGCGGCTGCTCGACTATGGCCCCCCGTCGCAGCCGGTCCGCGGCACGCTATTTCTCGTCGTCCCCCGGCTCGGCACCATTTCGCCGTGGTCGTCCAAGGCGACCGACATCGCGCGCAACTGCGGCCTGTCGCGCGTACGGCGCATCGAGCGGGGCACGGCTTACCACGTCGACTCCAGCCGCCCGGAAATCGCCGCGCTGCTCCACGACCGCATGACCGAAACCGTGCTCGAGTCGTTCGACGATGCAGCGCGCCTGTTCGAGCATGTCGCCCCCCGTCCGCTGCAGCTCGTCCCGCTGCCGGAGCTGGCGCAGGCGAACGTGCGGCTCGGGCTTGCCTTGAGCGACGACGAGCTGGAGTACCTCGAGCAGGCTTATCGCCGCCTCGGGCGCGACCCCACGGATGCCGAGCTCACCATGTTCGCGCAGGCGAACTCCGAGCATTGCCGGCACAAGATCTTCAACGCCGACTGGATCGTCGACGGCGGCAAGCAGCCGCAATCGCTGTTCGCGATGATCAAGCACACGCACGCCGTCCATCCGCGCGGCACGGTGGTGGCGTACGCCGACAACGCGGCGATCATGGAGGGCCGCGTCGCGCAACGGTTTTACCCCGATGAGAAAGAGACTTACCGCAAGCATGCCGAGCTGACCCACACGGTCATGAAGTGCGAGACGCACAATCACCCGACGGCGATCTCGCCGTTTCCCGGCGCGGCGACCGGCGCCGGCGGCGAGATCCGCGACGAAGGCGCGACCGGGCGCGGGGCAAAGCCGAAAGCCGGCCTGACCGGCTATTCGGTGTCGCATCTGCGCATCCCGGGCGCGGTGCAGCCGTGGGAGCAGACGAACCCGGGCAAGCCCGAGCACATCGCCTCGGCGCTCGACATCATGCTCGAAGGCCCGATCGGCGCCGCATCGTTCAACAACGAGTTCGGCCGGCCGAACCTGTGCGGCTACTTCCGCACGTTCGAAGCCGAGGCGGGCGGGGTCGTGCGCGGCTATCACAAGCCGATCATGCTGGCGGGCGGCCTCGGCAACATCCGCGCCGGGCACTCGGCCAAGGCGCCGCTGCCGGCGGGCACGCTCCTGCTGCAGCTCGGCGGCCCGGGCCTGCTGATCGGCATGGGCGGCGGCGCCGCCTCCTCGATGGGCGCCGGCGCGAACCTCGCGAGCCTTGATTTCGATTCGGTGCAGCGCGGCAATGCCGAGATCCAGCGCCGCGCGCAGCAGGCGATCGACCGCTGCTGGCAGCTCGGCGATGCCAACCCGATCCTCTCGATCCACGACGTCGGCGCCGGCGGCCTGTCCAACGCGGTGCCCGAGATGGTGTACGCGGCGGGCCGCGGCGCGCGCGTGTCGCTGAGGGATATCCCGGTGGAAGACACCGGCATGTCGCCGCGCGAGATCTGGTGCAACGAGGCGCAGGAACGATACGTTCTTGCGGTCTCGCCGCAGGATCTTCCAAGGTTCAAACAGGCTTGCGATCGGGAACGCTGTCCGTTCGCGGTCATCGGCAGCGCGACCGACGACGGCAGGCTGCTGATCCACGATTCCCGTTTCAAGAACAACCCGGTCGACATCGACCTGTCGGTGATCCTCGGCAAGCCGCCGAAGATGCTGCGCGACGCGCGCCACGCGGCGCCGGCGGGCATCCCGTTCCCGCTGGAGAAGGTGTCGCTTCACGGCGCGGCGCACCGCGTAATGCGTCACCCCGCCGTCGCCGACAAGACTTTCCTCGTCTCGATCGGCGACCGCACGGTCGGCGGGCTGTGCGCGCGCGACCCGTGCGTCGGTCCCTGGCAGGTGCCGGTGGCGGACTGCGCCGTCACCCTGCTCGACTACGACGGCTACGCGGGCGAGGCCTTCGCCATCGGCGAGCGCGCGCCGCTCGCGCTGCTCGACGGCCCGGCCTCGGGGCGCATGGCCGTCGGGGAGGCGATCACGAATCTCGCGGCGGCGCGCATCGCCTCGCTCGGCAGCGTGAAGCTTTCAGCCAACTGGATGGCCGCCGCCGGCTATCCCGGAGAAGATGCCGCGCTCTACGACACGGTGCGCGCGGTGGCGCTCGAGCTCTGCCCGGCGCTCGGCATTTCGATCCCGGTGGGCAAGGACTCCCTGTCCATGCGCACCGCCTGGGAGGGAAAGGAAGTGGTCGCGCCGCTGTCGCTCATCGCCTCGGCCTTCGCGCCGGTCGAGGACGCGCGCGGCACGCTCACGCCGCAGCTGCGCAGCGACGCCGGCGACACCGAGCTGGTGCTCGTCGACCTCGGCCGCGGCAAGAACCGCCTCGGCGGCTCGATCCTGGCGCAGGTCCACGCCGCGCTCGGCGATGCCTGCCCCGACCTCGACGATCCGGCGCTGCTGAAGAATTTCTTCGCGGCGATCCAGGAGCTCGCGCCGCTGATCCTCGCCTACCACGACCGCTCCGACGGCGGGCTGTTCGCCACCGTCTGCGAGATGTCGTTCGCCGGGCATTGCGGCGTGACGCTCAACATGGATTCGATCAGCTTCGACCCGGCGGCGGACGACGTCGACGCGTTCAAGCGCGGCGACGACGAGCAGCTGGCGGGCCGCGCCAAGGACCTGGTGCTCGCCGCGCTGTTCTGCGAGGAGCTGGGCGCGGTGCTGCAGATCCGCGCCTCGGACCGGCCGCGCGTGATGCAGACCCTGCGCGACGCGGGGCTCGGCCAGTGCTCGCACCTCATCGGCCAGCTCAACCCGCGCGACGAGATCCGCATCACGCGCAACGGCAAGCAGCTCTACTCGAACAAGCGCGACCACGTGCAGCGCACCTGGAGCGAGACCACGTGGCGCATGCAGGCGCTGCGCGACCACCCGGAATGCGCGCGGGAGGAGTTCGACCGCATCATCGATCCGAAGGATCCGGGCCTCTCGGTGCATCTGACTTTTCAAGAGAAAGATATTGCCTCTTTGACCGGCGTTCGCCCCCGCATCGCAATTCTTCGCGAGCAGGGCGTGAACGGCCATGTCGAGATGGCGGCGGCGTTCGACCGCGCCGGCTTCGAGTCGGTCGACGTGCACATGACCGACCTCATCTCGGGCCGGCGCAGCCTCGAGGGCTTCAAGGGCTTTGCCGCCGGCGGCGGCTTCTCCTACGGCGACGTGCTCGGCGCGGGACGCGGCTGGGCGTCGACCATCCTTCACAACCCCCGCGTGCGCGCGGAGTTCGAGAAATTCTTCGCGCGGCGCGACAGCTTCGCCTTCGGCGCGTGCAACGGCTGCCAGATGATGGCGGCACTGAAGGAGCTGATCCCGGGCGCGGGCCACTGGCCGGCCTTCGTGCGCAACCGCTCGGAGCAGTTCGAGGGACGCCTGGTAATGGTCGAGGTGGTCGAGAGCCCTTCGATCCTCTTCGCCGGCATGGCAGGCAGCCGCATCCCGATCGTCACCGCCCACGGCGAAGGGCGCGCCGAGTTCTCCAGCGCCCCGAAACTGGTGTGCATGCGCTACGTGCACAACAGCGGCGAGCCGACCGAAGCCTATCCCTACAACCCGAGCGGCAGCCCCGAGGGGATCACCGGGCTCACGACCGCCGACGGCCGCTTCAGTATCG
>DATILQ010000069.1:0-20855 GCA_035476235.1 Burkholderiales bacterium
ATGAATGAGCCTCCGGGGAACCGCCTGCGCGTGGCCCTCACCGGGTTGACGATGGCCGAATACTTCCGCGACGAAGTGCGCGAGGATGGCGGCAAGGGGCGCGACGTTTTGTTCTTTGTCGACAATATCTACCGTTACACCCTCGCGGAGGAAATGGGCAAGCTCCAGGAGCGCATCACTTCGACCAAGGTGGGCTCGATCACCTCGGTGCAGGCGATCTACGTGCCAGCCGACGACCTGACCGATCCCTCCCCCGCGACGACCTTCGGCCACCTCGACGCCACCGTGGTGCTGTCGCGCGACATCGCCTCGCTCGGCATCTATCCCGCGGTCGACCCGCTGGACTCGACCTCGCGCCAGGTCGACCCCAACACCATCGGCGAGGAGCACTACAACACCACGCGCGCAGTGCAGGCGACGCTGCAACGCTACAAGGAGCTGCGCGACATCATCGCCATCCTCGGCATGGACGAGCTCTCGCCCGAAGACAAACTCGCAGTCGCGCGGGCGCGCAAGATCCAGCGCTTTCTGTCGCAGCCATTCAGCGTGGCGCAGAACTTCACCGGCACGCCGGGCAAATACGTTCCGCTGAAGGACACGATCCGGGGCTTCAAGATGATCGTCAATGGCGAGTGCGACAGCCTGCCCGAGCAGGCGTTCTACATGGTGGGCGCGATCGAGGAAGCCTTCGAAAAGGCCAAGACCCTGCAGTAATGGCGGCCGCCACCATCCACGTCGACGTCGTCAGCGCGGAAGAGTCGATCTACTCGGGCGAAGCCGAGTTCGTCGTGCTTCCGGGGGAAGCGGGCGAGCTCGGCATCTATCCGCGCCACACGCCGCTCATCACGCGCATCAAACCCGGCGCGGTGCGCATCACGCCGGCGGGCGGCGGCGAGGAGCTGCTGATCTTTGTCGCCGGCGGCATCCTCGAGGTGCAACCGAAAGTGATCACTGTGCTCGCCGACACCGCGATCCGCGGCGCCGACCTGGACGAGGCCAAGGCGTCGGAAGCGCTGCGCAGAGCCGAGGAGGCGATGCGCAAGTCGCAGGACAAGCAGGAAATTGCGACCCTTCAGGCGGAGTTCGCCATGATGGCGGCGCAGCTCGCCGCCATTCGCAGGCTCAGGAAAAAGTAGCGCCTTCAGATCAACTGAGGAAGGCGACCAAAACGTAGCGCTGGCTACCTCCGGCGCCACGCGGTTCATTGGAGCAGCGCGGCATACGCCGGCATGGCGAGCAGCAAGGCGAGTCCGGCGAGCACCATGCCGGCCGCGAAGGCGAGCCCGGCGGCCAATCCCAGAAACCGCAGCAAGTGTTTCATTCGCGCCTCCGATGTTCTGAGGCATTGGAGACCCCGAACTGGCGCCACGCGCGGCGCGGCGATGGCAACGCGCCGAGCAATTCTGGCAAACCGATGGCAGGCGCTTGGATGCACTCGCGATGGGCTATATTCGCCCGCGATGTCGCGCCGCATTGCCATTGTCGAGGACGACCCCGCCATTCGTGCCAATTACGCGGAAGCGCTGCGCAAGCATGGCTTCGAGGTGGCGGCGTACGCCGGTCGTGCCGAAGCCCTCGCCGCGATGAGCGCGCGGCTGCCCGACCTCGCGCTGATCGACATCGGTCTCGGCGCCGACATCGACGGTGGCTTCACGCTGTGCCGCGAGCTGCGCGCCAGATCGGCCGCGCTGCCGATCATCTTTCTCACCGCGCGCGACAGCGACTTTGACGTTGTCGCGGGCCTGCGCCTGGGCGCCGACGACTACCTGACCAAGGACGTGAGCCTGCCGCATCTGCTTGCGCGCATCGCGGCGCTGTTCCGGCGCGCGGAGCTTGCCGCGCAGCCGCAGGCCGCGGAGGAGCGGCTGGAACGCGGCGCCCTGCAGCTCGACCTGAAGCGCTTCAGCGTCACGTGGCGCGGCGCCGCAGTAGCGCTCACGCTCACGGAATTCTGGATGGTGCATGCGCTGTGCAAGTTTCCGGAACACGTGAAAAGCCGCGATCAGCTGATGCGCGAAGCGAACCTGGTGGTCGACGAAGGCACCATCACCTCCCACGTCAAGCGCATCCGCAGGAAATTCCTCGCTGCCGACCCGCGCTTCGACGCGATCGACACCGTCTATGGCATGGGTTACCGGTGGAAGGCCTGAAGCGACTGCGGTTCAGCCTGCGCGCGAAGCTGGCGTTGACGGCGCTGGTGCTGCTTGCGCTCCCCTGGGCCGGCACGCTTTACGTCAACGAGGTCGAGCGCTTTCTCCTCGAGGGCCAGGAGCAATCGCTGCTGGCGACGGCGCGCGCCGTCGCCACGGTGTTGCACGAGCGTCCCCAGCTGCTGGCCAGCGCCAGCGGACACGACGACGAGGTCGATGCCATCCTGCTGGGCTTGCAGCGGGCTTCGTCCCGCATCTGGGTGGTCGATCGCAGCTACCAGGTGGTCGCGCTCGCCGGGAGGTTGAAACGCTCCGCCGAGGCGGCGGCCGAGGCGCCGTGGTGGCAGCCCTTCGTCGGCTGGCTCATCGAGCGTCCGACCGAGGACTTCACCGAATCGCTGCCCGAGAACGTGCTCGCCACCGGCCGCGACATCGCCGCCGCGATGCAGGGCACGCCCGCGACCCTCGTGCGCCGCACGCAGGACGGCCGCGCCGTGGTCATGTCCGCGGCGCACCCCATCTGGAGCGGCGACGAGGTGGTGGGCGCGGTGGTGGTGGAGGAAACCACCAATCCCATCGTTTCGCTGAAGACGGCGGCGCTCGAGCGGTTGCTGCTTCTGACCCTCGCGGTCTTCGCCGGCGCAGCGGTCTTGCTGATCGCCTTCGCTTCGCGCCTGTCGCTGCGCATCCGGCGGCTGCGGGACGAGGCCGAATCAGCGATCGACGCGCGCGGCCGCATCACGCGCCTCGCCGCGGGCTCCGACGCGTCCGATGAAATCGGCGACCTGTCGCGCAGCTTCTCGGCGGTGCTCGCGCGGCTGGCGCAGCATCACGCCTACCTGGAAAGCATGGCGGGCCGGCTCTCGCACGAGCTGCGCACGCCGATCGCGGTGGTGCGCTCCTCGCTCGAGAACCTGAAGCTCGCTCCGGAGGGCAGCGAAGCGCGCCGCTATATCGAGCGCGCCGAAGAGGGGCTGGCGAGGCTCAACCGCATCCTGGAGCGCATGATGGAGGCGTCGCGCCTCGAGCAGAGCCTCAGCAGCGCCGAGCGCGAGCGCTACGATCTGGTCGGGGTGGTGCGCGGCTGCGTCGAGGGCTATCGCGTCGCCTACCCGCGTATCGCCTTCGCCGTCGAACTGCCACGGCAATCCCTGCAGGTCGAGGGCTCGCCCGACCTGGCCGCACAGCTTCTCGACAAGCTGGCGGAGAACGCGGTGGACTTCTGCCGCGGCGCCGAGCCGGTACGCGTCGAACTGGCAGAAGCGGCCGGGGCGGCCGTGCTGAGCGTGGTGAACAAGGGACGCCCGTTACCGGCAGAGTTCCGCGCGCGGCTTTTCGAGTCGATGATCTCGGTGCGCGAGGGCCCGCAGACGGCCACGCCTCATCTCGGCCTTGGCCTTTACGTGGCGCGCCTGATCGCCGAATACCACGGCGGCAGCATCGATGCTGCGAACCTGCCCGCCGGCGACGGCGTAGCGGTCACGGTACGCATACCGCTCGCGTGGAAATGAACTATGACCTGCTGGTCATCGGCGGCGGCATCAATGGCGCCGGCATCGCCCGCGACGCTGCCGGCCGCGGGCTTTCGGTGCTGCTGGTCGAGCGAGGCGATCTGGCGGCGGCGACCTCGTCGGCGTCCTCGAAGCTGATCCATGGCGGGCTGCGCTATCTCGAGCAGTTCGAGTTCCGCCTGGTTGCCGAGGCGCTCGCCGAGCGCGAGATTCTGCTGCGCATTGCGGGGCACCTGGCCTGGCCGGCGCGCTTCGTCATGCCGCATCTGCCGGGGCTGCGGCCGCGCTGGGCGATCCGGCTGGGGCTGTTCTTGTATGACCACCTGGCCCGGCGCTCGCTCCTGCCCGGATCGCACGCGGTGCGGCTCGACGCGCCGCCGTACTGCTCCGGTCTGAAGAGCCAGCTCAGGCACGGCTTCGTCTACTCCGACTGCCGCGTGGACGACTCGCGCCTGGTGATTGCGAACGCCGTCGATGCTGCTGAACGCGGCGCGCGCATCCTGGTAGGCACTGAATGCCTCTTGGCGCGGCGCGAAGGCGCGCTCTGGCACGCCTCTCTCTCCGGCGGACTCGAGGTCCGGGCGCGCGCGCTCGTCAACGCAGCCGGCCCATGGGTCAAGGACATGCTGAACCAGCGCCTGGGCCAACCCAGCCGCGACGCGGTCCGGCTCGTCAAGGGAAGCCATATCGTGCTGCCGCGGCTTTACGACGGCGAGCACGCCTTTATCCTGCAAAACGACGACCGGCGGGTGGTGTTCATGATTCCCTGGGAAGGGCGCTTCACGCTGGTGGGAACCACCGATGTCCCCGTCGCCGCGCCGGACCAGGCGGAAGCGACGCAGGAGGAGGTTGACTATCTGTGCCGCGCGGTGAACCGCTATCTCGAGAAGCCGGTCGCGCCGCGCGCGGTGCTTTGGCGCTACGCCGGCGTGCGGCCGCTCTACGACGATGGATCGAGCGATCCTTCCGCCGTCACGCGCGACTACACGCTGCGCCTGGATGCCGTGGCTGACGAGGCGCCGGTGCTGTCGGTGTTCGGCGGCAAAATCACCACTTACCGCAAGCTCGCCGAGCACGCATTGGAGAAGCTTGCGCCGTACTTTCCGCGCCTGCGACAAGCGTGGACCGGGCAAACTGCGCTGCCTGGGAGCGATTTCAAGAACCGCGAAGAGGCGCGCAAGGAACTTCTTGCCCGGCATCGCAGTCTGCCGCCGGAAGTTCTGCAAGGCGTTTTCCGGCGTCACGGCACGCGCGCCCTCCGGGTGCTGGGCGACGGGCGGATCGGAGAGCACTTTGGCGCCGGCCTGACCGAGCGCGAGCTGCGCTATTTCATCGAGCGCGAATGGGCACGCAGCGCGCAGGACGTGCTTTGGCGGCGCACGAAGGCCGGCCTGCACCTCGATCAACGCGCGCGCGAGCGCGTCGAGGCCGCGTTCGGCCGATGAAGCCGCTTGCCGAGCTCGACGCGCGAGGCGTGAAAGCGCTGCTCTTCGATATCGACGACACCCTGACCACCGCAGGCAAGCTCACTGCCCGGGCGTACGACGCCCTCGAGCGATTGCAGCGCGCGGGGATGATCATGGTGCCGGTGACCGGCCGGCCGGCGGGCTGGTGCGACCACATCGCGCGCCTGTGGCCGGTAGACGCCGTCGTCGGGGAGAACGGCGCGTTCTACTTTTTCTTCGCCGGCGGGCGGCTGCAAAAGCGCTTCCAGGACGATGCCGGCACGCGGCGCGAGAAACGCGCTCGCCTGGACGCCATCGCGCAGCGCATCCTCGCCGCTGTTCCGGGCTGCGCGCTCGCTGCGGACCAGAACTACCGCGAGACCGACCTCGCCATCGACTACTGCGAGGACGTTCCGCCGCTGCCGCTCGAGGCGGCGGAGCGCATCGCGTCGCTGATGCGCGAGGCGGGCCTCAACGCGAAGATCAGCTCGATTCACGTCAACGGCTGGCTTGGCGAGTACGACAAGCTGGCGATGAGCCGAGTGCTCTTTGCCGAACGCTTTGGAACGGATTTCGCCAAGTCCAGGCGGGAAATCGTATTCGCGGGCGATTCGCCGAACGACGCGCCGATGTTCGCCTTCTTCGACCATTCGGTCGGCGTGGCCAACGTGCGGCGTTTCAAGGCTCTGCTCGCGGATGAACCGAAGTACGTTACACGCGCCGCCGCGGGAGCCGGATTTGCCGAGCTCGCCGAGCGCCTGCTGCAAGGCCGCTGATGAACTACCCGGGTTAAACTCCAGCCCTTTCCATTTCCCGAAGGCTGCTTGCATGGCAGGCCCGCTGTCGCACATCCGCGTTCTCGACTTGTCGCGCGTGCTGGCGGGCCCCTGGGTCGGCCAGAATCTGGCCGATCTCGGGGCCGAGGTCATCAAGGTGGAGCGGCCGAAGTGCGGCGACGACTCGCGTGCCTTCGGGCCGCCGTGGGTCAAGGACCGCGAAGGGCGCGAGACGAGCGACTCCGCCTATTTCACCTCGGCGAATCGCGGCAAGAAATCGATCACGGTGAACATCGCGGCGCCCGAGGGGCAGGCGCTGATCCGGGCGCTTGCCGCCAGCTGCGATGTCCTGATCGAGAACTACAAGTACGGCGATCTCGCCCGCTACGGCCTGGGCTACGACACTCTGCGGCAGGCCAATCCGGGGCTCATCTACTGCTCGCTGACCGGCTTCGGTCAGACCGGCCCCTGGCGCGAGCGGCCGGGCTACGACTTCATGATCCAGGGCATGGGCGGGATGATGAGCGTCACCGGAGAGCCCGACGGCGCGCCGGGCGGCGGTCCGCAGCGCGCCGGCGTCCCGATCGCCGACATCATCACCGGGATGTACGCCTCGATCGCCATTTGCGCGGCACTGGCGCACCGCGCGCGATCGGGCATCGGGCAGCATCTCGATCTGGCGTTGCTCGACTCGCAGATCGCGCTTCTTGCCTACCAGAATACCAACTACTTCGCGACGGGCGTGCCGCCGCGGCGCATCGGCAACCTGCACCCGAATATCGTGCCCTATCAGCCGTTCCGCTCCAGCGACGGGCAGGTGATCCTGGCCTGCGGAAACGACAATCTGTACCGGAAGTTCTGCCAGGCGGCGGGATGCCCCGAGCTGGCGGACGATGCGCGCTTCGCCACCAACGGCAAGCGCGTCGAAAATCGCACGCAGCTTACCCGGCTGCTGGAGCAGGTGTTCATCCGGCGCAGCACCCGGGAATGGGTGGAGCTGCTGGAAGCGGCCGGCGTGCCGAACGGCCCGATCAACGACGTGGCGCAGGTGTTCGAGGAGCCGCAGGTCAAGGCCCGCGGCATCCGGATCGAGCTGGAGCATTCCGCCGCAGGCAAGCTGCCAGGGGTCGCGAGCCCCATGCGCTTCTCGGAAACGCGGATCGAGTACCGGCTCGCGCCGCCATTGCTGGGCGAGCACACCGATGAAGTGCTGCGCGGCCTCGGCAAGAGTGATGCGGAGATTGCGCGGCTGCGCGCCGCGGGCGTCATCTGAGCGGCTAGCGGCCCTTGAATTGCGGCTTGCGCTTGGCAAGGAAGGCGGCCACGCCCTCCCGGAAGTCCTCGGTGTCGAAGCAGGCGTAGCTCTCGTCGTATTCCGCCTCCGAAAGCGGCCGCGCGTCGGCGAGCCGGCGCACGAATTTCTTGTGCCAGCGCGCGGCAAGCGGCGCGCCATCGGCGATGCGTCGCGCGGTCGCATAGGCTTCTTCAACGACCTTGTCATCGGGCGCGATGCGGTTGACCAGGCCCTTCTCGTAGGCTTCGCGCGCCCCCCAGATGCGCCCCTCGAGGAGTATCTCGAGCGCGCTCGCGCGGCCGACGACGTTCATCATTCCCTGCAACTCGTCGTAAGCCTCCACCAGCCCGAGGTTTTTGACCGGCACGCCGAAGCGTGCCGATTCATCGCAGATCCTCAGGTCGCATTGCGACGCGACCAGCAATCCGCCGCCGACGCAGGCCCCTTGGATGAGCGCGACGACCGGGTGACGGCAGGCGGCGAAGCAATGCATTGCCGCTGCGATGCGCCGGCCGTATTGCTTGGCCTGCCTCGAATTCGCGCGCTCGGTGGCGAAGGCGGCAATGTCGGCACCGGCCGCGAAAGCCTTTTCGCCCGCGCCGCGCACCACTACGCAGCGCAGCGATTCATCGTTTTCCAGTTCCTTTGCAACGAACCCCAGCCGCTCCCACATCGCGAGATCGAGCGCGTTCATGCGCCCCGGGTTAGAAAGCGTGATAGTGGCGATATCGCCATCGCGCGCGAGCAGGACTTCGCCGCTCATTTGATGCCTAGCCCGGCGTCCCGCCGAATGGCGCTCCGCATCCGCGCCAACGCGCTGGAAATGAGCGGCCAGAACAGCAGCACCAGCGCCAATGTGGTGATCGAGCCGACGAGACCGTTCGACCAGAACACGCGCAAATCGCCCGCGGCCCCGATCATGGACAGCCGGAAAGCGTCCTCGGCGCGGTTGCCGAGCACCAGCGCCAGCGTGAACGGAGCGAGCGGAATGCCGATCTTCTTGAATACATAGCCCGCCACCCCGAAGACGAGCATCAGCCAGATGTCGAACATCGCGTTCTGGATTGCGTAGGCACCGATCGCGCAAGACACCACGATCATGGGCGCGATCGCCGAGAACGGCACTCGCAGCACGGCGGCAAAGACCGGCACGGTGGTGAGCACCAGGATGAGGCCGACGACGTTCCCCAGATACATCGACGCGATCAGGCCCCAGACAAAGCCCTTGTGCTCGACGAACAGCAGCGGGCCGGGGTTCAGCCCCCACACCATCAGGCCGCCAAGCAGGATGGCCGCCGTGCCCGAGCCCGGGATGCCGAGCGCGAGCATCGGCAGCAGCGCCGAGGTGCCGGAGGCGTGCGCCGCGGTCTCCGGAGCGAATACGCCTTCGATGCGGCCCTTTCCGAACGAATCCTTATCCTTGGCGAAGCGCTTGGCGAGGTTGTAGCCCATGAAGGAGGCGGCGATCGCTCCGCCCGGCGTGATGCCGAGCCAGCAGCCTATCGCCGAGGAGCGCAGCAGAGTCGCCCAGTAGCGCGGCATCTCTTTCCACACTTTCAGCACCACGCGCAGGCTGATGCTGGCGGCATGGCCGCGCAGCGCCAGGCGCTCCTCCATCGTCAGCAGGATCTCGCTGATCCCGAACAGGCCGATGACCGCGACCAGGAAGTTGATGCCGCGCAGGAGCTCGTTCGACCCGAAGGTCATGCGCAGCTGGCCGGAGACCGTGTCCATGCCGACCCCGGCGAGCAGCAGGCCGAGCGTCATGGAGATGATGGTCTTGTGCTTCTCCTCGCGCCCGAGCCCGACAAACGAGCAGAAGGTCAGCAAATAGACCGCGAAGAACTCCGGCGGTCCGAAGCGCAACGCGAAGGAGGCGATCCCCGGCGCGAGGAACGTGATCAGCAGCACCGCGACCAGCGAGCCGATGAACGACGAGGTGAAGGCCGCGGTCAGCGCTTCCGCCGCCTTGCCCTGCTGTGCCATCGGATAGCCGTCGAAGGTGGTGGCCACCGACCAGGCTTCGCCGGGGATGTTGAACAGGATCGAGGTGATCGCGCCGCCGAAAAGCGCGCCCCAGTAGATGCAGGAGAGCATCACGATGGCCGAGGTCGGGTCCATCGTGAACGTGAGCGGCAGCAGGATGGCGACGCCGTTCGGCCCGCCGAGCCCCGGCAGCACGCCGACGAAAATTCCCAGCACCAGGCCGACCATCATCAGCGCGAGCGTCTTCCAGGTCAGCAGGACGCTGAAGCCGTAGATCAGAAGGCCGAAAGCCTCCACCGCGCTAGTGGCCGAACAGGGCTTCGAGCGGGCCCTTCGGCATGATGACGTCGAAGGCGATCTCGAAAGTCACGAACATGATGAGCGAGAACAGGAAGGCGGTGAGCACGGCTTTCCACGCCGCGATGCGCCCGATGAATGCCATGAAGCCTGCGACCAGAAGGAAACTCGCCACGTAGAGCCCGAGCCATTGCGTCACCACGCAGAACAGCAGCGTCGGGACGAACACCTGCGTCACGCGGCGAAGCTGTGCGCGCGTGACGAAGGTTTCGCTCGCTTGCTTGCGCGCGAGGAATTCCTTGCCGATGCCAAACAGGCAGGCAGCGGCCAGGATCACCGAGAGATAGAAAGGTAAGTAGCCGGCCTGCGGGCCGGTCGAATCCCATGACATTCCGGTGCGCCAGTTGTCGAACCCCAGCAGCACGGCGAGCGCCAGCAGCAGCAGTGCGGCAACGACGTCGACCGTGCGGGTACTGGTCACCGCCGGCGAGTCGCTCGCCGGCGGGTTAGGGTCCTCGACGACGATTTCGACTTCGGGTTTCGACACTTAGTTGGCGACGAAACCCGCCTCGGTCATCAGGTTCCTGTTGAGCGCGTCGTCCTCCTCCAGGAACTTCAGCATGTCCTTGCCGGTGAGGAAGACCGGCTTGAGGGCCTGCTTCTCCATGTACTCCTTGTATTCCGAGGTCTGCGTCAGCTTGCTGAACAGATCGACGTAGAAGGCGGTCTGTTCGGGCGTTACCTTGCCGGGCAGGAACATGGCGCGCAGCATCAGGTACTGCACGTCGACGCCCTGATCCTTGCAGGTCGGGATGTCATTCCAGGACATGGTGTCGGTGACTTTGGTCCTGTACTGCATGCGCTCCTTGTCGAACACGCACAGCGGGCGCACCTGGCCGGCGCGCCAGACTTCGAGATTCTCCGACGGATTGTTGACGTTCGACTGAGTATGGTTGCCGACGAGCTGCGTTGCCGCCTCGCCGCCCGACTTGTACGGCAGGTAGGCGAACTTGGCGCCGGTCTTCTTCTCCAGGAACACGGTGAGGACGTGATCCTCGCGCTTGGAGCCGGTGCCGCCCATCTTGAAGGGCGGGCTCGCCGTCTTGGCGGCGTCGGCGAACTCCTTCACCGTCTTGTAAGGCAGCTGCGCGTTCGTCCACAGGACGAATTGGTCGAGCGCAATGACGGAAACCGGCGTCAGCTCGCGCCAGTTGAACGGGATCTTGGCCGACAGCGGCAGCATGTAGATCAGCGAATAGGCGATCAGCGTCTTGTGGGGGTCGCCGGCGCTGCTCTTCATGTACATCAGCGCCTCCGCGCCCGACGCGCCGCCTTTGAGCGAGACAACCATCGGCTGCTTCATCAGGTTGTTCTTCTGGATGGCGGCCTGCATCATCCTCGCCATCTGGTCGGAGGCCCCGCCGGCGCCGGCGGCAACGACGATCTCGACTGGTTTGGTCGGCTCCCACGCGAACGCCGGAGCCATGGTCGCGAGCGCGGCAAGCGCGCTCGCCAGGAAGCCAATTTCTCTGCTCATGCCCTTCCTCCTTTTTGATTTCCGAGCGCTTGCTTAAGCGGCTCGGCGCGCCGGTGCCTTGGCGCAGTCCGCAAGATATTCCATCGCCGCGCGAACACCTTCCCGCTTTACCGGAACGCTGGCAAGCGTCAGGCCCATTTCCACCCCGGCCAGCGTGCCCATCAGGGCGAGGTCGTTGAAGTCGCCGAGATGCCCGATGCGGAACACCTTGCCGCCGAGCTTGCCCAGGCCGGTGCCGAGCGACATGTCGAAGGCCCCGAGAATAATCTTGCGCACGTGGTCCGCGTCATGGCCGGCGGGTACCAGCACTGCCGTGAGCGAAGCGGAATACTCGCGCGGGTCGAGCGCAAGCACCTCCAGGCCCCAGGCGCGCACGGCGCGGCGCGTCGCCTCCGCATGGCGCTGGTGGCGGGCGAAGACCGCGTCTAGGCCCTCTTCGTCGAGCAGCATGGCGAGCGATTCGCGCAGACCGTAGAGCAGATTGGTCGCCGGCGTATAGGGGAAATAGCCGGCCTTGCCGTTGGCGATCATTTCGTCCCACGCCCAGTAGCTGCGCGGCAGCCGTGCGGATTTTGAGGCGGCCAGCGCCTTGGGCGAGATGCAGTTGAACGACAGCCCCGGCGGCAGCATCAACCCCTTCTGCGAGCCGGCTACCGTGACATCGACGCCCCACTCGTCGTGCCGGTAGTCGATCGAAGCGAGCGACGAAATGGTGTCGACCATGTAAAGGGCCGGATGGCCGGCGGCATCGACGGCGCGGCGCACGTCGCCGATGCGGGACGTAACCCCGGTCGAGGTTTCGTTGTGCACCACGCACACCGCCTTGATGCGCTTCTCGGGATCGGCGCGCAGGCGCTTCTCGATCGCGTCAGGATCGGCGCCGTGGCGCCAGTCGGTCGGCAGGAATTCGACCTCCAGCCCGAGCTTTGCAGCCATCTTCTGCCACAGGGTGGCGAAGTGGCCGGTTTCGGCCATCAACACGCGATCGCCGGGAGAAAGGCTGTTCACCAGGCCCGCCTCCCAAGCCCCGGTGCCCGAGGCGGGATAGATCACCACCTCGCCCTTGGTGCTTTTGAAAATGCGCTTCATCCCCGAGAGCACGCCCTTGCCGAGAACCGCGAACTCAGGACCGCGATGGTCCATCGTCGGGAAGTCGATGGCACGCAGCACTCGGTCCGGAACGTTGGTTGGACCGGGGATCTGCAGGAAGTGACGGCCGGCGGTTCGGGGCATGCGGTATTCTACCTTTGGCCTCATGAACGCCCCTTCCTTCCCCATCCGCCTGATCAAGCCGGGTGCCGCCGATTCGTCGCTCGCGGCCCGCCTGCGCAAGCAGATCGAAGGCGAAGTAATGTTCGACGCGGCGAGCCGTGGGCGCTACTCGACCGACGCATCGATCTATCAGGTAGAGCCGCTCGGCGTTGTCGTACCGCGTACCGAGGAGGCGGCGCGGACCGCTCTGGCCATTGTCCTCGAAGCCGGGATGCCGGTGCTGCCGCGCGGCGCGGGGACGTCGCAATGCGGCCAGGCCGTCGGTGAAGCACTGGTCATCGACCACACGAAATACCTGAACAAGATACTGGAGGTAAACACCGAAGCGGCAACCGTCGTCGTCCAGCCCGGCGTGGTCCTCGACGCGTTGAACGCCGCTCTACGGCCGCACCGGCTATGGTTCCCTGTAGACGTTTCGACGAGCGCGCAGGCGACGCTCGGCGGCATGGCGGGCAATAACTCCTGCGGCTCGCGCTCGATCGCCTACGGCAACATGGTGCACAACGTGCTCGCCATCGAAGCCGTGACGCCGGCCGGCGAGCGCTGGCGCTTCGGACCCATGGGCGAGACCGCCGGTTCGCCTGCCTACCAGGATTTTGTGAAGCGGCTAAAAGCGCTTTACGACCGCGAAAAGGACGAGATCGAAGCGCGCTTCCCCAAGCTGCTGCGCAAGGTCGCAGGCTACAACCTGGATCATCTCGGTCCACCGCACGCGAATGCCGCGCACCTGCTGGTCGGCTCGGAAGGCAGCCTCGCGTATTCCGAGCGCTTGCATCTCAGGCTCTCGCCGATCCCGCCGGCGCGCACTCTCGGGGTCTGCCATTTCCAGAAGTTCTACACCGCCATGGACATGACCCGGCACATCGTGCCGCTGGCCCCTTCGGCGGTCGAGCTGGTGGACCGCACGATGATCGGCCTGGCGCGCGACATCCCGGCGTTCAGCAAGACCGTGGATGCGGTCATCAAAGGGGACCCGGAGGCGATTCTGCTGGTCGAGTTTTCCGGCGCGGACGCTGCGGTGCAGCTTTCCAGGTTGAAGCAGCTGACCCAGTTGATGGGCGATCTCGGTTTACCCGGCAGCGTAGTGGAGATCGCGGACGCGCCACTGCAAAAGGCCATGTGGGAGGTCCGCAAGGCCGGGCTGAACATCATGATGTCGATGAAGGGCGACGGCAAGCCCGTGTCTTTCATCGAGGATTGCGCGGTGCCGCTCGAGCACCTCGCCGAGTACACCGAGCGCCTGACGCGCGTGTTCGAGAAGCACGGCACGCGCGGCACCTGGTATGCGCACGCCTCGGTCGGCACGCTGCACGTACGGCCGGTGCTCGACATGCGGCGCGATGGCGCCGAGAAAATGCGCGCCATCGCCGAGGAGGCGTGCGCCATGGTGAAGGAGTTCAAGGGCGCGTACTCGGGCGAGCACGGCGATGGCCTGGTGCGCTCGGAGTGGATCGCGCCGTTCTTCGGCCCGCGCCTCACGGCCAGTCTGGGCGAGATCAAGGCCTGGCTCGATCCGCGCGGCCTGATGAACCCCGGAAAGATCGTCAGCCCGCCGCGCATGGACGACAAGTCGCTGTTTCGCTTCAAGCCCGGCTATCGGACGGACGTGCCGCCCACGGTTCTCGACTGGAGCGAGTGGGGCGGGTACGACAAGGCGGTCGAGATGTGCAACAACAACGGCCATTGCCGCAAGTTCGACGCCGGCACCATGTGCCCCTCGTTTCGTGCCACCGGCGACGAGATTCATCTGACGCGCGGGCGTGCCAACACGCTTCGCCTGGCGCTTTCGGGTCAATTGGGCGATGCGGGGGAAGAAGCGGTCAAAAGCGCTCTCGATCTGTGTGTCTCGTGCAAGGGCTGCAAGCGCGAGTGCCCGACCGGCGTCGACATGGCGCGCATGAAGATCGAGTTCCTCGCCGGCTATCGCCGCCGCCACGGCCTGACGACGCGCGAGCGGATGGTCGCGTACTTGCCGCGCTACGCGCCCTGGGCGGGACGCATGGCGCCGCTTGCCAATTCGGCTGCCTCGCTTCTGAGATCGGCGATCGGCTTCGCCGCAAAGCGCGAGCTGCCGAAGTGGCGCGGGGATTACTTCGCCGACCGCACCCGCGCAAACAGGGGGGTAGGCCGCGAGGTCGCTTTCTTCGTCGACACGTTCAACCGCTGGTTCGAGCCGCACAATGTGCGCGCGGCGATTCGAGTGCTGCAGGCGGCCGGCTATCGCGTGCACGTGGCGCAGCCTCTCACGCCCGGCCGTCCCCTGTGCTGCGGCCGGACGTTCCTCTCGGCCGGCCTGGTCGAGGAAGCCAACGCGGAGGCGCGCCGCACGCTGCAGGCGCTCAAGCCCTGGGTCGACCGCGGCGTGGCGGTGATCGGGCTCGAGCCCTCGTGCTTGCTGACCTTCCGCGACGAATTCTGCGCCATGCTGCCGGGTAGCGATGTGCTCGCACGCCATTCGTTTCTGTTCGAGGAGTTCATCGCGCGCGAGCTCGACGCGGGCCATTTCTCGGCCAGCTTCACGCCGCTGGCGAGAACCGCGCTTCTGCACGGTCATTGCCACCAGAAAGCGTTTGACGCGATGCCCGCGGTGACGCGCGTGCTGAAGCTGGTCCCGCAGCTGAAGGTGGAGGCGGTCGAATCGAGCTGCTGCGGCATGGCGGGCAGCTTCGGCTACGAGGCCGAGCACTACGAGGTCTCGATGAAGATGGCCGAGCTGAGCCTCCTGCCTGCCGTGAGGAATTCAAAGGACGCCTTGGTGATCGCCGACGGCACGAGCTGCAGGCACCAGATCGCCGACGGCACCGGTCGTGAAGCCTGGCACGTCGCGCGCGTGCTGGAACAGGCTCTGTAGGAGATCAGGCTGCTTCGGCCGCGCTGCGCGTGAATAGCCACACGCCAAGGGCGATCATCGGCAGCGTCAGCCACTGGCCCATCGTCAGGCCGAACGCGAGATAGCCGAGAAAGCTGTCGGGCTCCCGGCCGAACTCGGCGCTGAAGCGAAACACGCCGTAGCCGATGAGAAACAGCGCCGACACCTGGCCGCGCGGGCGCGCCTTGGCCGAGAACCACCAAAGCAGCGCGAACAGCGCAAGCCCCTCCAACGCGAACTCGTAGAGCTGCGACGGGTGACGCGGCGCGTCGCCGGCGCCGCGAAACACCATTCCCCACGGCAGGTCGGTGACGCGTCCGTAGAGCTCGCCATTGATGAAGTTCCCCAGCCTGCCCGCCGCGATGCCGAGCGGACAGAGCGGCGCGACGAAATCCATCAGCCGCAGGAAAGCCAGCTTGTGGCGGCGCGCCGCAAACGCCATGGCGAGGATGACGCCCAGCAGGCCGCCATGGAAAGACATCCCGCCCTGCCAGACCGCGAAGATCTCGAGCGGGTGCGCCAGGTAGTAGCCCGGCTTGTAGAACAGCACGTAGCCGAGCCGGCCGCCGAGGATCACGCCGAGAACCGCCATGAACAGCAAGTCGTCGAACTGCTGCCGCGTCACCGGAGCCAGCCCTTTTGCGATTCGCCTCAGGCCCAGCCACCAGCCGGCGGCGAAGCCGGCGAGGTACATGAGGCCGTACCAGCGCACCGCGAGCGGGCCGATGGAAATCGCGACCGGGTCGATATTCGGGTGAACCAACATTACAATCGAAGCTTACAGCACGGAAAACACGCCGCATGTCGTACAACCGCCGCAGCCGCCTGATCACGCAAGGCGTCGCGCGCTCGCCGAACCGGGCGATGCTGCGCGCCGTCGGGTTCGCCGACGGCGATTTCGACAAGCCGATCGTCGGCGTGGCGAGCGGCTACTCGACCATGAATCCCTGCAACGCCGGCATCCAGCCGCTGGTCGACCGCGCCATGGCCGCCCTGGAGCAGGCGGGAGTCAAGCCGCAGGTGTTTGGCTTTCCGACCGTAACCGACGGTATTGGCATGGGGACCGAAGGGATGAAATATTCTCTGGTGTCGCGAGAAGTGATCGCCGACTCGATCGAGACCGCGGTGAACGGGCAGCTCATGGACGGGATCCTGTGCGTCGGTGGCTGCGACAAGAACATGCCGGGCAGCATGATGGCGATGGCGCGCGTCAATGTGCCGGGCATGTTCGTCTACGCCGGAACGATCAAGCCAGGCTACTGGAAAGGCCAGAAGCTGACCATCGTCAGCCCGTTCGAGGCGGTCGGCGCGTTCACCGCCGGAAAGATGTCGCAGGAGGACTTGGAAGGCATCGAAAGGAACGCCTGCCCCAGCGTCGGCGCCTGCGGCGGCCAGTACACCGCGAATACCATGAGCTCGTCGTTCGAGGCGCTGGGCATGAGCCTGCTCGGATCCTCGCAAATGGCCTCGCCCGATCCGGAGAAGGCAGACTCGGCCGCGCTCTCGGCCAAGGTGCTGGCAGAGGCGGTGAAGAACAATCTGCGCCCCCGCGACATCATCACGCGCAAGTCGATCGAGAATGCAATCGCGATCGTCATGGCGACGGGCGGCTCGACCAATGCGGTG
This sequence comes from Burkholderiales bacterium, assembly GCA_035476235.1. Taxonomy (GTDB): domain Bacteria; phylum Pseudomonadota; class Gammaproteobacteria; order Burkholderiales; family SG8-39; genus SCGC-AG-212-J23. The sequence continues at coordinate 16,764 of DATILQ010000069.1, forward strand.
CTGCACTATCTCGCCATCGCCAGCGCCGCGGGCGTGAGATGGACCATCGATGATTTCGAGCGCGTGCGCAGGAAGGTCCCGGTGCTCTGCGCGCTCAAGCCCTCCGGCCCGTATGTCGCCACCGACTTTCATGCGGCGGGCGGCGTCCCCCAGGTACTGAAGATGCTGCTCGAAGCGGGCCTGGTGCACGGCGAGTGCATCACCATCACCGGCAAAACGCTCGCGGAGGAGTTGAAGGACATCCCCGGCACGCCGCGCGCAGACCAGGACGTGATCCGTCGCCTTGACAAGCCGCTCTATCGCCAGGGTCATCTCACGATCCTGAAGGGCAACCTTGCCACCGAGGGGTGCGTGGCGAAGATTACCGGCTTGAAGAGCACTTCGATTACCGGGCCGGCGCGGGTGTTCGATTCCGAGAACGCGTGCATGAAGGCGATCCTCGCCAAGCGCATCAAGCCGGGCGACGTGGTGGTGATCCGCTACGAGGGCCCGAAGGGGGGCCCGGGCATGCAGGAGATGCTCGCGCCGACCTCGGCGCTCATCGGCCAGGGGTTGGGCGAGTCGGTCGGCCTGATTACCGATGGCCGCTTCTCCGGCGGCACCTGGGGCATGGTGGTCGGGCACGTCGCGCCCGAAGCCTATGTTGGCGGCACCATCGCCTTGGTGCGCGAGGGCGATTCGATCACCATCGACGCCAGGAAGCGCTTCATCCACCTCGACGTCTCCGCAAAGGAGCTGGCTGCGCGCCGCAAGAAGTGGAAACCGCCGCAAACTCGCCATACCAGGGGGCTGCTCGCCAAATACCGCAAGCTCGTGTCCACCGCCTCGGAAGGCGCCGTTACCGACGCGAACCTCTGATTAGAAGCGCGATCCGGGCTGTTTCAGGAATTCGATCTCTGCGGGGGTGCTGACGCGCCCGAGCGCCACGTTGCGGTGGGGAAAGCGCCCGAAGCGCTGGATGATGTCGCGGTGTCGCAGCGCGTAGCGAGGCGCGTCCTCGGTTTCCGGGAACGCCGCGAGCGGAGCGGTGAGCTCGCACGCCTTCAGCTGGTCCTCTAACGACTCGCTGTGCTCGAAGGGCAGGTAGGCGAACATGCGCTCGACCGGCAGCATGTCGCGATCGTACCCACCAGTGACGGCGTGACGCGCCGCCTCGAGGGCGAGCGGATCGGCCGCAAACGCGCGCGGGGAGCCGCGGAAAATTTGGCGCGGGAACTGGTCGAGCGCGATGATGCGCGCGAGACAATCGACGCGGCTCTCCAGCCATTCCCGTCGGGCGCCGGCAACGAGCTCCTCGTAAAGCGGAAGAAAGCGCTTGCTCACCTCGGCGTCGAAAGACGCGTCCTCCTTGAACCAGCGCTTGTGCCGTCTGCCGTATTGCTCGCCTGCGCCGAACCAGAAGCGCAATACGCTGGACGGAAGGTGGTCGCTCATGGCCCCGGATGTTAAGCTGCCATGCGTCTTTAACCACAGTCGGGAGACAACCAGGATGAACAGGATCCGCCGGTTTATTGCCAGCTTGCTTGTGGTTTCGATGACGGGGCTCGGGCTGCCGCTGCCTTCGCAAGCCGCCATCGTCGGGACGGATGCCGCTCTTGCAACCGCGCAACGCGACCGCGTCGCGACCCTGCTCGATCGCGCGGAGGTGCGTGCGCAGCTCGAAGCGCACGGCCTGCTCCCGGCCGACGTCAAGGCGCGGGTCGCCGCGCTGACCGACGAAGAGGTGGCGCAGCTCGCGGGGCAGCTCGACCGCCTGCCCGCCGGCGGCGAAGGCATCATCGGCGCCCTCGTGATCGTGTTCCTCGTGCTCCTCATCACCGACCTGCTGGGCCTGACCAAGGTCTTTCCCTTCACCCGTCCAGTGCGCTAACCCGGCGGCACAGGTTTTGCCCTGCAACATGGCGAACCGTCTCGCGAACCAGACTTCCCCGTACCTCCAGCAACACGCCGCGAACCCGGTGGACTGGTATCCGTGGGGCCCTGAGGCGCTCGAGCGCGCGCGGCGCGAAGACAAGCCGATCCTGCTCTCGGTCGGCTACTCCGCCTGCCACTGGTGCCACGTCATGGCGCACGAGAGTTTCGAGGACCCGGCCGTGGCAGCGGTGATGAACCGGCTCTTCGTCAACGTCAAGGTGGACCGCGAAGAGCGACCGGACCTCGATCAGATCTACCAGAGCGCGCACCAGATGCTCGCGCAGCGGCCCGGCGGCTGGCCGCTCACCATGTTCCTGTCGCCCGACGGCACGCCGTTCTTCGGCGGCACGTATTTTCCCAAGGCGGCGCGCTTCGGGCTGCCGGGTTTTCCCGACCTGTGCGAGCGCATCGCCGCGATCTGGCGTGACAAGCAGCCGGACATTGCCAGCCAGAACAGCGAAGTGCAGAAGGCGCTGGCGCGCACGCTGCCGCGGCGCGCCCCGCGCCGCCCGGAGCTCTCGCGCGACTTGCTGCGCGCGGTGCGCGACAACCTGCGCGCCAGCTTCGACGCCCGCTTCGGCGGCTTCGGCGCCGCGCCGAAATTCCCGCACCCGACCGATCTCGAGTTGTGCCTGCGCAAGGGCGAGACCGACATCGCGCACACCACGCTCAAGCGCATGTGCGAAGGCGGCATCTACGACCAGCTCGGCGGCGGCTTCAGCCGCTACAGCGTCGACGCGCAGTGGATGATCCCGCACTTCGAGAAGATGCTCTACGACAACGGGCCGCTCCTTTCGCTGCTCGCCGACGTCTGGCTGGTCACGGGCGACCCGCTCTACGCGCGCTGCGCCGAGGAGACTGCCGGCTGGATCATGCGCGAGATGCAGTCCCCCGAGGGCGGCTACTACTCTTCGCTCGACGCCGACAGCGAGCATGAGGAGGGCAAGTTCTACGTCTGGAGCCGCGAGGAAGCGCAATCGGCACTGACCGGCGAGGAGTACGCGGTGGCGTCTTCGCATTTCGGTCTGGACCAGCCGCCGAATTTCGAGAACCGGCACTGGCATCTGCATGTCGCGCGCCCCGTCGAGCCGGACAAGCAGGGGATTCTCGAAAAAGCAAAGCAGAAGCTGTTCACGGCGCGCGCCACGCGCGTGCGTCCGGGACGCGACGAGAAGGTGCTGGTGTCGTGGAACGCACTGGCGATCCGCGGCATGGCGCACGCCGGACGCGTGTTCGGCCGCGAGCCGTGGGTCAGCTCGGCGCGGCGCGCGCTCGACTTCATCCGCAATCGCATGTGGCGCGACGGCAGGCTGCTCGCCACCTGCAAGGACGGGCACGCGCATCTTGCCGCCTACCTCGACGATTACGCCTACCTCATGGCGGCATTGATCGAGCTGCTGCAAAGCGAGTTCTCGCTGCAGGACCTGCAATTTGCCGAGCAGCTCGCCGAAGTCCTGCTCGGGCAGTTCGAGGACGCCGAAGGCGGCGGCTTTTTCTTCACCGCGCGCGATCATGAACCGCTGATTCACCGTCCAAAGCCCGGCTACGACAACGCCACGCCCTCCGGCAATGCGCTCGCCGCCTGGGCGCTCGGGCGGCTGGCGGCGCTGACCGGCGAGGAGCGCTACGCCGCCGCCGCGCAGCGCACGCTCGAGCTGTTCTACCCGATGATGCGCGACTCCCCGGCGGGCTACGGCGCGATGACGATTGCGCTGGATGAGCACCTGCAGCCCTCCGGCGTCCTGGTGCTGCGCGGCAAGCCCGAAGCGCTGGCGGGCTGGCAGGCCGAGCTGGCGCGCGAGTTCCTGCCGGATACCACGGTATTGGCGATTGCGGACAGCATGTCAGGCCTGCCCCCCGCCTTGGACAAGCCGGCCCGGCCCGAAGCGGTCAACGGATGGCTGTGCCGGGGCGTTAATTGCCTGCTGCCTATCAGCGATCTTGTAGACTTGCGAAGAACAATCAAGGAGAAGCCATGAAACGTGCCGCATTCCTGCTTGGCGTCGCGACGCTGGTTGCCGCGCTGCCGGTGCGGGCGAACGAGGAGCTTGCCAGGAAGTACGGCTGCCTTGCCTGTCACACCGTGGACAAGAAGCTGGTCGGTCCCTCCTACAAGGAGGTCGCCGCCAAGTACCGCGGCGACAAGGCGGGCGAAGCCAAGCTGATCGACAAGGTAAA
>DATILQ010000070.1:0-22820 GCA_035476235.1 Burkholderiales bacterium
ATCGGCTCCGAGGCCTCCAACCAGATCCTTGCCGAGGAACGCGCCAGCGCGGTGAAGGCCTACCTGGTCATGAAGGGAATCGCGGCGGACCGCGTACGCACCAGCGCCAGCCTGCGGCCCGATCGCCGTGTGCTGGTCGAGGTTTCCGGCACCCGGGTGGCCCGCTAATCGGCTCGCGGCTTCACGCCGGCGCGTTGGAGGCGCCGAAAAACGTGTGCTTGCAGCGCGGGTAATTCAGGCATCCCCAGAACTTCCTGCCCTCGGTGCTGCTCGTGCGCGCGGCCATCTTGATGCCGCAGGCGGGGCAGGTCGGCGTGGAAAAATCGCCCTCCGTGGCGAGCTGGAGCAGCGCCTGTCCCTGCTCCGGGGCGAGCGCGCCGATTTTGCGCAGCAGCCCGGCCCCGTCGATCAGCTCGATGTTCTCGCCGCGGGAGAATTCCTTCGCCTCGGAGGTAAACGTGCCGCAGGCGAGCAGCACGCCCTGCGGCACGCCGGCCGCCGCCATGGCCGCGCGCAGCTCGCGCACCGCCTTGATGCCGACCGTATAGACGCTCCAGGGCTTGCACTGGACGACGCTGGAGGGCTTGTCCGCCGTTCCGGCAACTTCGCAATAGGCCGCGCACAGCTCCTCGAAGCGGCGCCATTCGAGCCGCCGCAGCAGCTCGAGGCTCCAGCGCGGCGCGGCGGCGCGGCTCGCGTCGGCCGGGCCCTTCCGCCGCCGCACGAGCGCCGCCGCCAGGATCCCGGCGGCCGCGGCGATGAGCACCACGGCGCCCGATGCATAGACCTTGCCGTTCAAGTCCTGCGGCAGGGCGATGGCGATCGGAAAGCCGAGCACCAGGATGGCGGCGAACAACGTCCGCACGATGCGCGGCCCCGAGCCGAGCCGTTCGCGCATGATTCAGGCGCGGCCGGCGAAGGCCGCGCTGCGCGCCTTATGTTTTCCGTCGCGCATGTGCTTGACGATCACGTAGCACGCGCAGGACGCCGTTTCGAGCGCGCCATGATCGAGGATGGTGATGTTGCCGCGGCGGTAGGCGATCAGCTTGCGCCGCTGCAGCGCCGACGCCGCCTGTGTGACGCCGACGCGCCGCACGCCGAGCATGTGCGCGAGGAACTCGTGAGTCAGATGGAACTGGCCCGAGCGCACCCGGTCGCGCGTCATCAGCAGCCAGCGCGCGAGCCGCGCCGGCACCATGTGGAAGCGGTTGCACGCGGCGGTCTGGGTGATCTGCGCCATCAGCGAGTGCGTATAGCGATAGAGCTCCCGCTGGAATGCAGCGCTGCGCTGCAGCTCCTTGCGGAAGCGGGCCGCGCTCATGCGCAGGGCCGTGCCGCTGCCTTGCACCAGCGCTCGAATCGGGGACACGCCGATGCCGAGCGCCAGCGCCACGCCGACCATGCCTTCGCGCCCGACCAGGCCGACCTCGAGCGCAAGCCGGCCCTCCACCAGCGTCAACAGCGACACCAGGCATCCGGTCGGAAAGTACACATCGCGAATCGGCTCGCCGGGCTCATACAGCACCTCGCCGAACGTGAGCGTGACCGGCTCGAGGCCGGAGAGCAGGTGCTGGTACGTCTTGCGCGGCAGCGCAGCCAGCACGTTGTTCGCGATCGGTTGCGGCCTGGCGCTGCGCGTCGTCGGCATGAGGCACAAGGTTAGGCCGATATCTCTGCAAGGTATGTTCGCTATCGCACGGAGCGAAGACTCCTCGGGGAACACACTGACCCCTCCGGATATCAGGCCAGGTTCCCATGAAGCACGAGCTGCCCGATTTGCCTTACGACTATGCGGCGCTCGAGCCGCACATCGACGCACGCACGATGGCGCTGCATCACGGGCGCCATCACGCCGCATACGTGGCGCGCCTCAATGCAGCCCTCGAGCCGTACCCCGAGCTGCAGCATCGCTCGGCGCTCTGGCTGCTGCTCAACCCGAACAAGGTGCCGGGCAGCATCCGCACCACGGTGCGCCACAATGCCGGCGGGCATTTCAATCACAGCCTGTTCTGGCGGGCGATGGCTCCGGCGGCGGGCGGCGAGCCCGAGGGGGCGCTGGCTGAGGCGATCGCGCGCGCCTTCGGCGATCTCAGCCAGTTCAAGGCGCGCTTCACTGATGCGGGCGTGAGGCTCTTCGGCTGCGGCTGGGTGTGGCTCGCGCGAGCGCAGCAGGACGGCGAGCTGCGGCTCTACAGCACCGCGGAGCACGAGACTCCGGCGACGCAGGGAAGCTATCCGATCCTGGTGAACGACGTCTGGGAGCATGCTTACTACCTGAAGCACGAGAACCGGCGCGATGACTACCTCGCCGGCTGGTGGGCGGTGGTGAACTGGAAAGAAGCGGCCCGCTGCTTCGAGCACGGCGATCCTGCCGAGCGCCGCTGGGTGACGGACCTTGGCTATCCCCGCGTGGTGGCGGCATGACGCGGTCCGGCGCGCTTGCGCTGATCGCGTTTTTCGCCCTGGGCGGCAGCGCCGGCGAAGCCGTCAGCCAGTCCGCGGCCGGGGCATTCACCGGCGAGGCCGCGATGCGGGGAGCGCAGAACCCCCTGGGCCGCTCGCAAGACCAGGCTGCCGACGGTGAGCGCTGGAGCTCGTACCGGGACTTCTGGTTCGATTACAACAGCTTCCTGATCGACGTCACCGATGCGAGCAAGGTGACCGACATCGCCGGCTACCTGAAGCAGAACCCTTCGTTCCGGCTCGCCATCGACGGCGCCCTGCCCGCGGGCGACGCGGACCTCAGCGACCGCCGCGTCGACTCGGTGCGCGAGGCGCTGATCGCGGCGGGAGTGCCGGCCTACAAGATCTACACCGGCAGGTTCGGCGACCCGCTGCTGCGGCGCGAGCGCCGCGTCGAGGTGCTGTTCAGCACCCGGAACTGATAGGCGAGGATCTCATGACGGAGGCTCTGCGTCTCGAGCTGGTCAAGATGCTCGATCGGTACGACGAAACGCGCCGCCTCGCGCAGGACAGGCAGCGACAGGCCAGGGCCGACGATGCCCTGTTCCTGCAGCGCTTTGCCGACCTGAGGCGTGGCGTCGTGAGGCCGGTCTTCGAGGCCGTCGGCGCCATCCTGCAGGAACGCGGCCATGGCTTCAGCATCTCCGAGGAGGACTATGCCGTGGACGCGAGCGGCCGGAGCACCGAGGCCGGCATTGCGATTCATATCCTTCCGGCAGGAATGGAGCCGTCTTCGCAGGCCAATGACGCGCTCCTGTCGCTTTCCATCACCACGCGGCACTACAACAAGACCGTGTCCGTCGTCGGCGGCGAGGCCGCCGTGCCGGGCGGCCTCGCGGGCTCCAGGGGGGCTTACGAACTCGCGCAGATCGACACCGAGCTGGTCGAGGGCGAGCTGTTGAAGCTGGTGGCGGGGATCCTCAAGGGGTAAAGGCACGCCTCAATGTTCGGTAGCGCACAGCCGGCCCGCCTGGCAGGGACGACAATCTCCGGGCCGAAGGAGAGCGAGTTGAACTGGGACCGTATCGAGAAGAACTGGCGGCGATTCAAGGTCAACGCCAAGCAGCGCTGGGACAAGCTGAGCGAGCAGCAGCTCGATGCCATCGCCGGCCGGCGTACCGTGCTCGCGGGCCGGATCCAGGAAACCTACGCCATGACCAGGGAAGACACCGAGCGCCAGCTTGCCGACTGGCAGGCTCGCCAGCAGGAACCTGAATAAAGGAGAAGGCAATGTTGATGCGGACAGGGGTGGTGGCGGTAAGCGCAGCGCTGGCGGCGATGGTATTCGGCTGCTCCCCGCAGCCGGGCGCGACGCTCGCAGTGGTGAAGGACAAGATCTACAGCGTGACGCCCGACCGGATGAAGGTGAAGGCCGGCATCGTCAGCGGCGAGCTCACCGAGATGAAGGTCACGGAGCGCATCGAGGAAGGCTCGGGACGCATCACGTCCCCCGCCAAGCTCAGCGGCAAGCTGGTTCTCAAGAACGTGTCTGCGGACCAGTCCCTGCGCCTGATCGGCGGCAAGGTGCTCTACATCGACCTGCAGGGCAAGCCGATCAAGCTGGAAGAGAACCGGACCGAGCCGATGCTCAGGATCGCCTCGTCGTACGGCAGCCAGGAGCGGCTCGATCCCGGGCAGGACAGCACGCAGACCCTCGACGCGGACTTTCCCGCCGCCGCCCTGGGGGCGAAGAGGCTGAAGGAAATCCGCCTCGAGCTGTCCTACATTCCGTCTTCATTCAGGGAAGAGGCGCTGAACTTCAACGTATCGATCGGCGGCGGAGAGAAGTAGCCGCCGACTTACCAGCCGCCCGGCCAGAGCGTCAGCCAGAAGCCGAGCGTCGCGATGCTGTTGGTCTCGGGCACCTTCGGGAAGAAGACCAGGTTGAAGCTCACCCGGCGCGTGTCCCACACCGCGACCGGCAGCGGCGCGATGCCGGCCCGGCCGCGGTTGTAGGTGTCGCTCTTGAAGAAGGTGAGCGCGCCGGCGAGGCGCAGGTGCTCGCCCGCGTGCCAGGACGCTCCAGCGCCGGCGAAGAAGGCGGTGTTGCGGCCTGAGTCGCGGTAGAAGCCGCTGTCGAAAATCCAGTCGAGCCGCTCGTCCCGCGGCACGCGGTAGCGCAGGCCGAGTCCCGGGTTGACCTCGTTGTCGACGTGCAGCTCGTGCGCCTTGGCGCGGTTGAGATGGCGCGAGAGGCCGTAGACGTTCACGCCCAGCTCGCCGGCGTGTGCCAGGGCCGGAAATGCCAATACTGCCATCAACCAGCCTTTAGACGACAAGGTTGTCGTGCGACAGGTATTTCTGGCGCCAGGCCTCGAAGGGCACTTTGTCCGCGGCCTCGATCTCGCGCTGGCGCTCGAGCGACCACTCGGCGAGGCCCGTGAACCGCTCGATCACTTCGCGCGGCAGCTCGAGGCTCTTCAGGGTGGCCTTGTGCAGCGTCGACTCGGCCAGGGCGAAGCGCACGAACGAGTTCTGATGGTCGCGCGCCATCGCGTGCAGCACTTTCGCCGAAGGCACGCTGTCGGCGGCGCGCAGCGCCTCCAGCGCGGCGGCGAGGGCATCGCGATGCGCGCTGCCGCCCCCATGCGCCTGGTCCAGCGTCGCGGCGATCGGCGCGCATTCGGACAGTATTTGACCGCCCCACTGGAGCAGCTCGACTTCATTTGAATCTTTCTGCAACTTCAATCCTGGCTCCCGCCCGCGCAGCGCGACGCGCTGCTGGTTGCGCCGTATCGCGGCGATCTCCTGGGGCGTGTCGGGCGGGCTGTCGGCGAGCAGGCAGTGCAGCAGGAACAGATCGAGGAAGCGGCAGGTCGCCGGCCAGATGCCGATCGGGCAGAACGGATCGAGGTCCATCAGGCGCACTTCGACGTACTCGACGCCGCGCTCGCGCAGGGCGTGCAGCGCGCGCTCCCCGGAGCTGATGCGGCGCTTGGGGCGGATGGTGCCGTAGAACTCGTTCTCGATCTGCAGCAGGCTGGTCGATAGCTGGCGGTAGTTGTCGCTGTCCCGGATGCCGGCTTTGGCGTAGGGCGGATAGGGCTTGGTGAGCGCATCGTCGAGCGAGGCGGCGTAGCTCTTGAGGTCGTTGTAGCTCACGTGCAGCGCGGACTGCGCGTCGCTCTGGTAGCCGAGCGGCCCCATGCGCAGCGAGGTCGCGTGCGGCGCGTACATGGTGCCGGGCGAGAGCCCGGCCAGCTCGTGCTTGCGGCCCTCGACGAAGCTCGAGCACACCGCGGGCGAGGCGCCGAACAGGTAGATCGGCAGCCAGGAGTGGCGCCGGAAGTTGCGGATCAGCGCGAAGTACTGCGCGTCGGTCACGCCGGGAAGCGACCAGTTGTAGTGGATGCCGGAGATCGCCTGCATGCGCCGGCCGTAGCGCAGGGCGAGGCCGAGGCGGTACACGGTCTTCGCGCGCCCGACGTTCGAGGTGCCGTAGCGCCCGATCGGGATCTGGTTGTCCGCCGGCAGGTTGCACGGCATGCTCGCGCACCACAGGATCTCGTCGCCGATGTGGCGGAAGACGAACTGGTGGATCCAGGTGAGCTCCTGCAGGCAGGCGTCCACGCTGCCGTGCACGCCGGTGATCAGCTCGAGCTGCGCCTCGCTGAAATCGGTGGTGATGTGCGGGTGCGTGAGCGGCGAGCCGAGCGCCGGCGGATGGGGGGCCTGCGAAAGCGCGCCGTCGGAACGCACGCGCAGGCTCTCCTTCTCGATGCCGCGGCGCATTCCCTTGAGAGTTTCCGGCGCGAGAGCACGCAGCCGATCCTCGTGAAAACTCATGGGTTCGCTAAGGTAACAGAGTTTCGACTACCAAACTGTCGCGGGCATCGCTACACTCGCTGATCGTCAACGTGCTTTCGGGGAGCAGGGCTTTGCAAGCGGGGGTTGTTCTTCTCCTGTGCTCAACGGCGGTCGGCTCGGCGTTCGCCCAGATTCAGGAAGGAGTGGGGATTCCGGCGCCCGGCGGTTACACGGTGGCGGCGACGATCCTGCGGCCCGCGGGACCGGGGCCGTTCGGCGCGGTGATCCTCAATCACGGCGTGCCGGTCTCGGACCAGGAGCGCGCGGGCGCCTCCTCGAGCGATCTGCTCACGTCCGCGGCGGTGTTCGCGCAGCGCGGCTACGTGGTGGTGCTGCCGCTACGGCGCGGCTTCGGCGCCACCGGCGGCGAGTTCGCGGAGTACACCGGGTCCTGCAGCCATCCCGATTACCTGCGCGGCGAGCAGGCGGCCGCCGAGGACGTCATGGCGGCCTACGAGTACGCGCGCGCGCTGCCCTACGTCGACCCGCATCGCATGATCCTCGCCGGGCACTCGGCCGGAGGCATGGTGGCCCTCTTCACCGCCGGCATGCGCCAGCCCGAGGGACTGGTGGCAGTGCTGGCTTTCGCGGCGGGACGCGGCGGCAACCCGGCGCTGCATCCGGGCGTGCCCTGCGCCGCCGAGCCGCTCGCGCGCGTGCTCGACATGGTCGGCAGATCGATCACGGCGCCGGTGATGTTCCACTACGCGGAGAACGACCAGTACTTCAACCCGGACACGACCAGGTTCTGGTTCAAGCGCTTCACCGCCGGCGGCGCGCGCGCCGAGTACGTGCTGCAGCCGCCGTTCGGCGATGACGGCCACTACGTGTTCGGCGATCTGACGGGCATTCCCTACTGGGTGCCGGCGGTGGAGAGCTTCCTCGCCAAGTACGACGTTCCGTTCAAGCGCCTGGACGCGTCTGCGGCGCTCAGGCAGTAATCAGGCCGGAACCGGCTGCTTCACTCCAGGTTTCGATTCGGCGGGCTTGGCCGGGGTCTCCGGCTTGGCCTGCCTGCTCTCTTCCTCGGCTCTCTGCAGGGCTTTGCGCGCCTCTTCAGCGCGGCGCTGGTAGTACTCGCGTTCGTACTCGAGACACATACGGGCCTCCTTTCGGCTTGGCTGCGCGATCCATGCTACGCCCGCCGAGGATGAAAGAGAAGATGCCCGCCGCCCGCGCGTGATCAGTGCGCCGAGCGCGGCTTGCCTGGCGTATGCAGCAGCCTGGAGAACGCGGCTTTCGCACGCGAAGCAGCTTCGATGGCGGCGTCGAGCCCGAGTTCCCAGCGTTCCGCGCTCTCGAGATGAGCGAGATAGCGGTGGCGCACTTCCTGCGGCAGCGACTGGTAGGCTGCCTGCCAGAACGGCGTGGTCAATGCGCTATGCTCTTTGATTCTCATGGTCTCTCCTGTAACCAGTGCAACATAGGGCCGCCACCCTGCAACAACAAACGATGAATTCTCACGTCTGCCATGAGAAAAACTCACTGATTTCATGATCTACCGCCTGCCGCCGCTGAACGCATTGCGCGTCTTCGAGGCCGCCGCGCGCCATCTCTCGTTCAAGGAGGCGGCGCAGGAGCTCTCCATCACGCAGGCCGCCGTCAGCCACCAGGTCAAGAGCCTCGAGGAGTATCTCGGGGTGGAGCTCTTTCGCCGCGCCGGGCGCGGGGTGCAGCTCACGGAGGCGGCGCGCGCCTGCCTGCCGAAGCTGCGCGAAGGCTTCGAGTCGCTCGCCGCGGCGGTGGAGTTGATCCGCGAGCGCGCGGCGGAGACCGAGCTCCTGATCACCGCGCCCCCCGTGTTCACCGCGCGCTGGCTGTTTCCGCGCCTGGCGGATTTCGCCAAGCGCGAGCCGAGGATCGAGCTGCGCGTCTTCGCCTCGAGCAAGATGGTCGACGCCGGCGCGCTCGATTCCGCCGCCCTGGTGGGAAACCTCGATCTGAGAGACGACGTCTCCGGCGTGGAGATCCACCTCGGCGAGGGCAACTATCCCGGCTACCGCGCCGATCACCTGTTCGACGTCGCCACCATCGCGGTCGCCAGCCCGGAGCTCGCGCGCAGCCCGCCCGGCTTGCGCGAGCCCGCCGACCTGGCGCACCACGTGCTGCTGCACGACGAGGCGATGGACCTCGTCGCGCACGGCGACGCGTGGCAGAAGTGGCTGGAAGCGGCCGGCGTCGCCGATCGCGTCGACGGCAGCCGCGGGCCGCATTTTTCCTCCAACATCCTGTCGCTCGAGGCGGCGTCGCAGAAGCTGGGGGTGGCGCTTGCCTTGAAGCCTCTGGTCAACGACGATATCGAATCAGGGAAGCTGTGGGCCCCGTTCAAGGTGGAGCTGAAACCGCAATCGGCGTATTACCTGGTCTGCCCCGAGGTTATTGCCGAGCGCCCGGCGGTGGCGGCGTTCCGCAAGTGGCTGCTCGAGCAGGCGGTAAATACATGAGCCGGGTGCGTTTTTTGCCGCACTTGATAACCGTTTCCGGCGCCGCCATTTACCGCCCGTGAGATCGCGCGATTTTTCGAGCCGGATGTGGACCGAGGCGCTGTCGCTCCTCGAGCAGGCCGACCGCCTGCACCGGCAGTTCCTGCGGGCGGCCGGCGCCGAGCAGCCGCACGCCTGGGAGCCGCTCGTGGACGTGATCGAGACGGGCGACGAGGTGCGCGTGCAGATCGCGCTGCCCGGCGTCTCAGCCGACGCGATCGGCGTCGCCGTCGAGCCCGGCGAGGTCACGGTGTCGGCGCTGCGCGCGTTTCCCTGCCGCGAAGACGGCGCGTACCTGCATCGCATCGAGATCCCCTATGGCCGCTTCGAGCGCCGGCTGGAGCTGCCGCTCGACGACCCGTACGCCGCGCTCGAGCTGGCTCACAAGTCGCTCGCCGACGGCGTGCTCACCCTGATATTCCGCAAGAAGGAAGGCCGATGAGCGAGCAGCAGAAGGTCCTTTCGAACGAGCAGAAGGCGAACGCCGCGCCGGCGCCCTCGCAGGGCGCGAAGGCGGGCGCGATCCGCCCGCTGCCCGACGACGCCCTGATCGTCGTCCCCATGCGCAACACGGTGCTGTTCCCCGGGGTGGTCTCGCCGGTCACGGTCGGCCGCAAGTCTTCCGTGGCGGCCGCGCAGGAAGCGGTCAGGAGCGAGAAGAAGATCGGCTTCCTCCTGCAGCGCGATGCGAAGAAGGACGACGTCAAGCCCGACGACCTCTACTGGGTCGGCACCGCCGGCCAGGTGGTGCGCTACATCACCGGCCAGGAAGGGGCGCATCACCTCGTGGTGCAGGGCACGAGCCGCTTCCGCGTGCTCGAGTTCCTCGAGGGCTGGCCGTTTCTCGTCGCGCGCGTGCAGCACATCGAGACCAGGGACGAGATGACGCCCGAGATCGAGGCGCGTTTCCTGCAGCTGAAGGAGCGCGCGGTCGAGGCGATCCAGCTGCTCGCCAACGCCCCCGAGGAGCTGGCGGTGGTGGTGCAGCAGGTGGGCTCGCCCGGCCTGCTCGCCGACATGGTGGCGAACCTGCTCGACGTGAAGAACGAGGACAAGCAGGACCTGCTCGAGACCTTCGAGCTCAAGCGGCGCCTGGACAAGGTGCTGGCGCTGCTCGCCGAGCGCCTCGGCGTGCTGCGCATCTCGAAGGAGATCGGCGACCGGACGAAGAAGGAGTTCGACGAGCGCCAGCGCGAGCACGTGCTGCGCGAGCAGATGCGCCAGATCCAGAAAGAGCTGGGCGAGGGCGAGGAAGGCGCGGCCGAGCTCGCCGAGCTGAAGAAGGCCATCGGCGACGCCGGCATGCCGGAGGACGTGCACAAGCACGCCGCCAAGGAGCTCAAGCGCCTGCAGCGGATGGGGGAAAACAGCGCCGAGTCCTCGATGCTGCGCACCTATCTGGAATGGCTCGCCGAGTTGCCGTGGCGCGACGCGGAGCTCAAGCCCATCGATATCGGGGAAGCGCGCAAGGTGCTCGACGAGGACCACTACGACCTCGAGAAGATCAAGCGCCGCATCCTCGAGTACCTCGCGGTGAAGAAGCTCAACCCGAACGGCAAGAGCCCGATCCTGTGCTTCGTCGGGCCGCCGGGGGTGGGCAAGACCTCGCTCGGCCAGTCGATCGCGCGCGCCACCGGGCGCAAGTTCCAGCGCGTCTCGCTCGGTGGTGTTCACGACGAGGCGGAAATCCGCGGCCACCGCCGCACCTACATCGGCGCGCTGCCGGGCAGCATCATCCAGGCGATCCGCCGCGCCGAGTCGCGCGCGGCGGTGATCATGTTCGACGAGATCGACAAGCTGGGCATGGGCGGCTTCCACGGCGACCCGTCCTCGGCGCTGCTCGAAGTGCTCGACCCGGAGCAGAACGCGCGCTTCCGCGACAACTACCTCGGCGTCGACTTCGACCTGTCGAAGGTGCTGTTCATCACCACCGCGAACGTGCTCGACACGATCCCGGGGCCGCTGCGCGACCGGATGGAGATCATCCAGCTCCCCGGCTACACCGAGGAGGAGAAGCTCGAGATCGCCAAGCGCTACCTGGTCAAAAGACAGCTCGAGGCCAATGGCCTGACTGCGGAACAGGCGAGCATTGCCGAAGACGCCATCCGCGGGATCATCTCCGACTACACGCGCGAAGCCGGCGTGCGCAACCTCGAGCGAGAGATCGGCGCGGCGCTGCGCTCCGCGGCGATGCAGATCGCCGAGGGCAAGGCGCAGAAAGTCGTCATCGAGCCGAAGGACCTGCACGCGATCCTGGGAGCGAGAAAATTCGAAGGCGAAGTCGCGGAGCGCACCGCCGTCCCGGGCGTGGCGACCGGCCTCGCCTGGACGCCGGTGGGCGGCGACATCCTGTTCATCGAGGCCTCGCAGGTGCCGGGCACGGGCAAGCTGATCCTCACCGGGCAGCTCGGCGACGTCATGAAGGAGTCGGCGCAAGCCGCGCTGACCCTCGCCAAGAGCTTCCTCGGCGAGCCCCTCGACAAGGTGGACATCCACATCCACGTGCCGGCCGGCGCCACGCCGAAGGACGGCCCGAGCGCGGGCGTGGCGATGTTCCTCGCGCTGGTCTCGCTGCACGCCGGGCTGCCGGTGCGCCCGGACGTCGCCATGACCGGCGAGATCTCGCTGCGCGGCCTCGTCCTGCCGATCGGCGGCGTCAAGGAGAAGACGCTCGCGGCGCTGCGCGCCGGCATCAAGACCGTGATGCTGCCGAAGAGGAACGAAAAGGACCTCGAGGACGTGCCCGCGGAGGCGCGCCAGAAGCTCCAGTTCGTGTTCCTCGAGAAAGTCGAGGAAGCGGTCAGGACCGCGATCGGCGAGCTGCCGAAGGCGGCCGCGAAGCGGGCGGCTTAGGCGAAATCGGGGTCAGGGCCCGATTTCCTGCGGCGCTGCCCTGCGGGGGCGGCAGCGGGATGCGGTCGAGCAGCTCCAGCAACGCACGACGCTTCACTTCACGCTTCGAGCGCACGGGCATTTCCTCTCTATTTGCCGCGGATCGACTCGCGCAGGACGCGCTTCACCTGGCGGGCGAGGGCGGCGGGCAGCTTGGCGGCCGCCATGAAGCACTTCGCGGCCACCGACTCGTGGATCCAGACCGGCGGATGCTCGAACACCGGCTCTTTGTCGGGCTTCGCGGGTCGGGCTGGGGAGGGCATGGGCACTTGCCTGAGGCGAAGCTAGTCTAAGGCAAACATTTCGTTACAGCTACGCCGCGCCGCCGGACGTAAAATTCGATACGCAATGAAGCGTTCTTTCAAGCACATGCATTGGCTCGCGCCGCTGGCGCTCGGCGCGCTCGTCGGCTGCGAGACCAATCCGATCACCGGCCGCAGCCAGTTCATGGTGGTGTCCGAGGACATGGCGATCGGCCAGTCCGCCGCGGCCTACAACTCGATGATGGGCGATCTGGGCAAGAAAAGGAAAGTCGAGGCCGACTCGCCGCGCGCCGAGAAGGTGCGCCACATCACCGACCGCCTGATCGCGCAGGCGGTGCGCTTCCGTCCCGATTCGGCCAAGTGGAAATGGGAAGTGCAGGTGATCAACGACCCGAAGACCGTCAACGCCTTCTGCATGGCGGGCGGCAAGATGGCGATTTACACCGGCATGTGGGAGAAGCTCAAGGCCACCGACGACGAGGTCGCGCAGGTGATGGGCCACGAGATCGGCCACGCGCTCGCCAACCACACGCAGGAGCGCATGTCGATCGCCTACAGCACGAGCATCGGCACGCAGCTCGCCGCCATCGCGCTCGGGGCGCGGGACCAGACTGCGGCCCTGATGCAGCAGGCCGCCGTGGTCGCGATCCAGCTGCCCAACAGCCGCGAGAGCGAATCCGAAGCCGACCAGATCGGCATCGAGCTCGCGGCGCGCGCCGGCTACGATCCTGCCGCCGCGGTGTCGCTGTGGGACAAGATGGGCAAGCTCGGCGGCACTCCGCCCGAGTTCCTCTCCACCCACCCGTCGCCCGAGCACCGCAAGGAGACCCTGCAGGCGCTGGGCGCCAGGATGCAGCCGCTCTACCTCGCCGCGAAATCCGCCAGCCCGGGCGACGCGCCGACCTTCCTCAGCTCGAAGGAGGCGGTCAACGAGCGCGTCGTCACGCGGCCAGGGGAGCCGACGCGCGAGGAGTTCGCCGCGCGCGTCGCGAACGAGCCGACGACCATGAGCTTCCTCGCCGAGCCGTTCGAGAAGTTCAAGCGCGGCGAGACGGTATTCGACTGCCGCGCGCAATGCGCTTTCAGCTACTCGCGCAGGACGGGCGACTGGAAGAAGCTGCACGGCAGGAAACAGTGGCGCGACCTGGCCGTCTCCGTGCTGCAGGTCGGCTACCTGGGCGACCTCTCCTACTTCATGCTCGCCGAGGCCGCCAGGGGCCTGGGCCTCAGGGAAGCCGCCGGCACCTACTACAAGCGCGCGCTCGACGCGGGCAAGGAATACGGCTGCGGCGGCGACTGCGAGGGATTCAACGTGCCGAAGCTCGCCTCCGCGGCGCTCGGCCGCTGACGGCGTCTACGCCCGGCGAGTTTCCAGGGACCTCCTGAGCTCGAGAGTGAAGCGGTCGACGCGCGCCCGATCACGCTCGGACAGCTTCTCCGGCGGGCTGCGGCTGAGGATGTCGCCTGCAGCCTCGAATCCGGCGGCCCGCAGCGCCGAAGTGGCCCGCTTCCCCAGCAGGGGCCGCAGCTCTTTAACCGGCGTGCGGACCGACAGGGTGTTCAGGTACTCCGAGCGCTCGATCAGGCCGAAGCCATACAGTCGCCTCGGCGGTTCCGGCTGCAGCGATCGGCCAAAGAGCTTCAGCCTTTCGCCGGTGTCCCGGACAGCGCGTCGCGACATGATTCCGGACAGCTCGCGCGGCGTGTAGCTGACCAGATCGGACACGGTTTTCAGGCCGCGTCGCGTCAGCGCGGTCAGCGCGGCGGGAAGAAGCCCGAGAGCGGAGATCCCCGCGTCATCGGGCACGGTGGCTGCAGGCTTGACGAACTCCGCGCGGCGCTGGCGGTTTTCCCAATGCAGCCTGGCGACCGGGTCGGCGGGCGGCGCAAACCTGAGGCCGGCAGAACGCAGGATCGATCGCAGCTTTTCCACCGTGACCTGCCCGATGCCGTGCTGAGCCCACAGCTCGGCCTCCGGAAGGACGGCAAGGTCGCGCAGCGTCTTGAGCCCATTGTCGTGAAAGATGCGCAGGGCTTTGGGCTTCAGGTGCAGCTCGTCGACGCGCGTATCCGGGGAGATCGTTGCACGCTTGGCACTGCTCTCGTGGCGCCCATTCTGCATGCCGGAAGGGCCCCGGGTTGTCACGCACCTGATGACCGGGTATTTGCCCCGCTCGATATCCAGAACGAGAACGTTGCCGTTCTGGTTCCCATTCAGTCTGCCCAGCGCGTGCAACCGATCGAGCTCGGAAGTGTACGGGCCGAGCACCTGATAGGCGTGCTCGGCGCTGACCAGCAGTATCCAGCGTTCCACGGAGGCATTTTGGGGGAGCGCAGGCCGTTACACTCGCAAAAATCTGAAAATCTTCATCAGCAGGCGGACCTCGACCGCTGACGTCGATCGCCCGGCTTTATTTGTCGAGCTTGTAGAAGTTCTTGTTCAGCCAGTCGACCAGGGCGTCGACGTCTTTCCTGGACAGTCCGGGGCTGGTTTGATCGCCCCAGCGGACCACTTCTCTACGCAGGCCCGAGAGCGTCGTGATCCGGTGCTTCGGGAACACGCCGGAGAGCGCGCTATCCCCGGCAGCGAATGCGCTCGCCGCCATGTTGAGGATCGCCATCACGCCGAAGAAGGGTCCGGTAGCCATTACCCAGCACGATACTCGCAGCGCGTTACACGGAATTGACGCGGATCAAGCTTTGACAGTGCCTTAGGGACTATGACAGTCCTTCAAGAAATGTTGCTCTGTAGCGCAGCCTTGACGGTCTGTGGTGCTACCTCTTAGTCCTTCGTCGGGACGCGGGCGAGGTCGGCGAGCCAGGCGGAGGCGTTGCCGTCGGCGGGGGCGCGCCAGTCGCCGCGGGGGGAGAGGGAGCCGCCCGAGCCGACCTTGGGTGCATTGGGCATGGCGCTGCGCTTGTACTGGCTCATCTGGAAGAAGCGCTTGAGGAACACCCCCAGCCACTTGCGGATCTCCCGCAGCCGGTATTCGCCTTTCCACGCGTTCCAGGCGAGGAAGGCGACTTTCGCGGGCGTATAGCCGAAGCGCAGGGTGTAGTAGAGGTTGAAATCCTGCAGCTCGTAGGGGCCGATGATCGCCTCGGTGCTCTGCTTGCCGGGGATGAGCTCCGGGCTGATCTCGGTCTCCAGGACCCGTGTCAAGGCGCGCTTCACGTCCGCGCTGAACTCGTCGGACTCGGCCACCCAGCCGACGAGGTACTGGATCAGGGTCTTCGGCACGCTCGCGTTCACGTTGTAGTGCGACATCTGGTCGCCGACGCCGTAGGTGCACCAGCCGAGCGCCAGCTCGGAGAGATCGCCGGTGCCGACGACGAAGCCGCCGTGCAGGTTGGCCAGGCGGAAGAGGTGGCTCGTGCGCTCGCCGGCCTGCACGTTCTCGAAGGTGACGTCGTAGACCTTCCTGCCCTTGGCATAGGGATGGCCGATGTCCTTCAGCATCTGCATGCACGAGGGCCGGATGTCGATTTCCTCGGCGCTCGCCCCGACCGCGCGCATCAGCTGCCATGCCTGGTTGCGCGTGCGGCTGCTGGTGGCGAAACCGGGCATGGTGTAGGCGAGGATGTTGCGTCTCGGCAGCTTCAGCTCGTCGATCGCGCGCGCGCAGACGAGGAGCGCCTGGGTCGAGTCTAGCCCGCCGGAAACGCCGATGACGAGCTTGCGGGTGCCCGTGGCCTGCATGCGCGTGACGATGCCCTGCACCTGGATGCGGTACACCTCCTCGCAGCGCAGGTCGCGGCTCGCTGCATCGCCCGGCACGTAGGGGAAGCGGCCGATGCGGCGCTCGAGCGGCAGGCGCCCCCTGGGCAGCGGCAGCGAGAACTCCACGCTGCGGAACCGCGCTACCTCGGCGCCATGGCGGCGGGCAGTCTCGCCGAAGCTGTTCTGCCGCATGCGGTCGGCCAGCAGCCGGTCGAGATCGACGTCGGCGAGCGCGAGCTGCGGGGCGGCGGCGAAGCGCTGCGATTCGGCGAGCAGGGTGCCGTTCTCGTAGATGATCGCGTGGCCGTCCCAGGCGAGATCGGTGGTGGACTCGCCGATGCCCGCCGCGCTGTACAGGTAGGCCGCAAGGCAGCGCGCCGACTGGTTGGAAACCAGCTGGTGGCGATAGCCCTCCTTGCCGATGATGATGTTCGACGCCGAGAGATTGCCGATGACGCTGGCGCCGGCGAGCGCCGCGAACGAGGAGGGCGGCGCGGGCACCCAGAGGTCCTCGCAGATCTCGACGTGCAGGACGAAAGCCGGCATCTCGGCGAGGCGGAACAGCAGAGCGGTGCCGAAGGGCACCTCCTGGCCGGCCAGCGCGATCGCGCTCCGCGGGCTGCTGTCGCCGGGCGTGAACTGGCGCGCCTCGTAGAACTCGCGATAGTTCGGCAGATAGGTCTTCGGCACGACGCCGACCAGCCGTCCGCGGCAGAGGAGCGCCGCGCAGTTGTAGAGCCGGCCGTCGACCGCGACCGGCAGGCCGACCAGCGCGGCGAGCGGCAGGTTGCGCGTACGCGCGAGGAGCTGCGCGAGCGCGTTCTCGGCGGCGTCGATCAGCGTGCGCTGGTGGAACAGATCGTCGCAGGTGTAGGCGGAAAGGCCGAGCTCGGGGAACACGGCGAGCAGCGCCCTGTCGCGCGCGGCCTGCTGCATGAGCTCGAGCGTCGCGTCGGCGTTGTAGCGGGGATCGCCGATGCGCACGCGCGGCGTCGCCACCGCGACGCGGACGAAGCCGTGACGGTACAGGTTGAAGAAATCGTCCCGGGAGGGCATTTGCTGGTCATTTTAGCGCACCCGGGTTATGGTATGCTAAGCCATATGTTGCTGCTGTCTGAAAAAGTGCTGCTCAGGGATTCCTGGCTCGAAGTCGAGCTGCACGACGATCTGCGCTACCGGCTGCGCTACGGCGAGCTGGTCGAGCACCGGAACGCTCGGCGCAGGGTACGGGGCCGCAGCGCTGCGTACGAGTTCAGGTCGGTCGAGCAGCTGCGCTACGACTTCGAGCGCGACGTCGAGGCGGCGGGCGGTCGCCTTGGCTAGGACGCTCGAGCTGCGGGTCGGCGCGGCGGGCGACGCGCTCGATCGCTTCGAAGCGGCCTGGAACCGCGTGGCCGAGGGGAGGAAGCTCGCGCCGCTGCGCGTGCTGACGCTGCAGGACCTGCCGCTTCTTCTGCGCACCCTGACGCCGGCGCGCTGGGCGCTGCTGGAGGCGCTACGCAGCTCGGGCGCGGCTTCCATCTATGAGCTGGCGAAGCGCCTGCAGCGGGACTACAAGAATGTGCACACGGACGTGTCCAGGCTGGCCGAACTGGGATTGATAGAAAGGAAGGACGGCGCCGTCGCGGTCGCCTGGGATGCCGTGCGCGCCGAGCTGCGCCTCTAGAGCCAGCCCGCTTTCCTGAAGCGATACCAGAAATAGAGGTCGAACCCCGCCATCACCGCGAGAACCAGCGGATAGCCGAAGGACCAGTCCAGCTCGGGCATGTTCTTGAAGTTCATCCCGTACAGGCTGGCGATGAAGGTGGGCACCGCGATCAGCGCTGCCCATGCCGCGAGGCGCTTCGTGACCTCGGTCTCGCCGTAGGTGATCATGGCGACGTTCACCTGGATCGCGGTGTTGACCGTGTCCCGTTCCGAGTCGATCGACTGGTTGAGCCGCACCAGGTGGTCGTAGACGTCGCGGAAGTATTCGCCGAGCCCGGAGCACACGCCCGGCACGCGGCCGCCGAACAGCTTGCCCGCGTACTCCATCGAAGGCGCCGTCACGTGCTTGAGCGTGGTGAGCTTCTGCTTCACGTAATAGAGCCGCTCGATGCTCAGGCGCGGCGTCGATCCGCTGAACAGCCGGTCCTCGATGTTCTCGAGCTCCATCTCGACCGCGTCGAGCACCGGGAAGTAGCGGTCCACCACCGCATCCATCAGCGCGTAGAGCACATACCCGGAGCCGTTGCGCAGCAGCTCGGGCTCGCGCTCGCAGCGCGCGCGCACGTCCTGAAAGCCGTGCTCGGTGCCGCGGCGGACAGACAGCACGTAGTTGCGGCCGACGAAGATATCCAGCTCGCCGATGCGAAGCTCATCGCCCATCACTTCGATGGTGTTGAGCACCACGAACAGCGAGTGGCCGTACTCCTCGAGCTTGGGCCGCTGGTGGCCGTGGCGCGAGTCCTCGACGGCGAGCGGGTGCAGATCGAACTCCTCCTGCATCTCGGCGAGCTCGGCCTCGGTGGGGTCCTTGAGCGCCACCCACACGAAGCAGCCGGGACGCGCGAGGTAGCCGCGGATCTCGCGCTTGTCGATCTCCGCGAGCTTGCGGCCGTCCTCGTACACCACGCAATTGACGAGCATGGGGCGGCATAATAAGCACTTTTTCGGGACCTCTCATGCCGGAAATCAGCCGCCGGGCCGCGGGCCTGGGGACCGAGAATGCCTTCGTCGTGCTCGCCGAGGTGAATGCGCTCGCGCGCCAGGGCAGGGACATCATCAGCTTCTGCATCGGCCAGCCCGATTTCCCGGCGCCGGACAACGTGCAGGAGGCGGCGATCCGCGCGATCAGGTCGGGCAAGCACGGCTACACGCCGTCGGCGGGGATCGACGAACTGCGCGAGGCGGCGGCGCGCTATCTCGCCGCGACGCGCGGCGGGCTGCCGATCCGCGCCGAAGACGTCGTGGTCGGCGCGGGCGCGAAGCCCTTCATCGCTTACGCCGTCCTCTCGACCACCGACTACGGCGCCGGCGACGAAGTGATCTACCCGAACCCCGGCTTCCCCATCTACGAATCGCAGATCGTAGCGAGCGGCGCGAAGCCGGTGCCGATCCCTCTGCGTGAAGGACGCAGATTCGCCTTTGATTTGACGGATCTGGAAAGGCTCATCACGCGCAAAACCAGGATGCTCATTCTTAACTATCCCCACAATCCGACCGGCGGGCTGCTGTCCAGAAAGGAGCTGGAGGAGATCGCGGCGATTCTCAGGGGCCACCCGCGGGTCTGGGTGTACGCCGACGAGATCTATTCGCGCCTGGCCTACGCGGGCGAGTTCTTCTCGATCGCACAGGTGCCGGGCATGTACGAGCGCACCATCATCTCGGATGGCGCCTCGAAGACCTGGGCGATGACCGGCTGGCGCATCGGCTTCACGTCGAACCCGGTGCTCGCCCCGGTCTTCACGCGCTGGATCACCAACACCGAGTCGTGCGCCTCGCAGATCAGCCAGTGGGCCGCGCTCGAGGCGATCAACGGCCCGCAGGACGCCGCCGAGGCGATGAAGAAGAGCTTCCGCGAAAGGCGCGATCTCATCGTCCGCCTGCTGAACGAAGTACCGGGGGTCAGCTGCCAGGTGCCGGGCGGCGCTTTCTACGTCTGGCCGAACGTCACCGAGGCCTGCCGCCGCATCGGCGCGGCGGATTCGGAGGACTTCAGGCGGCGCCTGCTCAACGAGGCGGGCGTGGCGGTGCTCGCCGACATTCATTTCGGCACGCACGTGCCGGGCGAGGGCCAGCACGTGCGCTTCTCGTATGCCGCCTCCAGGCAGGCGATCGAGGCGGGGGTGCAGCGCATGGCGGACTTCATCCGCAGGAACACCAAAAAGGCGGCATGAGCGAAATCTGGCGGCCCAGCGTCACGGTCGCCGCCGTCATCGAGCGCGACGGCCGCTTCCTGCTGGTGGAGGAGCGGATCGACGGGCGCAGCGTCCTGAACCAGCCGGCGGGACATCTCGATCGCGGCGAATCCCTGCTCGCCGCCTGCAAGCGCGAGGTGCTGGAAGAGACCGCGCACCGCTTCGAGCCGACGAGCCTGGTCGGCATCTACCGCTGGCATTACGCGGCGCGGGACGTGACGTTCCTGCGCTTCTGCTTCTCAGGCGAAATCAAAGGCGTCGAAGATCAAGCTCTCGACAAGGAAATCCTTGCCTTGCACTGGCTAACCGAGGGGCAGGTGAGAAGCAGGCAGGCTCAGCACCGCTCGCCGCTGGTGCAAAAGTGCGTTGACGACTTCGCCGCCGGCAGGCACTTTCCCCTCGACGTGCTCTCCAAGGACTATGGCTGAGAAAGTCGTCGTCGGCATGTCGGGGGGCGTGGATTCCGCGGTCGCCGCGCTGCTGCTGAAGCGCGCGGGCTACGACGTCGTCGGCCTGTTCATGAAGAACTGGGAGGACGACGACGATGACGAGTACTGCTCGACGCGCGAGGACCTGATCGACGCCGCGGCCGCCGCCGACGTCATCGGCATCGAGCTCGAGGCGGTCAACTTCTCCGCCGAATACAAGGACCGGGTGTTCGCCGATTTCCTGCGCGAGTATGCCGCGGGGCGCACGCCGAACCCCGACGTGCTGTGCAACGCCGAGATCAAGTTCAAGGCGTTCCTGGATCACGCGATGCGGCTGGGCGCGGGCACGATTGCCACCGGGCACTATGCGAGAGCAAGAAAAGAAAAAGACAAAGTTCTGTTGTTGCGGGGCAATGATGCGGCAAAAGACCAGAGCTATTTTCTGCATCGGCTGAACCAGGAGCAGCTTTCGCGCGTGCTGTTCCCGCTCGGCGGGCTGAGGAAGGCCGAAGTGCGGCGCATCGCGCTCGAAGCCGGGCTGCCGAACCACGCCAAGAAGGGCTCGACCGGCATCTGCTTCATCGGCGAGCGGCCGTTCCGGGAGTTCCTGAATCGCTACCTGCCGAAGGCCCCCGGCGCGGTGGTCGATGAGAACGGCACGGCGCTCGGCGAGCACATCGGTCTTGCCTTCTATACGATCGGGCAAAGAAAAGGCATCGGCATCGGCGGGGCGGGCGAGGCCTGGTATGTCGCCGAGAAGCGCATCGCCGCCAACGAGCTGGTCGTCGTGCAAGGCCATGACCACCCGCTGCTGCTGAGCAATTCGCTCAAAGCCGGCGCGGCGAGCTGGATCGCGGGCGAGGCCCCGCCCGAGCGCTCGAGCCATGCGGCAAAAACGCGCTACCGGCAAGCCGATGCGTCGTGCACTCTTTCCAAGGTGCGCGAAAGCGAGATTGGCGTGGACTTCCCGGCGCCGCAATGGGCGGTGACGCCAGGGCAGTCGGTCGTGCTCTACGACGGCGAGGTCTGCCTCGGCGGCGCAATAATTACTTGAAGGCTTGCGGCGCGGTGTCGGCGAACGCGGGCCGCTCCATCAGCTTCTGGTACTGGCGGGCGAGCCCCGGGTACCCGGCGTGCCAGTCCACATCGCCGGGCTGCCTGAACCCGAGCCAGCCGAGGCAGCAGCCGAGCGCGATGTCGGCGAGCGAGTAGCGGCCGCCGTGGCACCACGCGCGGCCCTCGATCTCCCTCGACATCTGCTCGCAGCCGCGGCGCATGCGCGCGAGCTGCTTGTCGCTCCAATCCTTGCTGCGCTCCCTCTTGTCCCGCAGCGACTCGTAGCGCAGCAGCAGCCCGGCGTCGAGCACGCCGTCGGCGAGCGCCTCCCAGCGGCGTACCGCGACGCGGTCGCGCACGTCTTCCGGGATCAGGCGGCTGATCGGCGACGCGTTGTCGAGAAACTCGACGATCACGCGCGAATCGTAGAGCGCCGTGCCGTCGTCGAGCACGAGCGTGGGGATCTTGCCGAGCGGATTGTGGGCGTTGACCGGGTTGTCGACCGGCGAAACGTCGACCGGCTGCAGCTCGCACTCGATTTTCTTCTCGGCGAGGACGATGCGCACCTTGCGCGCGTACGGGCTGGCGGTCGAGGCGAGGAGCTTCATGGCGGGCGCGGATTATAGTCGGATGCAGGCATCAACGCATTCCCTGAGCGCCGGGATGACGCGCCGCTCGAACCACGGGTTCCTCTTCAGCCACAGCCGGTTGCGCCAGCTCGGATGCGGCAGCGGAAAAAACTCGGGCAGGTAGTCCCGGTAGGCGCGCACCGTTTCCGCCAGGGATTGTCTTCTGCGCTTTCCCAGGTAATAGGCCTGCGCGTAGCGGCCGACCAGCAGCGTCAGCCGAAGGCCGGGAAGCGCGGCGCGGAACCTCGGCTGCCACGCCGGGGCGCACTCGGGACGAGGCGGCAAGTCGGCGCCGTTCACCGTGCCGGGATAGCAAAGCCCCGCCGGCACGATCGCGATGCGCGAGCTGTCGTAGAAGGCCGCGCGGTCCATCGCCAGCCACTCGCGCAGCGCGTCGCCGGAAGGATCGTTCCACGGAATTCCGGTCTCGTGCACGCGGCGCCCCGGCGCCTGGCCGACGATCAGCAGCCGCGCCGCGCTGCCGACGAGAAACACCGGTTTGGGCGCATAAGGCAGATGCTTTGCGCAGACGGTGCACGCCTTCGCTTGCGCGCTCACTCGGGAAAGCAATTTCGCCACCCCCTTATAATAGAGCCCCATGCCCTCGCCGCTCGCCGCGCTGTCGCCGCTCGACGGCCGGTACGCCAGGACCGCCGATCCCCTGCGCGAGTACTTCAGCGAGCAGGCGCTCATCCGCTACCGGCTCAGGATCGAGCTCGCCTGGCTCGAGGCGCTCGCCGCCGAGCGGGCGATCCGCGAGCTGAAGCCCTTTTCCCGCGCCACCAAGGCGGCTTTCAGCCGGCTGGTCGAGGATTTCTCGGAGCGCGACGCCGAGCACATCAAGAACATCGAGGCCGAGACCAACCACGACGTCAAGGCGATCGAGTACTGGCTGAAGTCCAAGCTCGGCACCAACCGCGAAGTGCAGAGATCGATCGAGTTCGTGCACTTCGCCTGCACGTCGGAGGACGTCAACAACCTGGCCTACGCGCTCATGGTCGCCGAATCGCGCGGCAAGATCATGCTGCCGGCGCTCGACCGGGTCGTCGCCGCGCTGCGCGAACTTGCCCGCCGGCACGCCGCGCTGCCGATGCTGTCGCGCACCCATGGGCAGGCGGCGACGCCCACCACCCTGGGCAAGGAGATGGCCAATTTCGCGCACCGGCTGCGCCGCGCGCG
>DATILQ010000071.1:0-19437 GCA_035476235.1 Burkholderiales bacterium
TCACGCCCAGCGTATAGCCGCAGAAAAGCAGCACCTGGATCACGCTCGGGCCCCACGCCCCCAGGTACATGTCGCCCACTGAGCGGCCGAGCTGGTCGGCCAGCACGATGAGCACGAGCGAGGGCGGGATGAGCTGGGTGATGGTGCCCGAGGCCGCGATCACGCCCGTTGCGTACTTCATGTCGTAGCCGTAGCGCGCCATGACCGGAAGCGAGATCAGCCCCATCGCGATTACCGAGGCGGCGACCGTGCCCGTGATCGCGCCGAGAATCGCGCCGACCACGATCACCGCATAACCCAGGCCGCCGCGCACCGGGCCGAAGAGCTGTCCCAAACCGTCGAGCAGATCTTCGGCCAAGCCGCAGCGCTCCAGGATGGCTCCCATGAGCGTAAAGAAAGGAATCGCGAGGAGCGTGTCGTTCGACAGGATGCCGAACACGCGCTCGGGCAGTGCCTGCATCAGGCTGAAGTCGAAGAATCCCCGTTCGATGGCAATGAAGCCGAAGAACAGTCCCACCGCCGCGAGGGAGAACGACACCGGAAAGCCGATCAGCATGAACACCACCAGCCCCCCGAACATGAGCGGCGCCATCAGCTCGTGGGGGATCATTGCAGCGGCCTGTCGTAGTGCAGGTCCGCCTTCATGTGACCGGTGAGCATGGCGATGCGCTTGATGAGCTCGGAAATCCCCTGCAGGCTGAGCAGCGCGAATCCGAGCGGGAGGAAAATCTTGATCGGCCAGCGGATCAGGCCGCCGGCGTTGCCGGAGATCTCGCCCTCGGTCCAGGAATTGTAGAACACCGGCCACGACAGGTAGACCATGATGATCGTCGCGGGCAGCAGGAAAAGGATGGTGCCGAAGATGTCGATGCCGATCTGCCTGCGCGTCGACAGATTGCTGTAGACGATATCGACGCGCACATGCTCGTTTCGCCTCAGGGTAAATGAAGCGCCGAGCATCACCACCGCGCCGAACATGTACCACTGAATCTCGAGCCAGGCGTTGGAGCTGATGCTGAACGCGTATCGCGAAAAGGCGTTGCCGGCGCTGATGAGGCACGACAGGAATACCAGCCAGTCGGCGATCCAGCTCAGCCGCTCGTTGAGCGCGTCGATCGCGCGCGACAGCGCGAGCAGTAGTTTCATGGAGCCCGAGTCGAGGGAGTTGTTTCTATCGCATGCGAAGCGCGCGTTCCTGCACGTCGGCATGCAGTCTGGGTTTGTAGCCTAGCGCAAAGAACAGCTCCGCGCAGAGGAAGATCGGCGCGACGAAGATCTGGACCAGGTTGTCGGCGAGCGCGGGCTTGCGGCCCTCGAACACGTGGCCGACGAGCTGCAGGATCCAGCCGCCGACGAACAGCACGCCGAACCAGATCCAGCCCTGAGCCGCGCCCTGCGAGGCAATCAGATTCCCCGTCCAGACGAGCACGGCGCTGACGACGAGCATGGCAAGCGCCAGCGGCACGTCGAGCAGGAAGTAGTAGACCAGCACCGCCGCAGCGAACAGCATCGCGGCGCTGATCGCGACGCCGCCGAGCTCGATGCGCAGCCAGGCGAGCGGGATGAACAGCGACAGCATGATCGCCGGCACGCCGATGAAGTGCGTAGCCTTGTTGCGCGCGTCCTGGTGGTACGCTGCATAAAACGCCATCTGCTCTTCGAGAGTTTTCATAAACACACTATAATTCAATATTTTAACCGTCTCCATGGTCGTCACGCACGGCGCGTTGCAGGCCACCCGAGGCCGCTGCGCGCTGACCATCGGCAACTTCGACGGCGTGCACCGCGGCCACCGCGCGCTCATCGACCGGGTGGCCGCGAAAGCGCGCGAGTTGAAGCTGGCTTCCTGCGTCCTCACCTTTGAGCCGCACCCGCGCGAGTTCTTCTCGCGCGATGCGGCGCCGGCGCGCCTGACCCGCCTGCGCGACAAGCTCGAGCTGCTGGCGACGACGGGCATCAAGCGCGTGCACATCGTGCGTTTCGACGCGCGTTTTGCGTCGCTTCCGGCCGAGCGCTTCGTCGAGGACGTCCTGCTGCGGGGGCTCGGTACGCGCTGGCTGCTGGTCGGCCGCGACTTCCGCTTCGGCGCGCGCCGCGCCGGCGATTTTGCGACGCTCGAGGAAGCGGCGCTGCGCCACGGCTTCCGGTTGGAAGCGATGAACGATGTGCTGTTCGAAGGCGAGCGGGTCTCGAGCTCCGCGGTGCGCGGCGCGCTCGGCGCGGGCGATCTGCGCCGCGCCGAGCGGCTGCTGGGACACCCCTATACCCTGAGCGGCCGGGTGGCGCACGGCGCGAAGCTGGGCCGCGACCTGGGATTTCCCACCGCCAATATCGTGTTGCGGCGCCCGCCCCCGCTCGGCGGCATCTTTGCCGTGGAGGTCGAAGGCCTCGGCCCGGGGGTGGCCAGCGTCGGCAAGCGCCCGACGGTGAACCCCGTCGCGGTGCCATTACTGGAGGTGCATCTGTTCGATTGCGATCAGGAGCTTTATGGCCGGCACCTCAAGGTGCGCTTCCTCGAGAAGCTGCGCGACGAGAAGAAATACGACGGGCTCGACGCCCTGAAGCAGGCGATCGCGCAGGACGCTGACCGCGCCCGGGAATATTTTGCGCGACATGGCTGACCGATAGGTATCGCCCTTGGCTGACTACAAAGACACGCTGAACCTCCCAGAGACGCCGTTTCCCATGCGCGGCGATCTCGCGCGGCGCGAGCCGCAGTGGGTGAAGGAGTGGAAGGAGAGGGGCGTCTACCGCCGCTTGCGGCAGATCGCGAAAGGGCGGCCGCGCTTCGTGCTGCACGACGGCCCGCCGTACGCCAACGCTGACATTCACATCGGCACCGCGGTCAACAAGATCCTGAAGGACATCATCGTCAAGTCGAAGACCCTCGCCGGCTTCGACGCGCCCTATGTGCCGGGCTGGGACTGCCACGGCATGCCGATCGAAGTGCAGATCGAGAAAAAATACGGCAAGAACCTGCCGCCCGAGGAAACGTTGCGTCTCTGCCGTGCCTTCGCGTTAGGGCAGGTCGAGAATCAGAAGAAGGACTTCGAGCGCCTCGGGGTGATGGGCGACTGGGAGCACCCGTACCTGACGATGGCCTACGGCAACGAGGCCGACGAGATCCGCGTGCTCGGCAGGCTGCTCGAGAAGGGCTACATCTATCGCGGCCTGAAGCCGGTCAACTGGTGCTTCGATTGCGGCTCGGCGCTGGCCGAGGCCGAGGTCGAATACGAGGAGCGCAAGGATCCGGCGGTCGACGTGGGGTTTCCTTTCGCTGAGCCTGAAAAGCTCGCCAAAGCATTCAATCACCCCATCAAAAAGCCAGGCTACGCGGTGATCTGGACCACCACGCCCTGGACCCTGCCCGGCAACCAGGCGCTCAACGTTCATCCCGACCTGACCTACAACCTGGTCGAGACGGAAAAGGGGCTGCTGATCCTCGCCGCCGAGCTGCAGGAAGCCTGCCTCAAGCGCTACGGGCTGGCCGGGATGACGCTCGCCTCGTGCAAGGGCAGGGCGCTGGAACGCATCCGTTTCCGCCATCCGTTCTACGACCGCGAGGCGCCGATCTACCTGGGGGAATACGTGACGCTCGACAGCGGCACCGGGATCGTGCATTCGGCTCCCGCCTACGGCGTCGAGGACTTCGAGTCCTGCCGCCGCTACGGCCTGCGCGACGAGGACATCCTTGCCCCGGTCATGGGCGATGGCCGGTTCGCCGCTTCGCTGCCGCTGTTCGGCGGAATGACGATCTGGGAGGCGAACCCGAAGATCGTGCAGGAGCTCAAGAAGCGCAACGTCCTGTTCCATCATGAGACGTACACGCACAGCTACATGCACTGCTGGCGGCACAAGACGCCCGTGATCCTGCGCGCGACCACGCAATGGTTCGCGGCGATGGACAAGGAAGTCGGCGGCGAAACCCTGCGCGCGACGGCGCTGCGCGGCATCGAGCAGACCGAGTTCTTTCCGCCCTGGGGCAAGGCGCGGCTGCACGGCATGATCGCCAATCGCCCGGACTGGACGCTGTCGCGGCAGCGGCAGTGGGGCGTGCCGATGCCGTTTTTCCTGCACCGCGAGACAGGCAAGCTGCACCCGCGCACGCCCGAGCTGCTCGAGGAAGTGGCGCGGCGCGTCGAGCGCGCCGGCATCGAGGCCTGGCAGTCGGTGCGCGGCGAGGAATTGATCGGGGCCGAAGCAGCGCACTACGAAAAGAGCCGCGACACGCTCGACGTCTGGTTCGATTCCGGCTCGACGCACTACACCGTGCTGCGCGGCTCGCACAAGGCAGAAACCGGTTTCCCGGCGCATCTGTACCTCGAAGGCTCGGACCAGCACCGCGGCTGGTTCCACTCGTCGCTGCTGGTCGCGTGCATGCTGGATGGCATCCCGCCCTACAAAGCGCTCCTCACCCACGGCTTCGTCGTCGACGGCGAGGGCCGCAAGATGTCGAAGTCGAAGGGCAACGTGATCGCGCCGCAGCAGGTGTCGCATACGCTGGGCGCGGAAATCCTGCGGCTGTGGGTGGCGAGCACCGACTACTCGGGCGAGCTGTTCATCTCCAACGAGATCCTGAAGCACGTGGTGGAGAGCTATCGCCGCGTGCGCAACACGCTGCGCTTCCTGCTCGCCAACACCTCCGACTTCGACGCCGCGCGGCACGCCGTGCCGGTCGACGAGCTGCTCGAGATCGACCGCTATGCGCTCGCCATGACGGCGCGCGTGCAGGAAGAGATTGCCGGGGACTACGAGCGCTACCAGTTCCACCTGGTGGCGCAGAAGCTGCAGGCGTTCTGCTCCGAGGACCTCAGCGCGTTCTTCCTCGACATCCTCAAGGACCGTCTCTACACCTGCAAGGCGGACTCGCTGCCGCGGCGCTCGGCGCAGACCGCGCTCCACCACATCACCCACAGCCTGGTGCGGCTGATGGCGCCGATCCTGAGCTTCACCGCCGAGGAGCTCTGGCAGGTGTTTACCGGAAAGCGCGACGACAGCGTGTTCTTCCAGACCTGGCATGCGCTGCCGCGCCCGCAGGACGGCGCGCAGCTGCTGCCGAAGTGGGAGCGCCTGCGCGAGCTGCGCGACCCCGTGCGCAAGAAAATCGAGGAGCTGCGCGCGGCGGGCCAGGTCGGCTCGTCGCTGCAGGCCGAGGTCGATTTCCACGCCGACGGCGGCGACGACGCGCTGCTCCGCAGCCTCGGCGAGGATCTCAAGTTCGTGATGCTCACTTCCGCCGCCCGCGTGCATCGCGCGAGCGGGGGGCTGCGGGTGGAGGTCGCGCCGAGCCTGCACCGCAAATGCGAGCGCTGCTGGCATTACCGCCCGGACGTCGACGACGAGGCGCTCTGCGGCCGCTGCCGCAGCAACCTGCACGGACCCGGCGAAAAGCGGCGGTATGCCTAGAAACTGGCGCTGGTTCGCGCTCGCAGCCGCGATCGTCGTCGCAGACCAGGCCGCCAAAGCGGCCGTGCTTGGCGGTTTCGCGCCCGGCGAGCGGCGCGCGCTGACCGGCTTCTTCAACCTGGTCCTGGTGTTCAACAAGGGCGCGGCGTTCAGCTTTCTCGCCGACGCGCCCGGCTGGCAGACGCCGCTGTTCGTCGTTTTCTCTCTCGTCGCCGCCGTCATCGTCAGCGTGCTGCTTTTCCGCTCGCCGCCGCGGGCGATGTTCTGCGCCGGGCTGGCGCTGATCCTGGGCGGGGCGCTCGGCAACGTCATCGACCGGCTGCGCTTCGGCCAGGTGGTCGACTTCCTCGATTTCCACGCCTTCGGCTGGCATTGGCCGGCGTTCAACGCCGCCGATTCCGCCATCACGGTCGGCGCGGCGCTGCTGATCCTCGAGGGGTTTTTCCATGAAAAGCGGGGCTGATCGAGGCGAGCTGGCTTTGCTGCTCAAGGCGCTCGCCTACGCCGCGCACAAGCACCGCGACCAGCGGCGCAAGGACGCCGAGTCCTCGCCGTACATCAACCACCCGATCGCGCTCGCCGACGTGCTGATCAACGAGGGCGGCGTGATGGATGTCGAAGTCCTCTGCGCGGCGCTGCTCCACGACACGGTAGAGGACACCGCGACCACCCATGAAGAGCTGGTAAATGCCTTCGGCTCGAAGATTGCGCGCATCGTCGCCGAGGTGACCGACGACACGTCGCTGCCGAAGGCGGAGCGCAAGCGCCTGCAGGTCGAGCATGCGGCGGGCCTGAGCAAGGAAGCCAAGCTGGTGAAGCTCGCCGACAAGATCTGCAACCTGCGCGACATCTCCGATCGTCCCCCGGCGCACTGGGACCGGCAGCGGCGCCGCGAGTACTTCGACTGGGCGAGGCGCGTGGTCGACGGCGTGCGCGGGGCGCATCCGGGTCTCGAAAAGGCGTTCGACGCCGCCTACGCGCGGCGTCCGGCGTGAGAAAATCGCGCATGGACGTTGTTCTCGCCAACCCCCGCGGCTTCTGCGCCGGGGTCGAGCGCGCGATCGAGATCGTCGAGCGCGCGCTGGGCCAGTTCGGCGCGCCGATCTACGTGCGCCACGAGATCGTGCACAACAAGTCCGTGGTCGAGGACCTGCGCTCGAAAGGCGCGGTGTTCGTCGACGAGCTCGACGAGGTGCCGACCGGCAGCACGGTGATCTTCAGCGCCCATGGCGTGGCCAAGGCGGTGCGCGCCGAGGCGGAGCGGCGCGGGCTCAAGGTGTACGACGCCACCTGCCCCCTGGTGACCAAAGTGCATGTCGAGGTCGCCAAGATGCTGAAAGCCGGCTACGAGATCGTGATGATCGGCCATCGCGGGCACCCGGAAGCGGAGGGCACCATGGGGCAGGCCGATCGCGCCATGTACCTGGTGGAGACGCTCGGCGACGTGGCCGGGCTCAAGCCGCGCAATCCGGCGAAACTGGCCTATGTCACGCAGACCACCTTGTCGGTCGACGACGCCGCGGTGGTGGTGGCTGCCCTCAAGACGCGCTTCCCCGGCATCCGGGGCCCCAAGCGCGACGATATCTGCTACGCGACGCAGAACCGCCAGGACGCGGTGAAGTTCATGGCGCCGCAGTGCGACGTGGTGATCGTCGTGGGCTCGCCCAACAGCTCGAATTCAAACCGCCTGCGCGAGGTCGCCGAGCACATGGGCGCCGACGCGTACATGGTGGACAGCGCCGACGACCTGCGTCCCGAGTGGATCGCAGGCAAGCGCCGCGTCGGCGTGACCGCCGGCGCCTCGGCGCCCGAGATCCTGGTGAGCGAGCTCATTCAGCGGCTGAAAGGACTCGGCGCCGAGAGCGTGCGGCCGCTCGAGGGCATCACCGAGAACATGGTGTTCAGCCTGCCGCGCGGGCTCGTTCAGCGCTCGCGGTAGGAGAACCGCCTCACCCCGGCGCCGGCGGTGTTGATCTGCACGTCCACGGTGGTCTTGCTCGTGTCCGCGCCGGTGATGATGTCCTTGATCGCGCCCGACGGCAGCTGGATGATCGCCATGCCGACCGCGATCGTGCCGCCGAGGGAGCGGCCGACCACGCCGCCCGCCGAAGTCGCTATCGCCGATCCGGTCCTGAAGTCGAAGTCGTAGTCCCTGCTGCTGCCGCCGATCGAGCAGGCTCCGCCCCCGGTCGGGGTGTTGGTGATGACCTTCACGGTTCCGAGCACCAGCCGCGGATCGAGGTTGACGAGCTCGCCCGGGCTCGGATCCGCCGGCGGGTTGAAGTCCACCAGCCAGCCGTCCTGGGTGTTCCAGTTCACCGGGTTGCTCGAGACGCCGCGATCGGTGGCACTGATCTTGGTCAGCGTTTGCGTGACCAGGGTGGCGCCGGTACGCAGGTTGGTCCCGTAGTCCGCGTCCTTGTCCTTGAACCCGTAGAGCGTCTGCTGCCAGGCGATGCCGCTCGCCGCGCCCGGATCCGACAGGTCGGCATTGCCCAGGTAGCGGCCGGTGCCGATGTACATCACCCGGCTCGTGCCGATGTGCGTCAGCGCCGGCCGGGTAGTGATCGGCTGCGCCCGTCCGCTGCCGTCCTTCAGCGTGGCGATATGCAGCACGGTCGCCGGGTTCGTGCTCACGTCGAGGCGTACTACGTCGCCGAGCTGGTCTCCGGCATACGCGTAGCGGAATGTCGCGTCCGTCGCCGGGGAGTCGAAGAAGGCGGAGATCTTCATCAGGCCCGAGGGCGTGCCGACCGTGCCGGCGCCGGTGCTGACCTTGTTGAGCACCGCGCCGGTGATCGCGTCCAGCACGTAGAAGTAGCCGATGCCGCTTCCCGGGCTGACGTTGTTCAGGCCGGAGGTCAGCACGACCACCCATTTGCCGTCGAAGGAGCGCTTGCCGACGACCGGATTGCCGTAGCTGAGGCCCAGGTCCGCGTCGTTGATCGCGCACAGCGTCGAGTCGTTGCAGAATTCCCAGAGGCCCTTCGGATTCACCGGATCCGTGATGTCCAGCGCGTAGAAGCCGCGCCCGCCGCCGTCCAGGCCGCCGATGAGGACGGTCTTCCAGGCGGTGGCGACGGAGTCGAACACGTCGAAGACTTCCGGCGAGCCGTCCACGTAGTAGCGGTGCTGCGAGGCGTAGCCGGTATCTGCCAGCGAATACATCGCCGGCATGAGGAACCGCGGCGCGTATGCCCAGGACTCGTTGCCGGTGGCACCGTCGAAGGCGTGCAGATAGCCGTCGTTGGCGCCGACGTACACGCGCGATGCCCGGTTGGCGTTGGCGGCTGCGAAGGTCGCATAGCTCGGCGTTACCGCGTCGACATAGCTGAAATTTGGATTGCGCACGAACACCGGCCTGGCCGTGATCGTGTCGCCCAGCACCGTGTTCGCGGTCACCCCGGTAATGGTGTCGACGATCATGCGGTCGCGGAAGATGGTGCCTTCGTTGGCTTGCCACCCGCGCAGGTAGCCGACCATCTGGTTGCCGTCGTTCGCGGTGACCTGCTGCGCCGGCGTGAGCAGCGCGCACTGCGTCATCGTGCTGAGCGGCGTGCACTTGTTCGCGAAGAACGCCTGCTCGGTCGCGGTGAGCGAGGCCCAGGCAAACGGCTTCACCTTCGAGCCGGTGCCGGTGTCATCGAGCGTGAGGATGTTGCGCGAGTCGCTGGAGGCGGCGACCTTGGAGAGCAGGTTCTGGTCCGCCTGCCACGTGATGGCCGGGTTCACGTTGCCGGTGGTGGGGTCGATCGTCTGGGCGAAGACCTTGCCCGACCAGGTGTTGGTCTCGTAAGTGGTGCTGAAGATCTGGTTGTCGGTCTGCGTGACGTTCGGGCTGGAAGTCGCCGATGCCGCCGCCGCCGCCACCACCGCGTTGAGAGAAGTCAGCGTGGCGGAAATTCCCTGCCGCAGCGCGTCGGGGTTCAGCGCCTGGTAGTACGACCCCCGGCCGTTGACGGCGGCGTGCCACAGGTCGTCGAGGTTGGCGTTGAGGTTGTCCGCCGGCGCGGGCCAGTTGCAGCTTCCGGCCGTCCAGAAGCAGGCATTGAGCGCGCCGTTCTGGATGTTGGCGAAGTCGCCGGTGGAGGCCGTCGCGTAGTCCGGCTGGAAGCGCATCAGACCGTCGGCGAGGCCGATGCCGAAAGTCACCATGTGCTGGTACGGAACGAAGTCCTTGGCGCCGCTCTTGACGATGATCGAGTTCGTCGAAAGGTCGACCGCATTGGGCGGATTGGTATTCGGGCCGAACTGCGGCCCGGTGGCGTCGCCGTAGATATCCTTGCCGCCGCGCAATTTCGTCTCATAGAAGTACAGCGCGACGTCGGCGACCGTGGAGGCGGTCCCGCCGGCCGTGAACGTCGACGTGACCGTTCCGCCGGTCGTCGTCTGCGGGTTTGGACTCCACAGCGTCAGCGCCGTGCCGCTGCCGCTCGTGTTCACCACCGGCGTGGTGTTGGTGGTCTTCGGATTCGGGCTCAGCGTGATCGCGATCGATGAGCTCGAGCAGGCGCTGCCGCTCGGGGCTGTTGAGCTGAACGTCGTTCCATTTGTGCTGTATGTATAGGCGGGCGTGCCTGTCCCGGTAGTGCTGTTCTGCGTCTGTACGCCGTCTGCGGTGATGACGGCATTAGTCTGGGTTTTTGTCTGGCGGATGATCACGTACCTGCCGGAATTGCAGGCGCTGCACGATTGCGTGGCGCCGTCGTTAAACGTGACGCTGGCGCCGCCGCTGCGCTGGCAGAGCTTGTCCTGTTGCACCGTTTGCGGCGTGTCGGTTTCCGTCCAGTTGGCGGCCTGGCAGCCGCCGGGCGTGGTGACCAGCGGGTTCGTTGCCGTCGTGCTGCTCACGAGCACCCCGTTGTTGAAGACGTCGGTGCGCGCCGTCTGGATGTCCTCCTGTTTGATCGCGTGCTCCTTCGGCTGGCAGCCGCAAGTGACCGTGCCGCCCGGGTTGCCAATACCGAAGACCACATTGTTGTTGCCCTGGCAGATGTCCTGTTCCGAGTTCGACGAGATGGGAGTGACGGTGGTCGACGAGGAGCCCGATCCGTCGAGCGTCACGGTCTGAGTGCGGTCGACCAGGGTCGAGCCGATGAGCGTGGAGGGCGAGGCGTCGAGATTGCCGATGGTCCTTGCCGCCGGAGTCTGCGGCAGAAAGGAGGCGAGGTTGTTCCAGTAGCCGTCCGTCGTCAGCAGGGTGAAGTTGCGCTGGCAGGCCGCCTGGATGGGATCGTCCGCCGTCGGAATGCCCGTCGTGAGGCCGGTATTGAGCTGGCCGGCGTAGATCCATCCGGCGCGCGCGAGCGCTTGCTGCAGCGGGGTAAAACTGCCCGCGGTCTGCGTGTAGAACTTGGTGTAGAAGTTCGACGCCTGAGTGGTGTTGAAGTCGCTGATCTTGAGATATTTCGCCGGCGCGACGCTGCCGGAGTCCTGCGCGTGCATGGTGATCAACCCGATGCGCAGGGAGTTCGGTTTCGGCGGCGTGCCGGTCGGGTTGCCGATGAAGGACAGGAACGAGGTGCCAACCGAGCTCTTCATCATCTGCAGGCGCGTGCGATAGTAGGTGTACCAGCGCGCGTAATTGTTGATCTCCTCGGCGTACGTGCAGGTCGGCGCACTGATGCAGTCGGGGCGAGCGGGCCGGTTGGTATAGCTGCCGACCGTGGACGTGATGATGTCGCGCTTGAACCAGCCGACACGGGCATAGAGGTACTGCGTGATGCCGGCCGTTTCGTTGTACTTGGAGCGGCAGCGGGGGGTGCCCGATGAGTCGCTGACCGCGCCGGGCGCAAGCGCCTGGGCCTGTGTCTGGCAGAAGCGCACGTAGGCCGGGAAGGTGAAGCCGCCAGGCGGCGTGTTCCCGGGAAGCACATAGGCGCAGTTCGTCAGGTTGCCGTCCGAGCAATACTCGACCGGAATGACGGCGTAGGCGTTTGCCGGGCCGTTGACGGAGCTGGCGACGTTGTACAGCCCGGTGCGTACCCAGGAGAACGTGCCGCTATGCGTGCCGCCGCTGGTAAAAGTAAACGTGTTGGCGGTGAGGACGCTAACCGATCTCCCGGTATCGGTGGTTCCGGCTGATGCGGCGGCGATCACGTCATTGCTTACGAGCCCGTGCGCGGTGCTGGTCACGGTGACTAGCGTGCCGGCCTGCACAAATGTCGCCGCATTGTGCTTGCGGTAAGCGCCGTTCCGCGCAGTCAGAGTGCCGCTGCCGGAGGTATAAGCGAAGGTGGTTGCGGTCGGTGCAGGACTGGCAAGTACGGTAAACACCGTTCCGTCGACAGCGCCGGTTCCAGTTACAAAGATCTTGTCGGCCGCCGCGAGTCCATGCGGCTCGACGGTCGTCACGGTCACCGTGGTGCTGGTGCGGGCAAAGCTGCCGATCGGCATCATCTCCGGCAGGCCGAAGATCGCCGTGCTCGCATTGGCCGGATTGGTGCGGTAAGGGAACTGCCCCGCGGGCATGCTGTTGCCCGAGCTGCTGCTCGATGAGTCGAACGCCGTGCCGGACACCAGGTTCGCGCCGGCGCTGTCGGCGCCGTTGCGCTTGCAGACGTTGTTGCTGTTGCAGTACTTCAATTCCGGGATCTGCGTGGCCACGTCGACGTTGGTCACGCTCGCGCCGAAGGGGGCGTGAAAGTAAACGTCGTCGGCGACGCTGGTGGTCGTCACCGGGTTGCCGAGCGGCAGGCCGGAGGGCGGGTTGATGAGCGGCTGGCCGTTGGAGCCGAGGCCGGGGCGATAATAGAAATTGGGATCGTAGGCGACGCCGTTGAGGGCGTTCGCGCCCCCCGCCTGGTAGGGCGGACCGCCGGCGACGTTGCACACGAAGCCGCTGCCGCCGAACGAGCAGCCGGCCGAGCAATACGGCTGGCCGCTGCTGTCGACCATGCAGGGCTTGGACTGGGTCAGCGCCGAGCCGACCGTGTTGGGGCTGACGTAATCGGGCATGAAATCCCACTGCATGCTGCCCGAGTCGTCAAGATCGAACAGCAGGTTCGGCAGGATGTTCGAGCCGCCGCTCGTCGCGAGCGGAATGCTGGAGATGTCCGTGACGGCGGCGAGCGCGGTTTGGCTCACCATGCAGCCGAGCACGCCGTAAAGAACCAGGCGTCTTGCGAGCGATTTCTTGGAGCTCATGGAATTCTCCCTAAGCGCTTTCATTGGCCGCGCAGCATTGTTTGAATGTAGGCGATCGAGGCGCGCGGGCCGGTCGAGCGCACCGTGACGCGGTAATGGGTTTGCGGCGGCGTGGTGAAGAAGTTCGGCGCGCTCTGCTCGACGCCTTCGCCGCTGACCGCGGTGCTCGACAGCGTCTGGCCGCAGACGTTGGCGACGCCGCCGCAGGTCGCGTTCGGCGCGCAATTGGCGACCGGGCACATGCGGTGAATGACGTAGGACACTGTATTCCCCGCGCAGTCCGTATTTGCGCCTGTCGCAGGACAGGTCAGCGTCAGGTTAAAGGCGCTTGCCCAGCTGGCGGAGTTGGCGTACCAGTCCGGCGCCTCGCCTGCAGCGACGCTCGAGAAATAGCCTTGTGGCGCGTTATCGTTGCTGATTCCCGCCCCGCCGATATTCGCGCCAAGCCAGGCATAGGCGGCCTGGACGCCCTGGTCGGCGGCGTTGACGGCGGATTGCCTGAAGCCGATGTTGCCGGCGACCACGGTCGCGGTATCGACGGAGCGCATCATGGCCACGGCGGCCATGGTCATGGCGACGAGCACGATCAGCGCGATGAACAGCGTCACTCCGCGCTGGCGGCAGAGCATTGGCAGGCTGCTTTCGGCGTATCGTTTCATGTCAGCTCGACTTCCAGATCCAGTTGCGCAGCGGCACCGTCGTCTCGAACACGCGGTAGCGGTAGCACTGCCAGGTCACCCCTGCCGGCAAAGGAATGGCCGACAGGTCGAACGACCGCGTGGGCCCCGTATTGCCCGACCATGTCGGAGCCACAGTCGTCGTGTCGCAGGGCGAGCCGAGGCCAGCAGCCGGTTTTTCGGGCTGCGCGCTGCGCGCCACCACGGCGACCCGCACTGCGATGACCTGCGTCCAGTTCGGCGCCGCGGAGATGTAGCGATCGACGATGCCGTCGTTTGGGGCGTAGACCGTGTTGTAGGTGACCGAGCCGTCGTTGACGCCGTCGTCGACCCCGTAGTCGGCGCGCATGTGCACGATGTTGTCGGCGACCGAGTTCACGGCCGGCACGCCCCCCGAGATGACGAACGCATTCGATACGGTGAGCGTATTGTTCGCTATGGTATACAGGTTGTAGACCGGCACTGTCACGTTCTGCGACGCGGGGAAGTTGATGTCGTCGTGCAGATTGCCGAGATTGAACACGCGTGCGACATTGGCCGTGTTCGCGCCGCCATAAGTGACGCCCATTCCCGCCGCCGGGTTGAAGCGTGACGCGACCGAGGCTCCCGCGGAGAGCGTGTAGGTGCCCGTGTCATGGTTGATCTGGTTGCTCGGCAGCCCCGGAAGGGAGGTGACTTCCATGAACGCGCAGTTCTTGCCGCTGCCGGGCTCGAGCAGCAGCACGAGGTCGCCGGGGCGGAAGCCGAAGCGGGTCTGCACGGTCAGCGGCGAGGTGGGCAGGACCATGTTGGCCACCAGCGTCGTGGCATTCCCGATCTGGTTCTGCGAGCCGTAGAAAACGCTGAGCTGGTCGGGCGTCTGGGCGTTTGCGCCGGCCGTGATCAACGCCGGCGCCACGATCATGGGATTGCCGAGCGGCGGGAAATTGGGCGTCGTGCGGGACGAGTCGGAGCCGATCATGTTGCAGCCCGCATAGATGGTGTCGTTGATGCCCATGCCGGCATTGCGCAGGTCGCGCTCCATGAAGTAGAGCGCGACCGCGCCGTTCTGCTGCGCGTCGCCGCCGCTGGTCGAGGTGCGCCGCACGCCCTCGAAGGTCTCGAACACCTGGAAGATGATGATCACGCCGATCAGGCTGATTACCATCGCGACCATCAGCTCGACCATGCTGAAGCCGCGGGACGGACGCCGGGCGATGAGGGCGCGCATGGTCAGCTCGTGTAGACGGCGGCGACGACCGTGTACCGGTGCGGCGGCAGCCCCTGCGACTGTTCCTCCGGCAGCTGCCAGCGCACCTGGATGGTCACCGTGGCGCCTGTCGCGCTCGGGCCGGTGATGGTCACGATCGGCGGCACGGTGGCCGCGGCGGGCAGGCGGTTATTCACCTGGCCCACCCAGCCCGTCAGCCGGGTCGGAACGCCCCCGCTTCCCGGATAGGCGTACGACGCGATGTTGCCCGCGTCGGTCCACATCTGCGACAGCAGCTTGTTGGCGAGGAACGCGGCCTCGGTGCGGTGTTTCGACTCGGTGACGTTCTTGATGCTGACCGCCTGCAGCCCGACGACGGCCAGGATGCCGATCGAGAAAATGAGGATCGCGATCAGCGCCTCGAGCAGCATGACGCCGTCCTGGCGCTTCGGTGCTTGAGAGTGAATTCGCATGGCGCTATGTCTCCTCAGCATGCCCGCGGGTCATTCGCAGGGAGGGTCGAGGTCGGGTCGCACATTCGCAGGCTGCCGCCGCCGGACACCACCACCCGCAGGCAGCGCATCGGCCCGGCCGGCTGGCAGCTGCCGCCGGCAGGGTTGCTGACGTCGAGCTGCGTCACCGTGGCGCTGCCATCGATGTTTGTGACCACGTTCCCCAGCGGCGCGAACGTCACGGTCGTCGCGCCAGCCGGTGTCGCGGTGACTTGCGCGTTTGGCGACCCTTCCTCATGCGCCCGGCTCTGGACGGGGATAGCGGTCACCGCTTCCGTCACGGCCCATGCGGTTTGGGGGAGCGAGGTCTCCTGGAACTGCACGAGGACGTTGCGTTGGATCGCCGCCGCCCGCGCGACCTGCAGGCCGTTGAGCGTCGCCTCGCTGGCGGCGCGCAGCTGCTGGTTCTGCAGCCACTCGCTGAAGCTCGGCAGCGCGACCATCAGCAGGATGCCGAGCACGGTGAGCGAAACCATGATCTCGATCAGGGTGAAGCCGCGCGGCAGACGGTGTTTCAGCATGTACCGCTCTTCCTCATCACCCAGCAGTTGGTAGCCGGAGGGGTCCAGCCGGGGGGCACGCCTGCGGTCACCCGGTTGTTTCCCTGATCGATCGTGAAGGAGAACAAGGCCATATCGCTGCCGGCGATGCCGGTCGCGGTGACCGTGTAGGTGGTCGAGCTCAGGTTGCTGCAGCCGACGGTGAAATACTTGAGCCCGGCAGGCAGCGGCGCCACGGTGCCGGCCGCGCACGCCCCGATGTAAGTACGCTGGTCCTGGAAGTACTGTTCCATCTTCGTGCGCTGGGCAAGCAGCGCGCTGGTCGCCTCCTGGATCTTGCTGCGCGTGATGTAGTCGGTGTACGAAGGGATCGCAACGGCGGCGAGAATCGCCACGATGGCGACCGTGATCATCACCTCGATGAGAGTGAAGCCCGTGGCGCTGCGCATGATGCCTCCCTTGGTATAGCGTGCATCCTACGGAGCCGTCGACGCACGCAGCAAGAGCGCGCGACCGGCGGCGGTAATCGCGGACCGAGTGGCGCGACGCGGCGCAACATTGCGTGAAATACTTCACGCGCAGCTCGCTGCAGGAAATACTCCCTGCGGCGCGCTGGCTATCGCGCCCAGAATCACCGCATGGCCGGCGAGGAAGCGCTGCCCGTGATCGACGAAGATGTCCTGGTGCTCACCGCGAAGGGCAAGGCGGAACTGTGCGCGCCGGGCACGCCGCTCTCCGCCGCGGAGCTCGAGGTGCTGGTTCTGGCCGACGATCGAGGCTCAGTCGCCGCCGTGGTCAACAGCGCCGCGTGCCTTGAGGCCGAGGCGGTTCGTGAAGCGCTGCGCAAGCTGCTCGCCTCGGGTCATCTGGAAAGCGCTGCGGATCGGTACAAAATCTCCGTGGTCGATGCCAGAGACTTTTTCAAGGGCGGAACGGGCAATGCGTCTCGGGCCGGCAACCACCTGGCGCTCGCGCGACGCGCCGCCGCGCATCGGCGCGAACCCGGTCGCAAAGTCCATGTCCTTACGGTCGCCAATGCGCCCGAGTTCGTCAAATTGCTCCGCTCGTACTTCACGCTGGAGGGTTTCGTGTCGCGCGCGGCCGGCAGCGGAGCGGAGCTCGTTAGCGAGCTGCACCAGCCGCCGGTGCCGGATGTCGTGCTCCTCGGCGCCGCGCTGCCCGATGTAGACGGCCTTGCGGTGCTCGCCAAGATGCGCTCGCACCCGGTGCTGAAGGACGTGCCGGTCATCGTGCTGGCTCCGGATGCCGCGCGCGACAGGCTTCTCAAGGCATTGCAGAGCGACGTCCAGGGCTACTTCACCGAGCCGTTCGAGGTCGACGATCTGCTCCTGGCGGTAAAGACGGTGCTTGGCCTTCCTGGCACCGGCGCGGGGGCGGAACTGACCGTCGACTGGGGCGACGATCGAAGCGTCCCGGGCGCGCGCTGAATCCGCCGCTATAATCGCCGTTGCGTC
Source organism: Burkholderiales bacterium (assembly GCA_035476235.1). Lineage (GTDB taxonomy): Bacteria > Pseudomonadota > Gammaproteobacteria > Burkholderiales > SG8-39 > SCGC-AG-212-J23. The sequence goes on from DATILQ010000071.1 coordinate 16,906, forward strand.
GCGATCTCGCTATGACGGGGCCGGAAAAAGCTGGTGTAGCTCAGTTGGTAGAGCAACTGATTCGTAATCAGTAGGTCGCCCGTTCGAGTCGGGCCACCAGCACCACACGGGAGGGATCAATGAAAAACTCAACACGCCTCGCGTTCGTCGCCCTCTTGTCGCTCGGTCTCCTTCCGGTCCCTTCGCCCGCTGACCCGCCGCCCTGGGCGCCGGCACATGGCTGGCGGAAGAAGAACGACCCCAATTACGTCGGCTACACCGGCAAGAAGTGGGATAAGGACTACGGCATCATCGAGGGCAGGTGCAATAGCGCGGCAGTCGGCGCGGTGCTGGGCGGCGCGGTCGGCGGCGCAGTCGGCTCGCGCGCCTCCGACAAGGACCGCCCGGTCGCGATTCTGGTCGGCACCGTACTCGGAGCGGTGATCGGCGCGAAGATCGGACAGCAGATCGACGAAGGCGACCGCGGCTGCTGGGGCCACGCGTTGGAGCTCGCGGGCGAGAAGAAAACGGTGGTGTGGACCAACCAGGCGACCGGCGTCAGCTATCGCCTTACGCCGACGCGAAACTTGCAGGAAGGCAGGCTGCCGTGTCGAGAATTCTCCACCCTCGTCTCTGCGGGCTCTCGGCGCGATACGGTAAAAGGCGTTGCCTGCCGGAAGGGCGAAGGCGAGTGGGAGGTCAGAAGCTAGGAGCTTCCGACGCCGTACTTCGATGGCTGCCAGCATCCTCGTCGTCGACGACGACGAAAATATCCGTGAGCTGCTGCGGCTGCATCTCAGCGCGGCCGGCTACGACGTGCACGTCGCGCCGGACGCGATCAGCGCGGGCTACATGGTGCTGCGCAGCCCGCCCGACCTGATCATCTCGGACGTCAACATGCCGCACATGGACGGCTTCGAGTTCATCGCCGCCCTGAAGGCGGACAAGGCGCTGCCTTACATTCCGGTGATCTTTCTCACTACGGAGGAGGAGGGGGACCTGCGCGGCAAGGAGCTCGGCGCAGTCGGCTATGTCACCAAGCCGGTGCGCGCGGACCGGCTGCTGGCGCTGGTCGCGAAGCATGTGCCCGGCGGCACGCATCCCATCGGCTGAGAGCGCGCTGCAGAAAAGCTAAGGGCACTCCTTCAGCTCGCTGCCCTCGAGCTGCCGCGCGAGGTCTCTCAGCCGCGCCTGGAGCGGCGCATCGACGCTCGTCACCTGGTACCAGAGCCTCGCCACGACAGTCTCGCGCGGGCCGGCCTGGGCGCTGCGCACGCCCTGGCCGCGCAGCGCGGCGAGCCGCGCCTGCGCCGCTTCCGCGCTGCGAAACACCCCGAGCGACAGCGCCCAGCGGTGATCGCTGTCATCGGGCATGATGAAATAGTCATCGACGCCGAGCGCCTTCAGCTCGGCGGCCTTTTTCAGCGCGCCCTGCCGGCTGCCTTGCGGCGGGATGAACACCCACCAGCTCGCCGTTTCCTCGCTGCGCCGCTGAGTCAGGCGGGAGCCGAGCGCGAGCGGCTCGAGCGCCTTCTCGACGCGCGCTGCGTCGGCCATGGTGAAGCTGCCCCATTCCAGGCAGGCGACCGGGGGAGGCGCGGGGGGAGGAGGAGCGGGCTTTTGCGCCACCGGCGCGGCCGGCAGGTCGGCCGGCGAGATGATCTTCAGCTTTTCCGGATCGATCTGGCGGGCGATCGGCAGCGGGTCGCCGCCGGCATCGGGCGCCGCGGCGAAACGCGACCAGGCGAAAAACGCCACGTTGGCGAGAAGCAGCAGGAAGAACAGCGTCCTCATCGCGTCACGGCGCGCTCGCTCAGAGCGATGCGCGCCAGGCCGTCGAGCACCAGGTTCTCGATGTAGCGCGACGGCAGCCGCAGCAGCTCGAGCAGCTGGCGCCCGGCGCCCCCCGATACGATGCACAGCGGATTGCCGCCCATCGCGCGGTGCATACGCTCGACGGCGCCGGCCTGCGCGTGCCGGCAGCCGGTCTCGATCGCGTCGAAGGTATTGCGCGGCGCCTCGCGGAAGCTGCCTTCCTGGAGCGGCAGGCGGCCGGTGTGCTCGTGCAGCACGAAGCGCATCAGGTCGATGCCCGGGGAGATCGCGCCGCCGAGGAACACGCCATCGCCCGACAGCATGTCGATGGTGGTGGCCGTGCCGGCGTTGACGACCAGGCACGGCCCCGCATGCACGGCGCGCGCGGCCACCAGCGCCGCCCAGCGGTCGGGCCCGAGCTGCTCCGGGCGCTCATAGCGGCTGCGCACGCCGCAGCGCTCCGCTTCGCCGTGCAGCCACAGCGGCTCGGCGTCGAAGATGCTGGTCCAGTTCACGAGCAACTGGTGCGCGCCCTCGCCGGCGACGTTGGCGATCACGATGCGCTCGGGGTCCCCGTGCGTGATCGAAAACGGGTTGATGTGGTCGCTCGAGGCGGCGAACTCGATGAGCGATACGGTGGCGATGCTGGTCCAGGCCAAGCCGTCATGCCAGCCCCATTTGACGCGCGAATTGCCGGCGTCGATGGCGAGGATCATGCGAGCCTCGCGGACATGACGC